>CAMDFJ010000076.1 GCA_945897435.1 Candidatus Kuenenia stuttgartensis | reverse complement strand
AGGCGATACCGGTAGCCCCGGTGGCCAGAAAACCCTCCGTCAGCCGCCGATCGGCGGCGAAGTGAAGGTAGGTGAAGAGCGTCTGACCGGCCCGCAGCAGCGACAGCTCTGGCGACTGCGGCTCCTTGACCTTGACGACGAGATCGGCCGCGCCGAAGACCTCCTCTGCCGACTCGACCAGATCGGCCCCACAGGCCGCGTAGGCGTCATCGGTCAGGCCGGAGCCCGCGCCAGCGGTCCGCTGCACGATCACGCGGTGCCCTGTCCGGACGAGTTCCTCGACACCCACCGGCAGCATCGACACCCGATACTCGTCCCGCTTCGTCTCCCTCGGAACGCCGACGATCATGACACGGTCGGCTTCGTGGTCGAGGTCACCTTGAAGGTCGCGGGCATCGGGGGCGGATAGTCGCCATCTTTGTCCGGCACGACCGGCGGCGTCGAATCCCAGGCGACCGACTCGGGAAAGAGTCGGTAATCGAGGTCGATCGCGTCCTTGTAGTTCCACTGCTTGCCGGAGTAGGTCGCGAGCCGGCCGAGTACGGCCGAAAAACTCGACGTCGTGCCGTAGGAGGCGTTGTTGAGCGGCTTGTCGTTGCGGATCGCGTCGTGCAGTTCGTCATGCTCGACCTGATAGGGATTCTCGCCCTTGCCTTCGTACTTCCAGAGCACCTTGCCCGAGTAGTCCTTGATCTCGCCTATTTTCACGGCCGCCTTCGTGCCCTGAAACTCCTCGTTGACCCGGCCGTCACCGCCGGGGAACTGCCTGCACTGGCTGCTGATCCGGACGCCGCCTGGGTAGGTGAAGTTGACCGAGTGGTGGTCGTAGATCTCGCTGGGCTGCTTCGGCCTACGGAGCTGCTTTCCACCGACGCCGTAGGCGGTTTCGGGGAGCCGGTCGAGCACCCAGTTGGCGACATCGATGTTGTGGACGTGCTGCTCGCAGATGTGGTCGCCGCAGAGCCAGTTGAAGTGGTACCAGTTGTTGACCTGAAACTGCATCTCGGTCGTGTCGGGCTTGCGATCGCGGTACCAGATGCCCGCACCATTCCAATAGACCTGACCGCCGATGATGTCGCCGGCGAGCCCCTCGCGGATTCGGGCGACTGTCTGGCGATACTTCTCGTCGTAGCGACGCTGCAGGCCGACCACGACCTTGAGCTTCTTCTCGTCGGCCATCTTGGCCGCCTCGAGGCAGAGCCGGGCGCCGAAACTGTCGATGCAGACCGGCTTTTCCATGAACACGTGCTTGCCCGCCTTGACCGCCTCCTCGAAGTGGAACGGACGGAACCCCGGGGGCGTGGCGAGAATCACCATGTCGCAGTGCTCGAGCACCTGCTTGTAGCCATCGAGCCCCTTGAACTGCCGTTCCTCCGGGCAATCGATCTTGTCCTTCATCGGCTCGACCGCCTTGAGGGCGGCCTTGATCCGGTCCTCGAATGCGTCGGCCACCGCCGTCAGTTTCACGTTCGAGCCGGGCACCGACATGGTCTGCTGGAGCGCGGCCGAGCCACGGCCGCCCGCGCCGACGAGGCCTACCCGGATCACGTCGCTCGAGGGAGTCTGGCCGTGCACGGCAGGCATCGCGGCGATCGCGCCGCCAACGACGCCAGCGGCACGAAGGGCGTCACGGCGGGAGACACGGGCGGAAGGATTCATGGTTGCGGGCTCCATCTGAGAAAATGGCGGCGAGAGTCGATCCCCAAAAAGGTCAGAATACCCTCTGGCCACGGTGGATGGAAACCGGCCGCCAGCCCTACTCGCCGGGCTCATCGACGGTGCGGCCGCGGACCAGGAGTTTGATCGGCACCTCGTGGAACGGGGTGTGCTTGCGGAGGACTCCGAGCAGGTAGCGGCGATAGGGTTCCGAGACGCTCTTCGGGGCGCTCGTCGAGAGCACGATCGTCGGCGGTCCGGTCTCGACCTGCGTGGCGTAGAAGATCCTCACCGGCCGGCCGCGGGTGTCTGCCGGCGGCTGGTTGGCCTCGATCGCCCCGCGGATGATCGTATTCAGCTTCGCAGTCGGCACGCGGGTCTGGCTCTGGCGAAAGAGCCGCTGGGCCGTGTCGACGACCGCCTTCACGTTGCGGCCGCTCGTCGCCGTGACGAATTCCACCGGAGCCCAGGGCATCGTGCGGAACGTCTCGCGGAGGTATTCGACCCACTCCTTCTGCTTCACATCACCCGCGTAGAGGTCCCACTTGTTGACAACGAGCACGACCGGTTTCGAGCCGTCGACCACCGCCTCGGCGAGCTGTTTGTCAACCTTTCCGATCGGCTCCGTGGCGTCGAAGAAAAGCAGCACCACGTCGGCCCGGCGAATGCTCCGCTGGGCCCGATGGGTGGAGTAGAAGTCGATGTCGCTCTTGCGGCTCTTGGCACGCCGCAATCCGGGGGTGTCGATGGCGAGAAACGAGTGGCCGTCGACCTCGAAGCGAACGTCGACACTGTCGCGGGTCGTGCCGGCAACGGGGCTCGTGATCACCCGCTCCTCGTGGGCAAGCGCGTTGACGAAGCTGCTCTTGCCGACGTTTCTGCGGCCCACGATCGCCAGTTTCATCTCGGGAAGCTCTGCCTGCTCGGCCTCCTCGGGCCAGGCCTCGGGCAGCCGCTCGAGAATCGCCTCGACGAGGTCGTCCCGGTTGCGGTTCTGCCTCACGCTCACGACGACCGGCTCGCCAAATCCGAGGGCATCAAACTCGTGGGCCTGAACGTCGAACTTCGGATCGTCGGCCTTGTTGGCGACCAGCAGCACGCTGGCCCCCGACTTTCTCAGCCGGGCCGCCACGTCGCGGTCGGCCGCCAGGAGTCCGCTGCGGACCTCGACCACGAATACCACGAGCGCGGCAGATGACAGGCCGGCCTCGATCTGGCGATCGATCTGGCCGGTGAGCCCGTCGGGGTCGTCGAAGCCCATGCCGCCGGTGTCGACGAGGTCCACGATCCGGCCGTCGAGATCGATCCGCTGCACGAGCCGGTCGCGGGTCACGCCCGCGGTCGGATCCTCGATCGCGATCCGCTTCCCAACCAGCCAGTTGAACAGGCTCGATTTGCCGACATTCGGACGGCCGACGACCACGACCTTGAAAATGACGTCATTCATGATGGCACGCGGTCAGAGCAGAGTCTCCAGTTCGTCGACCAGTCTGCCGAATTGGCCCAAGGCCGTGGCGACCGGTTCGGGCTTTTCGAGATCGACACCGGCATCCCGCAACAGATCGAGAGGCCATTTCGAGCATCCCCCCCGCAGAAATGCCATGTAGGCCTGAAGTTCGGCCGCGCCTCCCTCCGAGACCTTGCGGGCCAGCGTGATCGCTGCCGACAGGCCGGTCGCATACTTGTAGACGTAGAAGGCGTTGTAGAAGTGGGGAATCCGCAGACACTCGAGTTCCAACTGGGTGTCGACCGTAAACCGGGGTCCGAAGTAGGCGTCGAGAAGTTCCCGGTAGATCGACCGGAACCGCTCCAGCGTGAGCGGCTCCCCCGCCTCGGCCGAGGCGTGCGTCTTCCGTTCAAACTCGGCGAACATCGTCTGGCGGACGATCGTGGCCCGGATCGAATCGATCTCGCGGACGATGATCGCGGCCCGTTCCTTGGGCGATGCCGCGCGGGCGAGCAGCTTCCGCGTCAGGAGCTGCTCGTTGAACGTGCTCGCCACCTCGGCCACGAAGATCGTGTAGCCCGAGTACTGATAGGGCTGGGCGTCGGCGGAAAGCCGGGTGTGCATCGAATGGCCCGCCTCGTGGGCGAGTGTGAAGACGTGCTCAATCACGTCGTCCTGATAGTTCATCAGGATGTAGGGGTCGGAATCGTAGGTACCGGAACTGAAGGCACCCGACTGCTTCCCCGCGTTCGGATAGCGGTCGCACCAGCGGCCCGCCAGGCCCCGCTTCAGACGGCTGCAGTACTCGGGCCCGAGGGGAGCGAGCGACTCGCAGACCAGATTCACGGCCTCGTCCCAGCTGTGCGTCCGCTCGAGTTCGGGCACGAGGGGCACGTAGCAGTCGTAGTGGTGGATCTCGTCGAGTCCCATGATCCGCCTACGGATGTCGTAATACCGGTGGACGACCGGCAGATTCGCCCGCACCGCGTCGATCAACTGGTCATAGACGGCAGGCGGCACATTGTCGGCAAACAGGGCGGCCTCGACCGCGGTCGGGTGATTCCGCACCCTGGCCGCGTAAACGTCCCGCTCGACGGATCCAGAGAGCGTGGCGGCAAGCGTGTTCGCATGGGCCTGATACTGGTCGTAGAACTGATGAAACGACGTCTTGCGAACATCCCGCGAACTGTCGTGAAGGAGCGTGGTGAAGGTGGCGTTGGAGAGTTCCACCCGCTGGCCGCCGCCGTTGACAATACTGCCAAACTTCATGTCGGCATCGGTCAACTGACGGAACACCCGGCCTGCCGTGCCGGCGAAACTGCCCTGCATCGCCAGCAGCCGCTCCTCAGGCTCCGAGAGCACGTGCGGCCGGGTCCGCACGATCCGCTCGATCAGCAGCCTGCAGGCCGCGAGCGGCGGCAGTTCGATCCAGGCCGCGAGCGTGGCGGGCGGGATCGACATGATCTCCGGGCGGATGAAACTCGCCTTCTCGCCAGCCCGGGTGGCGACATGCTGAAATCGGCCGGTCATCCGCTGGGCGTCGGCCGCGGCCTGATCCTCGCTCGCCCGGAGGTGTGCATAGGTGCCGATCCGGTCTCCGGCCCGGTCCATCTCGATGTCAAATTCCAGGCATTCGGCCAGTCGCTCCGCCGACGAGCCAAGCGTTCCGGCAAAGGCTTCGTACCCCTTGATCCGGCCCTCCCATTCGGCAAGTGCCGTCTCCCAATCGGCATCGGATGCAAACAGGCTCGACAGGTCCCAGGTGTCGGCAACGGGCACATCCCGTCTGGCGGGCAGTTTTTTTTCAGCCTTGGAATCGCTCATCGAATTCCCCGTGTTGTGGATCTGAGAGGTGTTCCATCAGAGCTTCCAGACGGCACTGCCCCAGGCCAGTCCACCGCCAAATCCGCAGACGACGACCGTGCTGCCGGGCCCGATTCGGCCAGACTCCCAGGCCTCGTTCATCGCCAGCGGGATCGATCCGCTCGATGTATTGCCATAGCGATCGAGATTCACCATGAAATTCTCTTCGGCGATGCCGAGCGCCGAGCGGGCCCCCTCGATGATCCGGGCATTGGCCTGATGCAGGATGAAGAGGTCGATGGCGTCGAGCCCGAGCCCCGAACGGGCCACCACCTGACGGATGTTCTCCTCGGCCAGCCGGATCGCCCATTTGAATACAGCCCGGCCGTCCATCCGCATGAACTGCTCCCCGCGGGCGGCCCCTTCGGCACTGATCGGCTGCCGCGAGCCGCTCATCGGGCAGGCCAGCAGGCCGGCGCCGCGGCCATCAGACCCGAGTGCGAAGGAGAGCAGGCCGCAATCGGTGCCGGGGCACGGGTCGCCGTGGCCGAGAAGAACCGCACCGGCGCCGTCACCGAACAGGGGCCAGGTCTTGATGTCGTTCGGATCGACCACCCGGGAATTCGTGTCGGCCCCGATGACGAGGGCCAGTCTGCTCGAGCCGGCGGCGAGAAAGTTTGCGGCGGTCACGAGCGCATAGGCGAACCCCGCGCAGGCGGCCGTGACATCCATCGCCGCCGCATCGAGGCCGAGTTTCTCCTGCACGATGCAGGCGGTCGATGGGATGCACATGTCGGGCGTGAAAGTGCCGAGAACCACCAGATCGATGCTGGCCGGATCGATCCCTGCACGGCCGATCGCGGCGGCCCCGGCGGCTGCGGCGAGGTCGCTGGTGGCCATCTCGGGCGGAGCGTGGCGACGCTCGCGAATCCCCGACCGTTCGACGATCCACTGCGGATCGCAGCCGAGCCCCGCCAGATCTGCGTTGGTCACCACCCGCCCGGGCACTGCGGCTCCGATGCCCAGCATTCTGAACCCGGTGGCCCGTCCAAAGCGGGAGCGGCGCGGCGAGGTGAGGATGTCGGACATCGGGACCAGAGAGGAGACGCGGACTCGAGGCTGGACATCCTAGCAGGGTCGGAGAAACTCAGATCGGCAGTTCCAGCCGGGGCTTCTCCGCAGCGACTGACCGGTCGGCGCCGCCAGCCTCACTTCGGTGCTTCCGGCTCCGCAGCCTTCTTCTGGGCGACACCCTCCCGGGTGAGATGGATCGTGTCGTATTCCTTCTCCGAAACGATGTAGTACCAGTCTGCGAAGCGGTTGTTCAGTTCCCGCACCCGCTTCTGGGCCGCCTTGACGGCCTCGTCATAGGCGTCCTGCTTACGGCGGTTCTCTCGTTCAATTCGCCGCTTCTCCTCGAGGGCGGCCTGGGCCTTCGCCTCCGCCTCGTCCGCCTGCTTGAGCTTCGCGGCGGCATCCCCGTCCTTCTTCCCATCGGCCTCTTCGGCCGGCTTCCCAACGTCTTCCTTGTCTTTCTCCGGGTCCTTCGGCGTTTCCGGCAGCGGCTCAAGGGCCGGCTTCTCCAGCAGCCCTTCGTTGAACCGTGCCATGACGAGCAGATATCTGCCCGCGGTATCTCCCGAGGTGCCATCCGTCCCGTCAGCGCCGGCGGCTTGTTCCTTCGTCCCGCTCTCCTTGGCCTCCTCGGCCAGGCTGGTGGCCGCACCGAAGCGGAGTACGTATTCGACGCCATCCTTCATGCCGATGATCGTTTCGCCGTCGGTCGAGAGGATGTCACCGGACGTGAGTGGCAGGAAGCCCCGCTGCTGCATCGATGTCACCGCCTCCGGGTCACCGCTGAACGATTCGGCTGCCTTGAGATCGGCACTCAGGCCGGCGGGCTTTCGGACCACGTCGGCGATCTTCAGATCGCCGAGGGCATTCCGCAGATCGTTCAATTTGCCGGCCGCCAATTCCTCGCCTTCGGGAAGTTTCTCCTCCTTCGGCGTGTTCTTCTCTCCAAACGCCTCCATCTTGACGATCGACCACTTCGCATCCTTGTCGTCATAGGCGAGATCGATCCGGTTCTTCTTCTGCTGCTCGACTCGAATCCGCCCCCCCGACTCGACCGCGGCGAGCGTGTAGTCGTCGAGAACGAGCCGGCGGACGTCCCAGGGAGAAAGCTTGAGCAGGTCCTTCTCGATCCAATCGTCGAAACGGGTGGTGAACTTCGAGGTGTCGATTTCGATCCGATAGACCGGATCCTGCCCCGCCTTGCGGACGAAACGCAGGCTGCGGCCGCCGGTCTCGGTGGATGCCGGCCGCTTATCCTGCTTTCCGATCACGAGCCTCGCCAGCTTGGTGCCCGCCGCATCCCGGACCTCGACCAGTTCGCCGATGCCGGTCATGCCAGGCTTGATCTTGTCTGGATCGGGCTCGATCACTCCGAAGGTCTCATGATCGGCGGGCGAGGTGCTGACGACATCGAGCGACTTGACGTCGACCAGTTCGGTTGCCGCCGCCGCGAGATGGTCCTTCGCATCGGCCGGATAGTTCTGGTGCGAAGGCAGCACCCAGACCCCTCCCGACTGCACGACCTTGAATGGCGCCAGCGTGGCCAATTCCTCGTCGTACTTCACGATCTCGAGGCTGGCGGCCTTGGAGGCGTCGGAGAGTTCCGGAAACAGCACCCGCTGCTCCGCCGTCTCGGTCTTTCGGGGCGTGAATCGCGGCTGGGCCCAGATGCCGAGCATCAGGCTGCCGATACCGCCGGCAAGAAACAGCAGCGTTCGTCGCATGGTCGCGGAAAGTCCGTCCTTCGAATCCTGCACGTTCATCGTCTCACTCCTGACTGGATCGGTTTCTGGTCCTGACTCGCTCGATCACCGCAGCCGCGCCTTCGAGACGCCCTCCCGCTCCTGCGCCCGGCGTCGGAAAAAGACGAAGAAGGCGACCACCAGCGGAGGAATCGGTGGCAGCAGCACTGCCAGCCATTTCTGCCTGTCCTGCTCCTGCCGGACCTTCGATCCCAGCTGCCGCTCGACGGTCTCGACCTCGGCATCCCGCTTCCGCTTGAGCTGCTCGATCTTGGTGTCGAGCCGACGCTGGGCGAGCCGCTGGCGGCTGGCGAGCTGCTGGACGGCCTGCATCGCCGCCTGCGGATCGGCGTCGCCGGCAGTCTCCATCTCCTTGATCTTCTTCTCGAATTCGCCGACCTCCTTCTGCATCGCGGCGTTCGCCTCCCGTTCCGCCTCGTCGAACTGCTCGATGAACTTCTGACGTTCCCCGTCGGCCTGCTCCCGGGCGGCGGCGACGGTGTCCTCGATCCGCTCAAGGGTGCGGTGCTTCGGCTTGCGTTTGCGAATCTCCAGGAAGCGGTCGTCGCCAGCCAATGAATCGAGCACATTGAGCGCGAAGGTGACGTTGTCGAAGTCGAGACCGAAAACCTCGTCCGGCCGATTTCGCAGACCGAAGATTCTGCCATCGAGCATGTCGATGTCGGCGACGACGACGGCGCGGATCATGGCCGATTCTGCGGACCCGGCGGCGGCCCCCTTCTCTCCACCAGCATCCGCAGTGGCTTTGGCGGCCTTCCGCTCGACGGCAACCGCGAGCACCATCGCCTCCTTCCCGGGCTTCTCAAAGACGCGGAGCTGCCGCATGTCACCCCGGTTGCCCATCACCTGTTCGACCTCGATTGTGCCCGACCGCTCGCCGGTCCGAACGAGTGGCCTCCACTTCACGTCAGCCGAGTCGTCCTTGGAGAGCGCTCCAGGAAACGGAAACAACACCTCCTGCAGCCCTGAGGTGATCACCTCCGCCTGGCTGAATCCACCGGCGGCTTCGGATCCCTGGCTCATGTCGGCGTCGATGAAGACGAACTCGCCGGGCAGTTCGAGCTTGGGATGCGGGTTGTAATCCTGCCAGACGACAAACGGAGCCGAGCCCATCTGCCCCATCGCCGGCCGACCCGCGCCGGCCGAGAGCCTCACGCCGAGCGTCTGCCAGAGAAGGCCGATGTCGCCCTTGGGCTGACCCTGTGGCTGAAACATGGCCATCGGCCCCCCCGGACCGCGCCGCGGCTGCGAGGTGCCGGGAACGTTTTGCATCAGAACCGGCAGCGGATCTTCGAAGATGGCGATCGGCTGGCCTGCGCTGACCGCCGCCACCAGATTGCCGATCTGCTCGGGCCCGAGGGCCGATGGCTGCACCGCCAGGAGAACGTCGTACTTCTCGGTGATCGGCGCGGATGGGTCGACCTGGACGACGTCGTATTGCTTCTCGAGTTCGTCCACCAGCGGCTGTCTCGGCCGCTGCTGGCCGCTCGTCATGTCGAAGCCGCCGAAGAGTTCGGCATCGGTGGTCAACACGCCGAGCCGCTTCCGCTTCTGCTGGGCCGCCGTGCAGACCGACCTGATCAGTTCATACTCGACCGGCGTGCCCTTGTCGAAGAACGGCACCACGACCTTCTCGAGACCGCTTGTGACCGCACAGCCGAGAAAAATCTCCTCGTCGCGATAGGTTCCGCGGACCCGGGAAAGCACGGTGACCGGCTCGATTCCGAACTGCTGGCTGGCAAGCGCCGCCGCGTCGGTCTTCGGCTCCGTGGGAATCACGTCCACCTTCACCTTCCCGCCGGCGAGCCGCTGGAACTGCCGCAGCATGTTGAGCAGGTTGAGGCGTGTCTGGGTGTAGTCTTCCGGCACTGTCGGACTGACATAGGCGGTGATGTTGATCGGCCTGTCTGAGCTGAGGTTTGCAAGCAGCCTGCGGGTGTCGGGCGCGAGCGAACTGATCCGCTCCTCGGAAAGATCGGCCCGCACATCGACCGCCCGACAGAGCAGCACGGCGCCGATCGCGGCGGCCGCCAGGCCGAGCGTGCGGGCCAGAAAATGCAGGCCGATCTGCGGACCGTCGCGACGCCCTGTCCAGTGGCGTCGGCCGATCAGGACCATGGTGATGTAGAGGCAGACGGCGACGACTCCGAGAAAATAGGCCATCGAGGAGAGGCTCACGACGCCACGACCAAAGTCGGAGAAGTGCTCCGCGAGGCTCCAGCCACGGAGCCGTTCGGCCAGCTTCGGCCCCATGACGGCGCCGGCCTGATCGGCCATCACGAGGGGGGCGTTGAGCGCCAGCCCGAGGATGAAAGCGACCGTCAGGTTGCTCGTCAGGAAACTCGCCACCATACCGATGGCGAGCATCGCCAGGCCGACGAACCAGTAGCCGAGGTAGTTGGCGAGGAACAGGCCGCCGTCGGGCGTGCCCCAGCGAAGCAGAATGATCACGTTACAGATGCAGGAGAAGAGCAGTGCCACGGTGTAGATGCCGACCGTGGCCAGATATTTCCCGAACACCACCTCCCAGTCGCTCGCCGGGATCGTGAGCAGCAGTTCGTCGGTGCCCTGTCGGCGTTCATCCGCCCAGACGCTCATCGTGATCGCCGGTATGAACACCAGCAGGATGAACGGCAGGTAGCGGTTGAGCTGGTCGAGGTTGGCGAGGTTGGAGTTGAAGAACTCCGGCGGCCAGAAGGCTGCCAGCGATCCCAGCAGCACGAACACGCAGATGAAGACGTAGCCCGTGGGGTTGGAAAAGTAGGCCACGAAGTTCCGCTTGAAAACGGCGTCGAGCACGTGCCATTTCATCGTCGTCTGACTCCTCGTTCAACGTCTGCCATGTGGATCATCAACGCTGGCCGCCCAGATGCGGCCGCCGCCAGGACCGGCAGAAGCCTTCTCAGGCCGACCGGGTGAGTTCGTAGAATCGCTCGTCGAGCCCGCGACCCTCGCGGCGGAGTTCGGCGGGCGTTCCGTCGAACCGCAGTCTGCCCTCCGCGATCAGGATCACGCGGTCTGCCAGCGCCTCGACCTCCTGCAGGATATGGGTCGAGAGCAGGATCGTCTTTTTTTCACCGAGCCTGCGGATCGTCTCGCGGACCTCTCGGATCTGATTGGGGTCGAGACCGCTGGTCGGCTCGTCGAGGATCAGCACGTCCGGCTCATGCAGCAGCACCTGGGCCATGCCGACCCGCTGCCTGTAGCCCTTGGAAAGCTTGCCGATCGCCTTGCCAATCACGCTGCCGAGTTCGCACTGCCGCACGACGGACTCGATCCGTTCCTCCCGTCGGCTGCGGGAAAGTCCGCGGGCGTCGGCGAAGAACTCGAGCAGGCCGCGGGGAGTCATATCGGGATAGAGCGGGCCGTTCTCCGGCAGGTAGCCGAGCCGTTCGGCACCGGCAAGACGGTCGGTGGACATGTCGTGGCCGGCGATCCGGGCCCTGCCCGAAGTCGGGGCCAGGTAGCCGGTGAGAATCTTCATCGTGGTGCTCTTGCCGGCGCCGTTCGGGCCGAGGAAGGCAACCACCTCGCCTCTGGGCACGCGGAACGAGACATCCTCGATCGCGATGAATGAACCGTAATACTTGGTGAGGCGATCCGCCTCGATCATGGCCTCGTGGCCGGTCGTCTGCGATTCCGACATGGTTCGTTCTGCTGACGGGAACAAGGGGCGACGCCCGCCTTCGGGCGGAGATCAGATGCCTATTCGAACTGGAATCAATTTTTGACCATGGACGCCGAATCAGGCAACCCTCTGCCTGTCAGGAAGGCCGCCGGCCGGTCCCGCTGCCAGCAGATATGACCCAGCCAGCGGTCGTCAGGCAGCGGAAAATCCCGGCGGACGTGGACGCCCCTGGTTTCCTGCCGCTCGAGAGCGGAGAGGATCATGAGCCGGGCGACTTCAAGCATGTTTTGCAGCTGCCAGCCCTGGGGGTCGCCGAACTGCCGCGGCAGGACGTAGCGGCACCAGCCCTCGACCGTGTCGAGGGCCTCGGCAAGGGAATCGCCCGAACGCTCAACACCAACATGCCGCCACATCAGGCTGCGGAGCGAATTGCGGATATCGGCCAGATCGAGCGATCCGTTGCTGGCGTCAGCCACCCTCGGGTTGGCGATCTCCGGAACGCGGAAGGCTTCGTCTCCGGCCGAGGCCAGCACCTCGTCGCTCGCCTGCCTGCCGGCCCTGGCGCCATAGACGAGCCCTTCGAGCAGGCTGTTGCTGGCGAGACGGTTTGCCCCATGCAGGCCGCTCGATGTCACCTCGCCGGCGGCGAACAGCCCTGGCAGCGTCGTGCGGCCGACGGCATCGACCGTCACGCCGCCGATCATGTAATGGGCGCCGGGGCGGACCGGAATCCGATCCCGGGCCAGATCGAGGCCGAACTTCGCACAGATCTGGGCCATGCCGGGAAACTTCCGCCGCACGAGCTCGGGATCGAGATGGGAGAGATCGAGGTAGACGTTGGAGTGGTGGGTGCGGTGCATGACGACATTGATCGCCCGCGAGACCACGTCCCGCGGCGCCAGTTCTGCCCGAGGGTCGAACTCGGGCATGAACCGGCGGCCATCGCGGTCGACGAGGTGCGCCCCCGCACCTCGTACGGCCTCGGTGATCAGGCTCCTGGCACCGCCGGCGATGTAGAGCACGGTCGGATGAAACTGCATGAACTCCATGTCTCGGAGGCAGGCTCCGGCCCGCCAGGCGACCGCGAGACCATCGCCACTGGCCCCGTCCGGGTTCGTCGACTCCCGATAGAGCTGTCCGGCACCGCCCGTCGCCAGGATCGTCCGCCGGGCCCAGACCAGCGTCTTGCCGTGGGCCTTGTTCCAGACGAGGGCTCCGCGGCATCTGCCCTCGCTGGTGAGCAGGTCGATCGTGAAGGTGTCGGGCCAGACCTCGAGGTTGTCGAGGCTTCGGGTTCGCTCGATCACCGCCCGCATCACCTCCCGGCCCGTGGCATCGCCGAGCGCATGCACGATCCGATGGTGGCTGTGCCCCCCCTCGCGGCCGAGGTCGAGTGATCCGTCGCGTTCGTCGAAGCGGGTGCCCCAGGCGATCAGTTCCCCGATCCTGGCCGGCGCCTCACGGATCACCGAATCGACGACCTCCTCGTGGCACAGTCCGCCTCCGGCGGCGAGCGTGTCGGCCACATGATTGTCGAAGCGATCCTCCGGATCGACGACTCCGGCGATGCCCCCTTGGGCCCACTGGCTCGACGAGGCCTGCAGGTCGTCCTTGGTGACCACGGTCACCGCGAGCCGGGAATCGACGGCCAGCGCCGCCCGCAGGCCCGCGAGACCACCCCCGAGAATGAGCACGTCCGTGAAACAGTGCGGAACCCGCTTGGGACCGAAAGCCGCCAGATACCGTGGACCTTCGAACGGCAACGTCATTCTCCCGAGGTGCCCTGGGTGTAGGCCTTGAACTGCTCGCGATAGTCGCTCGGCGGGCGACTGCGGCGACCTTCCGCCTGCCCCCCCTTCACATCCGTCGGCACGTCGCGGGAGTTCCTCACGCCGCCCGGGCGCAGGCCGAGGCTGCGAACAGCCCGCTCGAACTCGGCGCGAGCGACCGGATCGTTGCTCTCCGAGAGCCGTCGCATCGCCTCCCAGCGATCGAGAAACGCCCGCGCCTGATCGCGGGTCCAGCCGAGTTCGTCGAGAACGTCGCTCCGGCCGGATGCCACGGCGTCTTGCAGATGCTCGATTGCCAGATCGGCCGCATTGCGGGCATTCGAGAGATCCTGCTCCCCCCATTCCATCTCCTTGGAAGGTGGCGACCCGTCCGGTGATGCGGCCTGCTCGGGCCGCTTCGTGCCGTCACCTCCGGCCCACCCGCCACTGCCAGTCGGAGATGACGCATCACCAGCAGGTGCACCGTCCGCCTGCTGCTGAGGCTGGCCGTCGCCTCGTTCGCCAGACTTCTCACCACCAGACTTCTCACCACCAGACTTCTCACCACCAGACTTCTCACCACCAGACTTCTCACCACCAGACTTCTCACCACCAGACTTCTCACCA
>CAMDFJ010000075.1 GCA_945897435.1 Candidatus Kuenenia stuttgartensis | reverse complement strand
ACACCAGCCGTTGCCGAGCGGGTCATGGCGACGGCCCTGCGGACGGCGTTTTGAAGTTCGCGGACGTTGCCCGGCCAGTGGTATCCCCGTAGCACCTGATAGGCGTCGATCGACAGACCGCCGACCTTCTTGTCCATCTCCTGCGCCGCGCGGTTGGCGAAGAATTCCGCCAGCAGTCCGATGTCGTCGCCGCGGTCACGCAGCGGAGGCAGGTCGATTCTGACCACGTTGATCCGGTAGAGAAGGTCTCGGCGAAACTCCCCCCGGGCCACCATCTCATCGATGGACCGCGAGGTCGCCGCGATCAGTCGGACATCGACCGACGTCTCCTGCCGCCCACCGACGCGGCGGATCCGACGTTCCTGCAGCACCCTGAGCAGTTTCGCCTGGAGCGCCGGCGGGAGTTCGCCGACCTCGTCGAGAAACAGCGTGCCGCGGTCGGCGAACTCGATCAGTCCCGTGCGGCGGGCGTCGGCGCCGGTGAAGGCGCCCCGCTCATGACCGAAGAGTTCGCTCTCGAGCAGCCCGTCCGGGATCGCACCGCAGTCCACCGGAACGAACGGTGCCCCGGCCCGCCGGCTCCGCTGGTGAAGTGCTCGGGCCACGAGTTCCTTGCCCGTGCCGGTTTCACCGGTGATCAAAACATCGACATTGCTCGGTGCGATACGCTCGATCACGGAGTAGACAGCCTGCATCGCTGGACTGGCGCCGAGAAAGCCCTCGAACGAGTACGGACGTTCGACAACCCGTCGCAGCACCTTCTCTGCATCGAGCCGGCGCGAGGCCTCGAGGAGCCGTGCCACAGAGGCTTCGAGTTCGGTATCCACGCGACTCAGTTCGAGGTAGTCGCAGGCACCATGCCGCAGGCAGGCGCGGGCGGCGTCGACCGAGGGTGAGTCGTCGATCACGACGATCGGCAGATCGGGTTCCGCGGTTCTCAGGTCGGTCACGATCGTGTCGGCAGATTGACCGTTCCGGATCGCCAGGATGCAGCAGTCCCAGACATCGATCCCCAGAGTGGCAATCCCGTCGGCAACACTCGGCTCGATCCGCAGCTGCGAGGGCTGCAGTCGGGCCACGAGCCTCGGATAGGGCAATGCGTCTCTGCCGGAGGGATCGACGACCAGAATGCGGGGCTGCAGCATGCCGCAAGTATGTGGCGGCCGACTGTCGGCGGGCAAACCAGTGAACCCGGGATCAGGGCCGCCTCCGGCAGGCTGCCCCGCCCTTGTCACTCTGGTACATTCTTTCAGCGGCATCGCAGCGGCGATGCAACCGAATTCCGCGAGAGGACATTTCGCGGTCAACGAATCGGCCAGTGGAGAATCTCCGAAGCCATGCCTGTCGATCCCTATGCCGCCTGTCCTGGCGGCACCTGCAAGAAGGTGAAGTTCTGCTGCCCGGATCTGGTCGGAGACCTGGAACAACTCGACCGGCTGATCGAGGGGGACCAGATTTCAGCCGCCCTCGAGCAGGTGAAGCGGCTGTCGGAAAAGCATCCACGCCGGGCCTGCCTGATGGCGACCCAGGTGAAGCTCGAGCTTTCCACCAAGCGGCTCGACGAGGCGGCCGTGTCGAGTCGGGCATTCCTCGAGGCATTCCCAGACAACCCGCTCGCCCTCGCGCATGCTGCCGTCAGTGACGTGATCGCCGGCAGGGTGCAGGAGGCTGCGGCGGCCTTCGACCGGGCCCGCGAGGCGGCGGGCGGTGAACCGCCTGAGGATCTCATCAGGATTGCCGCCACCCTCATTCAGGCCGGTGCCCAGGCGGGGCACAGCGGCTTCGCCCAGGGACTCGTCGAGTGGATGATCGACAGGTCGCTGGGAAGTGCCGAGGACCGGCGGTTGCTGGCGGCGTTCGTCGGCTCGGCTGGGGTGCCGCCGGCGCTCCGCACCAAGGTCCACCTCGCGGAATCGGAGGCCGATGCTCCCTGGCAGGCCGACTTCGACACCGCCCTCGGGCATGCGACTGCCTGGCGACTGTTGAAGGCCTTGACGCTCTTCCGCAGCCTGAAGGGAGTGGCGGGCGACAGTCGGCCTCTGTTCACGAACATCGCCCTGCTCTGCGAGATGCTGGCCCGTCCGTTCGAAGCGGCCGAAGCCTGGCTGAAGATCGCCTCACTCTCCGGGACGCCCGCCGATGATGCCGTCGAGGCGACCGGCCGGGCCATCGCGCTCGAAACCGAGGCCGATGAGGATCGCTCGCCGCAGGTGCGGTATCAGGTTTGGCGGGCGGGCATCGCCGCCGCCGAGCAGTCCGCCGGGGGAATCGAGATCCTCGAAGACAGGCTCCGGCAGAACGATCGGCTGGAGTCGGCTCCGTTCGATCGAGCGACATGGGTCTCGCGGGGAGCCGTTCCGCCCCGGTCGGTCTGGCGGGTCTACGACGCGCCCGCCGACTCGGTGCCGCCGGGTCGCCTGCTCGCAAGCCTGCTTGTTTTCGGCCGGCAGACCGACCGTGAGTCGGAACTCGCGTTGCAGGGGTTCGCGGCCGATCTCGGTGCCGCCGTGGCCGTTGTCGAGAATCTGCTCGAGGTGCACTTTGTCGCAGAACCACCGACCGCAGGCCTGCCATCGATCACACCCACGCAATGGCTGATCTCATCCCAGTATCGCCTCAAGCCCCCAGCCACGGCGGCTGCAGCGGTCGGGGGCCCGGACAGTCAGCCTTCCCCGATCGACCTGCTCATGGAGGAACAGCAGGGTCTGATCTGGAAACGGTTTCTCGAACTCTGGCCCGACACCCCGCTGCCCGAACTGCTCGGTAAGACGCCCCGCGAGTCGGTCGGTCAGGCCGATGGCCGCCGCCGCGTCGAGGCTTTGATCACCGAGGGTGAGGCGACATCGCGTCAGCCCGAAGCCGCGGTTTCCTGGGCTGCGACCCGCGGTCGCCTGGGACTGCCTCTTCCCGCAGGGATCGTGTCGCCGAGGCCGCTGGAGGAGGTGCCGCCGATGCGTTGGCACCGCGTCGAACTTGCCGGGCTCGAGATAGGGCAGCTTCGCGGGCTTTTTCTGACCGCCATGGATGCCGGATTCGAGTCGGCCGCGGAGCGGGCGGCGACGGAGATCGTGTCGCGTGCCGACGCGACCCCTGAGGATCGGTGGGAGGCGTTGAGTCTGCTCGAGGCCAGGGCGACCTCGAGCGTGAGGCGACTCGAGATCATCGGTCGACTTCGCGAGATCGCCAGACAGTTGCAGGCCAGCGATGGAATGATCGACATCGCCGAACTCCGCATCCGGCTGCAGCGGGGCGACCAGCAGGGAATCATGCGACTCCTCGATCACCTGCGCCGGGAACACGGCCGCGATCAGAAGGTGCTCGAATCTCTTGCAGAAGTGCTCGTCGAGGCAGGGGTCGACCTCTCGTCGCTGACCGGTCAGACGGTCGGTCCGGGGGCGGCTGGCGGCATGTCGGCTGCGCTTCCAGGCGGTCCTGCTGCAGGCAGTGCTGGCAGCGGCATCTGGACGCCCGGCAGCCCGCAGCCGGGGCAGGGGGGCGAGAAGAAGACGATCTGGACACCCAACTGACGCCTGCCGCTGCAACCATGGCCTGGACTGCCTTCGACTCCGCCGCGATGCGACGCAGCCTCGAACTGGCCGGTCGAGGTGCGGGGCATGTCGAGCCAAACCCAATGGTGGGGGCGGTGATCGCGCAGGGAGAAGCGATCGTCGGCGAGGGTTGGCATGCACGCTACGGCGGTCCGCATGCCGAGGTTGCGGCGCTCCTCGCCGCCGGTGGCTCCGCCCGCGGAGCGACGCTCTACGTGACGCTGGAGCCCTGCTGCCATCACGGCAAGACGCCTCCCTGCAGCGATGCGATCATCGCCGCTGGCATCGCCCGGGTCGTGGTTGCGGCAGGTGATCCCTTTGCGGCGGTCGCCGGCGGCGGCCTGCGGGCGTTGCGGGCTGCGGGGTTGTCGGTGGAGATCGGCCTCTGCGAATCGGAATCGCTGCGACTGACAGCCCCGTATCGGAAACTCGTCACCGAGGGCAGGCCATGGGTCATCGGCAAGTGGGCGATGACGCTCGATGGCCGCGTGGCCACGACGGAGGGGGACAGTCGCTGGATTTCATCTGAGACCTCGCGAGCCCTCGTCCACGAACTTCGCGGACGCGTCGATGCGATCGTGGTCGGGATCGGTACGGTGCTGGCAGACGATCCGCTGCTCACGCCCCGGCCGCCGGGGCCGCGGCAGCCGCTCCGGGTGGTGCTCGACCGCTCCGCCCGGCTGCCGCTGGAGAGCGGTCTGGTGCGTTCAGCGGCGGAGGTTCCGCTGCTCGTTGCGACAGGCCCCGAGGTTCCGCTCGAACGGGTGCGGCGTCTCGAAGCCGCCGGCTGCGAGGTCTGGTCGAGCAGCGATCAGGATCCTGGCGGTCGGTTCCTCGAACTGTTGGCGGAACTTGGCAGGCGGCGGTTCACGAACCTGCTCGTCGAGGGTGGGCCGACTGTGCTCGGATCGCTCCTCGATTGTGACGCCATCGACGAAGTCTGGGCGTTCGTGGCGCCGAAGGTCATCGGTGGCGCGGCCGCCTTGGGTCCGGTGGCCGGCCGGGGGATCGCCGCCATCGCCGACGCGGTCGCAATCGACGTCGAACAGGTCGATCATCCGGGTGGCGACCCGCTCGTCCGCGGCCTGATCAAACGGAGCCGTGGCCCGGTCAGCCGGCCTCGCGTTGGGCCGCCGCGGTCCTGAGTTCGTCGCCGAGTGCCCGGCCAATCTGCCGCACCGCCTGCCGCAGCCGGTTTTCGTTCTCGATCAGGGCGAGCCTCACGTAGCCCTCGCCGGCCGCACCGAAGCCGGCACCCGGGCTGACTGCCACATCCGCCTCCTCGAGCAGTTTGGAGGCGAACTCCATGCTCGTCATCCGGCTGGCGAATGGCTCGGGAATTCTGGCCCAGACGAACATGCTGGCCTTGGGCACCGTGACCTGCCAGCCAATCCGGGACAGTCCTTCGCAGAGCACGTCCCGCCGCTTTTCGTAGATCTTTGCCTGTGCCTCGACGTCGGCCTCGCCGTGACGCAACGCCATGATGGCGGCGATCTGAATCGGGCGGAACATGCCGTAATCGTAGTAGGTCTTGATGGTTCCGAGGGCACGGACGATGTCGCGGTTGCCCGCGCAGAATCCGACCCGCCAGCCTGCCATGTTGAACCCCTTGCTCATCGTCGTGAACTCGACGGCAAACCGCTTGGCGCCGTCGACGGCAAGGATGCTCGGGGTCGTGTATCCATCGAATGTGACGTCGGCGTAGGCCAGATCCGAGACGAGCATGAAGCCGTACCGGTTCGCCAGGCTGACCACCTCGCGGTAGAAATCGGGACCGACCACCGTGGCGGTCGGGTTGTGAGGAAAATTGACGATCACCATTTTCGGCCGGACGGTCTCGCAGGTTCTGGCGATGTCCGACAGGTAGCGGTCGGGATCGGTCGTGTCGATCAGGATCGCACGGCCTGAGGCAAGCGCGACACCATAGACGTGGGCTGGATAGGAGGGGGCCGGCACGATCACGGAGTCGCCGGGACCGATGACTGCCAGGCAGAGGTGGCCGAAGCCTTCCTTGGAGCCGAGCGTGGAGATCACCTCCGACTCCGGATCGAGTCGGACTCCCCACTTTTTCAGGTAGCGGGAGGCCACCTCGCGCCGCAGGCTCATGATGCCGAGGGCCGGGGCATAGCCGTGGTTGCGGGGATCGTTGGCGGCCTCCGCAAGTTTGTCGACCACCATCTGTGACGGGGGATCCGAGGGATTCCCCATGCTCATGTCGATGATGTCGTGGCCGGCCCGACGCTTCTGGTAGGTGGCCTGATTGATCCGGGCGAAAAGATAGGGGGGAAGTTGCGAGATCCGGTCCGCGACGCGGAACTCAAAAGGACGTTCGTCGTCGCTCGGACCGTCGGCGGTCTCCCCGGGATCGGGAAGGCGGGGATCAGGTTCGATCGGATTTGGCGTTGGCTGCATGGACGTGGGATCCGGTGGTGAAACGTCCACTTTATCCGCAACCGGCGAGCCCCCGCTACCGGCCCGGTGTTTGGCCGGCTGGCGCCGGGGCGTCGAGCGACGCGGGCACCACACCGGACCCCGCAGTTGGCGGGTTCAGGCGGCTGCCTGCCCGCGGCTGGGCCAACTCCTCGCGGTCCTTGCGGGACAGCGTCGACGCCGGAGTGGCATCACCCCGGGCTGGGTGTGCCGAGGAGCCGGGGGCTCCCGACACCGGCGACTGGCTGGTGCCGGCGAGGAAGTTGTCGATCGTGGCGGCCTCCCGCAGGTGGGAGAAGTGGCGGGCCATTTCGATCCGCTGTTTCTTGTCGAAGATGTCGTCGAAGAGTTCGTCGCGGACCTCGGCAAACTTCAGGTCGGCGGGCTGCGTGAAGCCCTCGCAAAAGAGCACGAGGAACCGGTCGGCGACCTGCAGCACGCCGGAGAGTTCACCCGGCTTGAGCGAGAAAGCCTCCCGTTCGAGCGCCGGCTGGCCACCATGCCGCTGGATCGGTGGCACCTCTCCGCGAAGCGCCCTGCTGGCCGGGTCGACCGAATACTGTTCGGCGAGTTCGCCGAACATCTCGAGCGTCGGATTCTCGCGTGCGAGCCGCCAGACTTCCTGCGCCCGCCGCTGGTTGTCGAGCACGATGACGCGGCAGCGTGCCCGCGGGCCGAAGGTCGCCGCGAATGCCTTGTCGAGGTCCTCCTGGGTCACCGGCACCTTGCCGACGAGCTTCTGCAGCGAAACAGTCGGCCTGACGATGTCTTCCACGTAGGTCTCGAGTGACATTTTCTGCTCGGTCGTCACCCGATCGAGCCAGGCGGCCGTGTCAACGCTGCCGTCTGCCTTGCGGAAGCCCATCGAGGCGGCGGCCCGGGAAATCTCGGCGTCGATATCGGCCTTCGCGACCTGCATCTGCTCCCGGGCGAGTGCCTGCCGGAGCAACGATCGCGTGATCAGAATTTCGAGCACGTCCGATCCGTGCCGGGCGAGACACTGCTCGCGGACCTGATCGATCGTGATCGGATCGCCGTTGACGACCGCCGCCACACCGGGGCGGGCCGCCGACGCGGCCGGATCGTTGAGGACGTTTTCGACCGTGGATGCATCCTGAAACCTGCGAAAGATCTCACTCGACGCGGCCCGGCTCTTCCGCTCGCGGAGTTCCTCGGCGAGTCGGGAGCGGACGTCCTCGAGCTTCACGTCGGCGGCGGGCAGCCTGCCCTCGCACTTCACGATGATGAACTGGTCGGCGACACGCACCACCTCCGAGATGTCACCCGGAGAGAGTGAGAAGACCACGGCCTCGAACGACTCGTCGCCTGAATGCCGTCGGATCGGCTGCACCCAGCCGTTCGCGCTGGCGCTGCCCACGTCGACCGAATGCTGGCGGGCCAGGGCCCCGAATTCCTCCGGCGCGGCGAGTGCCCGATTCCGCAGCGAGGCCGCCTCGGCGGCCGTCCGCGAGACGATGATCCGGGCCTTCGTGCTGGCGCCGAACTGATTGTCGAAGGCCCTGGAAATCTCATCGTCCGTCGGCTCGATGCTGGCGTGGGCCAGCCGCCTCAGGGCCACCATCGGCCAGACGATCTCCTCCGCATACTGCTTCGGGGTGACGTTTCGCTCCTGCTGGATGAGTTCCACCCATTTGTCCCGCGGGACGTTGAAGCGGCGCGACATGGCATCGATCTCTGCATCGACGTCCTGCTGGGTCACGGCGATTCCCTGACGGCCGCAGGCCTGCTCGATGATCCGCTTGTTGACCAGCGTTTCCAGCACCGCCGCACCATGGCGGTGGAGGCACTCGCTCGCCAGTGCGTCCGCGCCGATCTCCTCGCCGTTCACCACGGCGAGGAGTTTCGCGGCCGGCTGCACCGCGGCGGTTTGCGTCTGCGGCGGCTTGGCTGCCGGCGGCTTCGCCTCGACCGCAGCGGATCCTGCCGTGTGTTGCCAGACGAGGGCTGAGATCAGCACGAGAACGATCACGCCGACCTGGCGTCGCGAACCGAAACAGCTCATCGGAGGCCCTCCCTGGCCGGATAGCTGCGATCCTGAAGGACCGCGGAAATGTCGCCGGAAAATAGGGGATTCAGCCTGCCCGATCAAGGTGAGAACGGACGCCGGAGGGAGGGCAGCAGAGCGGCGGAAAGTGCAGGAAAGCCGCGACGGGAGCAGGGGGAGCGGGTTGAGCCGGGATTCGGCGGCATTTCAGCCTTGTCGGCTGAAACGCTCGTTGCGACGGGACAGGCCCTGCTCTACCCTGCTGGCATGTCGTCGCAGCAGCCACCTTCGGGGCCGGAACAGCAGATCCCAGCCTGCATTGGGATGCTCGGCCTGATGCCCCCGCTGACGCTCGAGGACGTGAAGCAGGCCTATCTCGCCAAGGCCCGAACCATGCATCCGGATCGGGGGGGTGATCCCGCTCAGTTCATCCTTCTCCAGAAGGCCTTCGACGAGGCAACCGAATACGTCCGCTTCAAGGCCGGCAAACTCGAGTGGCTGGCATCCAAGATCGATGCCTATGCACAGCAGCAGGAGGTCGTCACCGAGACGATCGAGCGGGGCGGTGAGGTGGAGATGGAGGAGGCGGATTGGCTCCGCAAGTCGTTTGGCGAGGACTTCGGTCACGTCGCCGACAAACTCGTCCGCGTGTCGCTTCGCGGTCCGGCTGCCGACGACCTGTTTGCGATCCTGCTGGGCTTCCGTTCCGAATCGCTCAAGGACCTCGCGACGCTCGACCTTGCCGGCGGCTCACTCACCGATGAGGGACTGCAGCAGTTGAAGGAACTGAAAAACCTCCGCTCGCTCGACCTCCGCGGCACCGCCGTTGGTAGGCTCTCGGCGGAGATCCCGCAGTGGTTCGAACGGCTCGAGTTTCTCGGCCTCCCCAAGGGAGCCGTCGGACTGTTCGGACGGCTGGGGATGCCGCGGCGGGTCCGGCTCGTCGTCGGCGACGCCTCCGGGGAGAGCTGACTTTTCCGCCGGTCGACCGGCTCGAGTCGCCGGGGCGAGGATCGTCGAGAAGATTCAATCTCGAACGTTGCGCTGCAGGGGCGAGCCGTCACCGTCTCCAGAGAACCTGCAACGAGAGGCCGAGCCCGGGATCGTAGCTGACCAGGTCGGTACGGCCCGAGAGAAAATTCGTGCCCTGAAAGAGCGTCCGGTCGAAGAGGTAGGAGACCATCGCCTCCACCGCGAAACCGCGGCCGAGCACCCGTTCGAGCCCCACGGCGGCCCGCTGGTCGAACACGTAGAACCGTTCGTCGTCCTGCAGCCGGTCGGCCAGGAAATAGATTTCGGTGTCGGTTCTGTAGAAGGCCAGCAACGACAGCCCGTCGGCGAGCCGACGGCGGGCGACGGCGTTGACGTTGACCAACGGAAAATAGTTCAGAGAGAAGGTCCAGTCGTCGGTGGGCCGCCACTCGATCGCCGGTGGCAGGCCGATCTTGGCCTCGAATCGCTCATCGGGACGCCAGACGTAGGCGATGCCCGGAAGCGGATAAGGAAGCTGCGACGTCGGTGAATAAAAGAGGCTGAAGTTCCATTCGTCGCGGTCGTTTCTCGCCGGCCGGGTATGGAATCCGACCGCCATCAGCGTGAGATCCCGGCCCGCCGCATAGGGACGATCGCTCGCCGATCCGAAGAGAAACGTGCCGCCGATACTGCCCCCGGCCTCGAGCGGACGGCTGTGCATGACACCGGTCTCGACCAGCCAGAGTTGGTCGGGCACAGGCTGCCCCGAGTCGGGGAGAACCGCGTCGCTGGCGATTTCGAGCCGACCGAATTTGGCGATGCCGATCCAGAGCGGCTGCCCTTCTTGAGGGGCTGCCAGCGGTGCGGCGACGCGGGCAAACTCCGCGTTCAACGAGATATCCGCCGGCTGGCCTGCCACGGTCGCCGGGGGCGCCCAGAAGCCGCCCATCGAGAAGGGCGCCGATCCTCCGAACGGCCCACCCGACTTCCGCGAACGATTGTCGGGGCGGGACGCGGCGGGATCGACGTCGGAGAGCGGTTCGCTCGCGAACTCGTCCTGCTCGAGGTTGAAGTCGATCGGTGGAAGAGCCGCGATTCTGAGATCTGGAGCGGGGCTGGTCGGATCGGCTCCGGCCATGGAGGCCGTCGGATCGACCGCAGGGACAGCCGGTTCCTCGGCGGCCAAGGCCGGAGCGATTGCCAACAGACCGGCGATGAAAAAAAGCTTCGCCACGGAACGCCACTCGGGATAGGAATTCGAAACGCTGAAGCCTGTTCCTCTCCTGCGGCGCACGTCATGCCGAACAGGATCGCGAGAAAAGCCTCCGTCAGTCGAACGGTCGCCGAGGTGTTCGCCCGGCTTTGGGCTGGTCTGCCGGTTGCTCTGAGGGCATCTTCTTGTCCGGCATCCCGCCAGCTGCCGGAGGGTCGTCTTCGGTGTCGCCCTGCTCGATGCCGGGGACGGCCTTCGGGCCTTCGAGGATCGCATCCTCAACCGTCTGCCGCTCCCTCCAGGGCTTCTCCTGCTCGTAGCTGGCAAG
This sequence comes from Candidatus Kuenenia stuttgartensis, assembly GCA_945897435.1. Taxonomy (GTDB): domain Bacteria; phylum Planctomycetota; class Planctomycetia; order Pirellulales; family UBA1268; genus RGVT01. The sequence goes on along the minus strand of CAMDFJ010000075.1, from coordinate 3,286 downwards.
CTCGTTTCGCAGCTGCTCCGCCACCTCGGGCTGATCCTTTCCGGCCTCCACTGCCTTGCCGCTGTACTCCCTGGCCTTGGCGAAGTCGCCCGATTCGGCGTAGCCGGCCGCGAGCGTGCTGATGATGTGGGCCTCCTTCCACTCGGTCGCCTCGCAGGCCTTGGTGGCAAGCTCGATCGCCCGCCGGCCGTCACGGATGTCGTCGTCTGGCGATGTCGCCAGCAGCCAGGCGAGGTTGTTGAGCACGCCGTCGTTGTCGGGCTCGAGGGCGAGTGCCTTGTCGAGATCGGCGAGCGCGGAAGTATGGTCGCCGATCGAGATCTCGGCATCGCTGCGGCCGCGGCGGCTGAGAAACTGGTTCTCATCGATTTCGAGCGCCCGCGTGAAGCGGCGAATGGCCTCCCGCGGCTGCTTCGCCGCCAGATAGAGCATGCCGAGCTGGCCGACGAGCAGGGCATCGTCGCCGTTCCTGGCGACCAGTTTGCGAAAATCGCGAATCGCTGCGGGATAGTCCTCGTTCTCTGCAGCGATCAGTCCGCGGAGTTCGAGGGCGGCCGGATGATCGGGCTGCTGTTCGAGAACCCTCTCCAGATCGGTGCGGGCCCGGTCGGTCTCGCCGGCCTGCTGGAGAATGCGGGCCCGAAGCACGAGCGGAATGGCATCGTCGGGCTCGAGTTCGATCGCCTTGTCGAGATCGGCGATCGCCCTCGGCTGTTCCCCGCGGAGCGCGAGCACCCGAGCCCGTTGCAAAAGCGCGCCGGCCGCGGCGGGATCCGCCTCGACCGCCTTGTCGAAGATCTTCTGCGCCTCGTCGAGCTTGTTCTCCATCATGTAGGCCATGCCGAGCGCCTCGAGCAGGGAGGCATCCTCGGGATCCTCTTCGATCGCGACCTCGAGATCGGCCCGGGCCTCGTCATATTCGTCGTTCAGCAGGTGGAACAGGCCTCGCGTCCGTCGCACGTCCTTGTCCCGCGGGGCGAGTTCGACGGCCGCGTCGTAGTCGGCCGCCCGCTTTTTCTCGTCGACGTCCTCGAGGTTGCCGCGGATGACGTGCGCCTGTGCGATCTGCAGTTGGTCGTCCCCGCCGAGTTCGATCGCCTTCTCTGCAGCAGAGACAGCCTTCTGGCGGTCGCCCCCCGGGAGTGACTCCAGACGGGCGAGCATCAGGTGGGCCGCCCCGAGCGACGGGTCGCGAGAGATCGCCTCCGAGAGATCCCGGATCGCGTAGGACCGCATCCGCGGCCACTGTGGATCGGGCTTCGGGGAGTCGAAGATCGCCTCCACGATCATGCCGGCCCGGTCGATCAGCGTGCCGGTGTAGAGATCCTCGGCAAACTTCTTCGCACCGTCGTCGAGCCCCTTGCGGACCGCCGACTTGCATCGCTCGAGCACGACACCGTAGTCGTCGAGGCTGTCGGCCGACAGTTTGGCGTCGATCGCCGCATCGAGATCGGCCTGACCCGCCTCGTCGGCGGACAGCCTTGCCGGCGACAAGCCGACCAGCAGCAGCGAGCAGAGCAGTAGATTTCTCACATTCATGGCGTGGCTCCTCGTGTCATTTCCCCAGTATGCGGCAATCTGCTGCCCGGACGCCATGCGAAATCGATCGGGCGGCCAGGCCCTCAGAGCGGGGCCGGGAGGTCTCTTTTCGAAAACACCACCGCTCCGATCATGTAGGCCATGATTCCCACGCCCAAAAGCACGCCGTCGTACATCGCGAGCAGCTTCCAGGCGGCGGTTGGCTGGCCGACGAGCTGCTGTGGCTCGTAGGCGTTGAGGATCGAAAGGTAGCCAAACCATGACATGCTGCTGCTGAGCCGGCCGACGAGTTTTGCCAGGATCGAGAACACGTAAAACCCGCACATGATCCCGATCGTCCGCCAGCGGTGGCTGTCAGCGGCCGAGACGCAGGCCGAGAGCCCCGCCATGCAGACCATCAGGCCGAAGACATTGAGGGCGGCGGGCACGAACCGCGTCGGGTCGACCTTTCCGGCCCAGGGCCCGAGCGCGATCGCCGAATGTGCCGCCGCGTAGAGCACGCAGGAGAGCACCGCCGCGCCGGCGATCGTCGCCAGCGCCTGGGTCACGAAGACCGCCCCACGGGTGACCGGCTGGGCCAGGATCATCTCCATGGTTCCGCGTTCCAGCTGGCCGGAAACGGCATCGCTGCCGCGGGTGATCCCGAAGACCGTGGCCGCCAGCACCACGACGGGATCGACGAACGCCAGAGCGACGCGACCGGCATGCGTTGCCACCTCCGCGAAGGGCACTCCCGAGAGTCGCTGCCAGTCTTCGGGAATGGCCCGCAGCAGCACGTCCTGAAAGGCCGACATCGGAATCTGGGCCGAGAGCCAGATGTAGAGCCAGGGAAAGGCCGTCCAGAGGGCAACGAGCGCAAGCAGGAGCATCTGCTGGTCGCCCCAGGTCTTGCGCCAGATGGCGGTATTCCACATGCGACTCAGCCGCCTTTCCTGTCTTCAGTCTCGGCGCCGCCTGTCCGACCGTGAAATCGATCGTACACCGCGCCGAGTCCGATCGGCTCGATCTGCAATTCCTCCAGCGGCAGCGTTGCCAGCCAGCCGAGCAGCGGCCTGATCGAGTCGGAGGATTCAATCACGATCCCGCCCTGATCGTCCCTGGCCAGCGTCGCCTGGCCGGCGAGCGAGTCAGGGATGCCGTCCAGCGGGGCGGTGAGCCGGGCCCTGATCCGGTGGCTGCGGCGGAGGTCGGCGATCGCCTGTTCGTGAACGAGCCGACCGGCCCTGACGATCGCCACCCGGTCGCAGCTTGATTCGACCTCGGAGAGCACGTGCGAGGAGAAGATCACCGTGCGGCCAGCAGCCCGGATTTCGCGGACGAGGTCGAGCACCTCTGCCCGTGCCGTCGGGTCGAGGTTCGCCGTCGGTTCGTCGAGGATCGTGAGCGGGGCATCGGTGGCGAGGACGGCGGCCAGGGCGAGTTTCTGCCTCATTCCCGTGCTCATTCTGGCCACCTGCCGCGAGCAGTCGAGGTCGAGCCGACGGGCAACCGTCGTGGCACGGTCGCGGCGGCAATCCTGGCGCAGGGCCGAGAAGAAGTCGAGCACCTGATGGCCGTTCATCCGGCGGAAGAGCCGGGCCTCTCCCGGCAGGTATGCGGTGCTGGCCCGGACCGCGAGCGATTCCCGCTCACAGTCAAAGCCGGCGACGCGTGCCGAGCCGCCTGTCGGCCGGATATAGCCGAGCAGGAGTCGCAGGAGCGTCGTCTTACCGGCGCCATTGGGTCCCAGCAGTCCGAAAACGTGGCC
>CAMDFJ010000074.1 GCA_945897435.1 Candidatus Kuenenia stuttgartensis | reverse complement strand
GGGGAGTTCACGACCACCTACGCCCCGCTCGTCGACGAACTCTCCGTGGGCGACTCGGTGATGCTCACCGATGGCACGATCAGCCTCGTGGTCGAGGAGCGAAACGCCGACTGGGTCAGCTGCCGGGTCATCCAGGGGGGAACCGTTCGAAGCCGCCAGGGGGTCAACCTGCCGGGCGTGAAGCTCTCGGTGGCCGCCATGAGCGCCGCCGACTGGCAGCATGCCGAGTGGGCCGCGGCTGCCGGGATCGATTTCGTCAGCCTGTCGTTCGTGCGGTCGGCCGTCGAGGTGAAGCTCCTCAAGGAACTGCTCCGCACCCGCGGTTCACTGGCCCGGGTCGTCGCCAAGATCGAGAAGCGGGAGGCGATCGAAAACCTCGACTCGATCGTCGAGGCGGCCGATGCGGTGATGGTGGCCCGCGGCGACCTAGGCGTGGAGACCGACGTCGCCAGCATGCCGATGGTCCAGAAGCGGATCATCCGGGCCTGCCAGCGGTATCAGAAGCCGGTGATCGTCGCCACGCAGATGCTCGACAGCATGCAGCACGCCCGGCGGCCGACCCGGGCCGAGACGACCGACGTCGCCAATGCGATCCTCGACGGTGCCGATGCCTGCATGCTCTCCGGTGAGACGGCGATCGGCGAGCACCCGAGGCTCGTCGTGGAGATGATGCGGCGGATCGCCAGCGAAACCGAGAAGCAGTACCTCGCCGACCGCTGGCAGTATCTGGAGGGCCGGTTTCTGGCCGCCCGGGGTTCGGCCGGCGTGCCTGTCCAGGATTTTCTGCCGTCGCCGGAGTTTCTCGTCGACGGCCTGCATCCGATCACGCAGGCGGTGGTCGACGGGGCCAGCCGGATCGCGGGTGAACTCGACGCCAAGCTTTTCGTGGTCGCGAGCAAGAGCGGCGTCACGGCGATCGCCCGCTCGAAACGCCGCGGCGCCGTGCCGACCGTCGGACTTTCCGACAACCCCGCCACACTCCGCCAGATGACGCTGTACTGGGGCGTGACGCCGCTGGCGATCGCGGCCACGAAGGACACGAGCTCGATCCTCGAGCATGTCACCGACTGGGGGCTCCGCCAGGGGCGGCTTCAGCGGGGCGACCGGATATTGCTGGTGGCGGGTTCCGGTTTCGGAACGGGAGGCCACAATATGGCCCTGGTGCACGAGGTCTGAGCGGCACAGAGACATGAGCCGGCATTGAAAGGGATGGAAAAACGAAAGATGGCAAAACAGAAGTGCGTTCTGGCGTATTCGGGTGGCCTCGACACGTCGGTGATCCTGGGCTGGCTCATCGAGCAGGGCTATGACGTGATCGCGGTCTACGTCGATCTCGGCCAGCCCTGCGAGGACAGGCAGGCGATCCTGCAGAAGGCCCGCGACTGCGGCGCCGTCAACGCCATGATCGTCGACGTCCGCGAGGAGCTCTGCCGCGACTTCGCCTTCCCGACGCTCCAGTGGCAGGCCCGCTACGAAGGCACCTATCTGCTCGGGACGTCGATCGCCCGCCCCCTGATCTCGAAGGTCTGCGTCGAGATCGCCCACCGCGAGGCTGCGACCGTCTACGCCCACGGGGCCACCGGCAAGGGTAACGACCAGTGCCGCTTCCAGCTCGCCGCAGAGGCCCTCGACCCGTCGATCACCGTGCTTGCCCCGTGGCGGATCGCCGCCTTTCGCGAGCGGTTCCCCGGACGCAAGGAACTGATCGAGTTTTGCGACGCCCGCAACATCCCCGTGAAGGCCTCGAAGAGCAAGCCCTACAGCTCCGATGAAAACTGCCTGCACACGAGCTACGAGGCAGGGCTGCTCGAGGAGCTCACGACCGACGGCTTCGGCCTCGTCGATTTCGGGATGACCGTCTCGCCACAGGCCGCCCCTGAAACCCCCGAGACGGTGCGGATCGACTTCGAGTCGGGCGTTCCGCTGCGGGTCAACGGACGGCCGCTGCCGGCCCACGAGATCGTACTCGCGCTCAACGAGATCGGCGGGCGGAACGGCGTCGGCCGGACCGACATCGTCGAGAACCGGCTCGTGGGGATGAAGAGCCGCGGCGTCTACGAGGCCCCGGGCATGACGCTGCTCTACGAGGCCCACCGGCTCGTGGAGCAGATGACGCTCGACCGCGACCTCGTGCACCTCCGCGACCGGCTTTCACCCGAGGTCGCCGAGATGGTGTATTACGGCTTCTGGTACTGCGCGAAGATGGACGCCCTGCTGGCCTTCATCCGCGAGGCCCAGAAGCCGGTGACCGGCACGGTCGAACTCAGCCTCTACAAGGGCAACATGCTCGTGAAGAGCCGGGAGAGTTCGCAGAGCCTCTACGACGCGGCGATCGCCTCGATGGAAGGGGGCGGGTCGTACAACCAGACCGACGCCGAGGGCTTCCTGCGGATTCTCGGCCTGCCCCACCGGGTGCAGGGGCAGGTGCGGCCGAGGTCCTGATCTCGCGGATCATCTGCCCGTGATCGCAGCCTCGTTGCTCTTCCCGATCCTCGTGCGATACGACGCCCGGCGGCCCGCCTCCTGGCTGATGCTCGCTGCCGGGGCGGTGGCATCCTGGGCACTCGGCCGCGGCGGTCCTGCCGACGATCTCCTCATCTCGCGACTGGCCACGACAGTCTTCGCCGCAGGACTGCTCGCCGTCGGCTCCGTCGGCGAACTGCCGCGAAACGCCTTTCGGGCTGTCGGCATCGGCCCTCGACTGTCGCTCGTCTGGGCCTTTGAACGGGTGGCATGGCCGATCTTTGGCTGGTGGCTGGGAACGCTGGCGGCGACGCTGATGGGCCAGGCTCCGCCCATGCCGGCGGCCACGGCAGGTCTGGCGGCGCTCGCCGCCGTGGCCGCGTCGCTCACGATCGCCATGCTCGTGAGCAAGGGTGGGCGTGCCGCCGACGCGGCTTCGGCCGCGCTCGCCGCCGCCGCGGTCGTCGCCGCGGTCGGACTCGTCGCCGGTCGGCCCGCTGACGCCCGGGCGTTCATCGTCTCGGCTGTGGCTGGATGGGGGGCGTTGGCCGCGGTGGGGTTCTGCCTCGAGCGGCCGGCAGAGGCTCTCAGGACGACGCGACCGCTGCTCAACGCCGCCGCGATGGTGGCGGCGCTCGGCGGCATGGTCGGCTGGCTGTTCCTCGATCCTGCGGCGGCAGGCCATGCCGTGACGCTCTGCCTCGGATCGTTCGTGTCGCTCGCCGTACCAGAGGCGACGCTCGGCGACGGTGTCTCCTCGTGGCCCGGCTGGCGGCGTCTCTACCGGTCTGCCCTCGATCTGCGCCGGCTCGGCTGGCTCGCTCCGCTGGGCAGGTATGGCGACGCCGTGACCGCCACGGCGGGGACGGCGGCGATCCTCGGCTGGCCGCCACTCGTGGCGCTCCTTCTGAGCGGCGCGGGGTCGGAGGCTGGGCGGGCGGCCATGCTTGCCGTTGCCGGACTCGCGGGGGCGGCAGCAGCCCTCGTCGCCCTGGTTGCCTGGAGGGAGTCTCTGCAAAGCTCGAACCCAGGTCGACACTCGTCGACCGAAACAACCCTGGCCATCGCCGTCACGATGACGCTTGGAATCATCCTCGTGCAGACCGCGGCAGGCCTGCCCATTTCGCCCTTCTTGCCGCAGTGAGCGCTCGAATGACATTGAGCAAATTGTGACTTCCTGCCACACTGCCCTGATTCGCCAGTCGGGCCGAGTGAGCAGGGTTTGGTCCGTGGCTGCGGTCTTGGAAAACCAACCCGTTTCGGAGAGTCGTATCGAGAACGCTGCCGCTGCGGGTCGATATCGATGGGGCGATGCGGCCCATGCGGCCGCTCCCGGAATACGGTTTTGGTCGCCAGGGCAGTCGATCGTTGGTTTGGAGCCCGGCTCCAGTGGCTTTTATGTTTGGTCGCTTTCATGTTTGAAGGAGCAGTCGTGAAGGGAATGATCTCGGCCACCGTCCAGCCCCGTTGGTTCACCCATGGCCTCACCACCGTGGTCGGCCTCGCCGCCGCGATCGGTTCTGTGGGCATCTCGCTCGCCGGCTCCTTTTTGCCGAGCGAGACAATCCTTCCCAGCACGACCCGAGCCTGGGTGAGCGTTGCCGATCCCCAGGGACTCAAGGAACGCTTCGATCGAACCCAATACGGCCAGCTCCTGCAGGATCCGGTGATGAAGCCGTTCATGGAGAGTTTCCGCGGCCAGCTGCGGACAGCCGGCAAGCAGCGACTCGGCAAGCTCGGTCTGACGCTCGAGGACCTCGAAAAGGTTCCCGGCGGTGAACTCGTGCTGGCAGCGATCGAGCCGACGCCCGGCGTGCTGGCATCGGTGCTGCTCGTCGATACGACCGGGCACGACACCGAGACCCAGACCCTGATCGACACCGTCACCCGGCGGCTGCTCGAGCAAAAGGCAAAACAACTGACCGATTCCGCATCGACCAGCGCCGGCATGAAGACCTTCCAGTTGCCCGAGGCGGAGAATGGTGCCGCAGGCCGGGCCCGTCAGGTCGGCTTCGTGGTGCTGCCCGGAGCCCTGATCGTGGGCGACCACCCGGCCACCGTCGCCCAATTGGCCGGGAAACTGAAGCAAGAGCTCAAGAGCCCGCTCGCCTCACTGCCGGCATTTCAGGCGGTCATGGCCCGCTGCGGCAAGGATTTGCCGGCAACCGCCGCCCCGATTCGTTGGTTTGTCGATCCCATCCCCTATGCCAAGCTCTATCAGGCGGCCAATCCGCCGCGGGAGAAGCGGAAGGGGCCCGACTATGTGGCGATCCTCTCGCGGCAGGGCTTTGATGCCGTCAAGGGGGCCGGCGGTGTCGTCGTCTTTGGGCAGGGGAATCACGAACTGCACCACCGCACCATGGTGTTCGCTCCGCCACTGCCCGGCCGCAAGCCGCTTGCCGCCGATCGCTTCGATCTGGCGGCACGGATGCTCGAATTTCCAAACGCCGGCCAGGTCGATCCACCCGAATGGGTGCCGCGTGACGTCTCGAGCTGGCTGGCCATGCAGTGGGACATGGCGGCAGCCTTCAACTCGGCCGAATCGCTCGTCGACGATGTCGTCGGCGAGAAGGGGGTTTTCGACGACGTGATCGCGTCGCTCAAGGAGGATCCGGACGGGCCACAGATCGATGTCCAGAAGGATCTGATCGCCTGCCTCGGCAAGCGAATCACGCTGCTCAGCGACTACGCCACCCCGATCGGTCCCGAGAGCGAGCGACTTGTGATCGCGATCGAGGCCACCGACCCGGCCAAGGTCGCGGCGACCGTTTCCAAGAGCATGGCCACCGACCCAGACATGCAGAAGATCGAATCGGGCGAACATGTCATCTGGGAGATGATCGACCGCTCGTCCTCGATTCCCAAGCTGGAGGTCGAGACCCCCGGCGGCGACGTGGCCCACGCCGATCACGAGGACGATGCCCACCGGCGCCGCAGCCGGCTCCGCGATCGCGAAGAAAAGCTGTTGCCTCACTCCGCTGTAACCGTGGCCAAGGGGCATCTGCTCATCGCCTCGCACCGTGATCTCCTCGAACGGGTTCTGGCCTCCTCCGGGCCGGTCGAGTCACTCGTCTCGACGCCGGATTATCAGGCAGTGACCGCCGAGACCAAAAAGCTGTTTCCCTCGGACATCGCCCTGCGATCGTTCGGCCGGACCGAGGAATCGATCCGTCCCGCCTACGAAATGCTTCGGCAGGGCGCCATGCCCAAGTCGAAGAGCATGATGGGGCAACTGCTCAACCTCGCCTTCGGCGATGGCAAGGAGGGCAGCGTCAGATCCCAGAAGATCGACGGCAGCACGCTTCCCGACTTCGAGCTGATCCGGCGCTACTTCGGCACATACGGTCTTGGCTCCGAGACGGTGGCCGACGGCTGGTATATGGCGGGCTTCGCCCTGCCCCGCAGTTCGCAGGAGCCGGAAGTGGCCCGCCGTCCCGTCGAGCCCGTCGGCCGGTAGGGCTGGTTTTCCGTGCAATCACTTCCGGGAAGAGTCGACCACGGCCCAAAAGGGGTGCTGCCGGTCGGCCCGTAGCCGGAGATCCTCGAGCAGCACGTCGACATCCGGCTCCACGCCGTCGCGGGTCAGTCGCCGGCCGTCGAGTGTGACCGTGATCGGACGGCTGAAGTCGATCAGCTCGGGCGAGAGCCAGATCCGCACCCGATCGGCGCCGCAGTGGACGACGACGCTGTTCGTCGGGGTCGTTTTGCCTTCGATTGCCAGCGGACGCCCCACGGGCGGCCATTGGGCCGGCAGCACGACCGTCTTCGGTGGCGGCCCGGCCATCTCCAGCCACCAGAAGAAGCAGTCCCAGGGCCGCATCGAGACCGCATCGATCGACTTTGGAAAGAAGGAGCGCTTCTTGAGCGACATCCAGGTGAAGATTCGCAGGATTTCGTCTGAGAAGTGCTCGTGGCCGCGGCCCCGGTACTCGACGTAGGTGGCATCGAATCCCTTGCTGAAGTACCGGTCGAGGTCCATCGCATTCCGCTTCAGGCTGCCGCCGTCGAGTTCGCCGCCAACGATGTAGAGCGGCAGCGATCTGGCATTCGGCCAATAGTGGTCGACATATTTTCCGGCAGTCGGCGAGATCGCGACCAGGCCGGCCCAGAGGTCGGGATGGGCGAGAGCGATGTCCCAGGCCGCGTCACCGCCCAGCGAGTGGCCGGAGAGAAAGACGCGGTCGCTGTCGATCGCAAACCGCTTCATCGCCTCGCGGAGCGAGTCGAGCACCGCCGCGTGCTCGCGGGCGGAATACTCGTAGGCCGACTGCCGTTCGGCGGCCCAGGCCGGCGCGATCACGATCGTGCCGTGGCGGGCGGCCATGCCGCGGCGTTGTCCGTCCGCCCCGACTCCACCCGCCCACCACTCGATCTGGTTGAGCGGTGTCGACCAGGCCGCATGGAGCGAGACGACAGTCGGATAGCGGCGCAGCGGATCGTATTCCGGGGGAAGCTGAACCAGGCAGCGGATCGGGGGCTGGCCCTCCCGGCCGGGCACGACCAGCTCGTGCAGTCCTCCGGCGACCGCTTCCGGTGGATCGCAGGGTGGCCGCATCTGCCTGGCGAGAGCGGCCACCGTCTCGGCCCCGAAGGCCTCCTCGTCGGCCATTCGGCCGCGGAGTCCGGCCCGCTCAGCGGGTTCTTCCGACCGCAGATAATCGGCCAAAAGACCGCGGACGCGGACGGCCGAAAGGGCCAGTTTGAGGTTGTCGGTCGCGGCGGCCGCCCCCTGCATCCAGCCGCTGATCGCGATCGCCAGTGCCCGGTCGGGCGGCATCTGCGGATCGCTGCCCAGTCGCTCAAACACCGAGAGACGGTCGAGCGTGGCGAACGACAACTCGCGGGTCATTTCGGCGACGACATCCGCCGCTGCGGCCCGGTCTCCCTCGGCCTGGATCGCCTCGAGTCGGGTGCCGAGCTGTTCGACGATGCCGCGGGCCCGGGCCCTGCGGTCCCGGTAGGAATCGCGGGCCTCGCGGACCCGCTCCAGCGTCTCGCCGCCGGCGTCCTCCGTGGGGAAGTCGTCGAGCAGACGAATCGCAAGCCGATCCTGGCCAACCCGGCCACGCTGCAAAACCTCGTCGAGAAGCCTGTCGGCCGCGAGCCGGGCGAGTCCGGTTCGTTCCTCCTTGAGTGTCGCGAGGTCGGGAAAGTCGGCGAGCACCGCATCGAGTTCGGCGCGGGCGTCATCATAGCGCTCGGCCTGGAGGAGAAGACGGACAACCCTCAGCCGCTGGTCGGAATCCCGCCGGTCAAGGTGCTGGTCGATCACCTTGCGAAGCAGTTCACGCGGGATCGAGGAGGTGGCGATCCGCATGTCGAGCACGATCGGCTGCTCCGTTGTCAGACCCTCGACGCTCGTCCAACGGGGTGTGATCCGGGTGATGCCCTGAACCAGATCCACCCGGCCCGAGGCCGTGGCGAGGCTGAGGATCCGTCTGCCAAACTCGTCGAACGCCGCGGCCTCGACCGGGCTGCCGACGGCACTCACGCGGCGGCCGCCCTCCGCCACCCGCTGCGGAATCGTGATCGATTCGACGCCGAGATCAGCCGGACGCTGTTCGATCCGGGCGACCCGTCGCTTCGACACCATCACCCGGGTCAGCTGGTCGTCGCACATCAGGATCGGAGTTCCGGCTTCCCGGGCCTTCTGTTCCTGTGTCGGGTCGACGGACACGCCTGGAATGAGCGCGAAGCTCCCCTCGAGCACCCGCCCGTCGGCCAGTTCGACCCGGTCGGCGCGGGCCACGGCGACGGCCAGCCCTGCCGCCGCGAGAACCAGGCTGCGGACAAGCCTGAATCCGACTGACCCGAGTCTGGCAGACCGTCGCCACCCCGTCGCAGCGGTCGTGCCGCCGCCTCTCCAGCCTGACACCTTCCGACAATTCCGGCTGTCGTCGTGGGAGAGGGTCATGGGTGGCGGTTTCCAGAGCCGGCTGGAGGCCGTGATTCGAGAGGCATTCAGGGCTCCGAGTGTAGGGAGTTGCAGTCGATCGCGACCACTGCGGCTCTCCGTACCTCAGGGCCGGCCGGCCCGTTTTCTTGACGCTGGGGGATCCGGCGTCGCACACTGCAGAGGCCGGTCCGTGCGTGAGACCGGGGTTTGTGGAACTCCTTGAATGAATCGCGTTGTCAGGCAGGTGCTCGTCTGGGGCGTGATCGCCTCGCTCCTGCTGCCGATCGCGATCATGGTGGTGGCGGGGCTGGGAGCCCTGCTTGGATCGCTCGGCGATGCCGCGGGGTTGCGGGGTTGCACGAGGGTCTCGCTCGTGCTGGCGGCGATCTGGCTGACGGGTGTCTTCGCCACCGCGGTGACTGCCGGGATCGCGGCCATCGAGCGTCCGGGCCGGCGGCGGAGGCGACACCGCCGTCCGGGACGTCGTCGGAACCGAAGCGGGGCGGGCAACGGCCCGGAGGCCGGAGGCGGGCACCGCGATGCCGATTGACTTTCGCTGCACCCGCTGCAGGGCGCGGCTTCATGTGCCCACCCGCTGGGGCGGCACGACCGTTCCCTGCCCGAAGTGCGAAACCCGGGTGGTCGTGCCGCAGTCCGCTGAACGCCGGCCGCAGACGAGCCTGGAAAGCAGGTCGGCCGAGGCATCGATCGCGGCTCTGGCCTCGAGCCCCATTCCCGGCGGGGTGTTCGCCGCCGATGATTTCGCCCTTCCCGACCCTTCGTCCGAGCCGGTCTCAGAACCGGCTCACGTGGCGGTGAAAACCGCGGGCGTGACGCTGCCTCGTTGGGGGGTTTATGCTGCACTGGCGTTTGCGGTGGCGTTGCTGCTGGGATCGTTCCTGCTCGGGTTCTGGTATGGCAGCGGATATCGCGGCACAACTGACAGGCCGGCGGAATCCCACGATGTATCCACGCGCTCGGTGCTTCCTCTCGTTCAGCCTGATCGTCGGCACGGCGTCACTGATCGCGGGTCTTTTCCTGCCGTTCGGCGGATCGAACGATTCGCTGCCGCTCGCCGCGGAGCCGTCGGCGGCCACGCCCCAGTCCGTCAGGCTCGAACTTGATCGGGCCCGTTCGCTGCTCGAGGACGGCAGGCCCCTGAAGGCCAGGGCCGCCCTGGGCGATGCCATCGCCCAACTCGAGTCGCTGCTGGCCGCCGAACCACTCCCCTCCGGAGTGCGTCCGCTCGCGACGGCCTGTGCGGCGCTCAGGGAAGATCTCGAACTCGAGGGTGTCGACGTGGCCGGCCTCGTGATCCCGAAACTGTCGGCATCGCGGCCCAGACCCCAGAGCACTGCGAAGAATGCCAAACCTCGTGCCAAGGACCTCGATTCGCAAGCCCAGCCGACGAAGCCTGCACGGCCGCTTCGCAAACCCTCGTCTGGCAGTGAGGCTGTCAGCTTTTCAGGGCAGATCGCACCCCTGCTCGCAAAACACTGCGGCGGCTGTCATGTCACCGGCCGCAAGGGTGATTTTCAGATGGCCTCCTACGAGGGCCTGATGAAGACCGGCGCCGTCGCCCGGGGCCAGGGAGCCTCGAGCCGTCTCGTCGAGGTCATCGAGTCGGGGGACATGCCGCGGGGCGGCGGACGGGTGCCCGCCGAGGATCTGGCGCTGCTCGTTCGCTGGATCGATTCCGGGGCCGCATTCGACGGGCCTGATCCATCGACTGGCATCGACCTCCTCGCCCGGAGCCCGGCGGCGGCGGGAGCAGCCGCCAGGCCCTTGGCCATGCCTGCGACGAGGTCGGCACAGCCCGGTCCCGGGCCCGCCAATCAGCCTCTGGTGCTCAAGCCCGGCGATGTCTCATTCGCCTTCGAGATCGCACCGCTGCTCGTCAAAAACTGTGCCGGCTGCCACGATGCAGACGATCCCGAGGCGCGGCTCTCGATGACCACGTTCGCCTCGCTGAGTCGGGGCGGCGAGAGCGGGGCGGCATTCGTCGCCGGCAGCGCCGCCGACAGCCTGCTGATCCGCAAGGTCAAGGGGTCGGCGGGTATCGACGGGCAGCGAATGCCGATCGGCAAGCCGCCGCTGCAGGCCGAAGTGATCGGGCTCCTCGAGAAGTGGATCGATCAGGGGGCGAGGCTCGACCTGCTCACGCCAGCCGACTCACTGTCGACGATCGCGGCCGCCGGACGCAGCAGGAGGGTCGGCCATGAGGAGCTGATGGCCATCCGATTCGCCGCGGCGGAGAAGCTCTGGCGGCGGGCGCTCGACGGCGAACCGTACGCCGTGGTCCGCCGCGGCAGTGTCTGTGTGATCGGAAACCATCCGCAGCCAAGGCTCGATGCCATCGCCGAGATGGCCGAACTGGCCTGCAAGACGCCGGGTGGTCAGCTCGCCGGCGAGGGGCCGATCGTCAAAGGGGGGCTCGTGCTCTTCATCTGCGACAAGCCCTACGACCTTTCGAACTTCTGGCAATCGGTGATCGGAGATGAGCGGCCGCAGGCCTCGCTCAGCCTCGCCGGGGTCGCCGGGGATGTCGTCTACGGGGCGATCGTTCCGCCGGCCGCCGCTGACGACGGAGCAGAAGCGGAGCTTCGGGCACTGCTCGTTGAACAGGTCGTCGCGTCGGCGTTTCTCTCTCGTGCCGCTCCCGCCTGGTTCGCCCGCGGGGCTGGACGGGCGACGGCGGAGCGGACGGCCCCCAAGGCCGCCAGTGTCGCCCGCTGGAAACTTGAAACGACCGAATCAGTTCCGCGGCTCGATGGCCCGGCCGGCCTGCTTTCCGACGCCTGCCCGCCCTCGATGGGGGCAGCCCTGGGAGGCGGCTTCGTCAGTGCCGCCGGTGGCTCGGCTGCAAAACTGTCTCTCTTGCTCTCGGCCCTCGATGCCGGCGAGCCGTTTGAGAAGGCATTCAGCGCCGTTTTCCGGGCCGATCCCAAGACCGCCGTCGAGGCCTGGCTTGCGGCAGCGAAGAGCGGCGGGAGCAGGCGGCGATAAGTTTTCCACCGCAATGCCGTGGCGCCGGGGAATGCGGAGAGCTCGTTCAATAAAAAGACGGGGGTGCCTCAAATCCCGGGGCATGCGATCCGCTCAACATCGACCGGAGTCGGGTTGGCGGCGTGGCACGCGACCGAAATCATTGTCGGCCCCCAACGAGCCTCGTTAAGAGCTCACCGGCATGGTTCGACGCATCACGAACATGGCAGAAAACTTATCGCCGCACACTCCTTTCGCGGATACTCGCAAGACTCCGTTGTCTGTCGGGCCTGGGCCGAACTGGCCACGCGTTGCGCGTTGCGTGAACTGTTCTGTCCGAAGGCTCAGAAATCGCCGCTGTCACGCCCCAGAGGTTCCATCGATTTCGTGTTTCGCTCGACTGCAAGCACGACCGTCTGCCGCTCGACGCCATCCGAGGTGCTGGCGATGATCGGCAGCACCTGACGCTTGTTCGGCAGGTCGACGCGGACGCGGAAGGTGCCGTCGGGCTGAACCTTGACAGGCTCCCCTTGGAGCGTGACGTAGGAACCCGGCTGGGTGGCACCGTAGACGATCATCTCCGCGTCGATTTCCAGTTGAAAGTCACCTGCCCGAGGCCCGCCATCCTCATCCTGCTGAACCGATCGCCGGGCCACCGGCGGCCCCATCGGTCGCCGCAGCCGTTCCTCGAACAGTTCCTGGAGTTCGGTGCTGTTGTTCTCCTGCGAAAAGCCGCCACTCATGGCGTAGATCTTCTCGCAGTCGGCGGCGATGTCACCCCAGTGGCTCTCGAGCGTATCGGGCTGGGTTCCGGCAGGAACGGAAACCGCATTGCTGCGGGCCAGCGAGTGAAAGCGTCCCGACATCGCCAGATAGCCGATTTCAACCCGGCAGCGGATCGGCTCGCGGATGTCGATGAACCAGTTTTTGACCCCGCCATGAACGGGGATCGTTCGGATCACGCGTTCCGAGGGGGAGCCGCGCAGACTATTTTCGAGTTCCATCAGTCGGAGCACTGGCCGGGCACCATGCCATTCCTGGCCGAGGGCCGCCTGCGCCCGGGCGATGCTTCTCGGTGCCACCTCCCAGAAGACGTGAATCCAGTGGGGGCCGCGAACCATGGCCACCATTCTGTCTCGAACGGTCCGGGCTGCCCGACCGTTTTCAGGGGGTGTGGCCAGGCTTTTGACCTTGGCGAGACGCTCGCGGGCCTCCCGAACGCGTTGGGAAACGAGGGTTTCCTGGGCCGAGCGGGTGGGATCATCGGCCGGCTTCGATCGATCGGTCGGGATGCCAGAACCGCCCGCCCGTCGTGGGCTGGCTGCCTTGCCGGCAGTCGGCGCGGAGGGAGTCAGGGCCCGGTTGACCGACGGAGTGGCATCGGTGACGGGCCGCCTGGAGCGGGCCTTTCGCACCAATGCCCGGATGAGCTGGTCCTTCCGCATCGAATGCCAGCCCGTCACGCCATGCTGCTTGGCCAGTCTGGCCAGGTCACGGACAGGCTTTTCCTTCAGGCTTGCTGCGGTCAAAAGATTCTCCCCGTCGGTTGCGGTCACGCACGGCGTCACCCCTCAACACTATCGAGGATCACTGGAAAACGCAAACAATCGCCGCTCACGATCCCGCTGAAAATGCCTGAATTTCAGCGGCAAACGCGATTTTTGGGCCCGGCCTGGAGCGTCAGTCGCCACGTAGTTTGAGGCCCCGTTCGGCGAGCTTTTCCCGAACTTCGTTGAGGCTCGTCACGCCGAAATTCTTGCACTCCATCAGGTCCTCGCCGGTTCGACGGACGAGGTCGCCGATCGTGCCGATCCCGAGTTTTGTCGTGCATTTCCTGGCCCGGACCGAGAGGTTCAGATCCGTGATGGGCAGCGAGTAGATCTCCTGCTCGTCGGCCGTCGGCTCCTCCGGTTCCGAGTGCACCTCCTCGGCGGCCGGGGCGGCCATCTGCCCGAGCGAGAGCCCCTTGGAGGCGAGCATTTCCTTGATCTCGACAAGGCTCGTCTCGCCGAAATTCTTGCTCTCGAGCAGTTCGGCCTCTGTTGTGCGGGCCAGGTCCCCGAGGGTCAAAACGCCCATCTTCTGGAGACAGTTTCGGCTGCGAACCGAGAGTTCGAAGTCGGTGACCGGCAACGCCATGATCTGGTCGATTCGATCCCGCGACTTGAGTTCCTGCTCATCGAGTTTCAGATCGCCCGACGCGGAGGAGTCACGCATGAAAAGCCTGGCCCGCGGGTGGTCGGGAAAGGCTTCGAGAATTCGACGGTAGCACTTCTGGGCGGCCGCGAAGTCGTCCTCGTCCTCGTAGAGCAGGCCGAGGTTGAGCAGGGCACCGACCGACGCGGGATACCGCTGCAACGACCGCTCGTAGCACTGCTTCGCCTCGCTGTCGTTGCCGAGCCGGTCGTTGATCACGCCGAGGGCGAAGAGGGCGGTCGGATGGCCC
>CAMDFJ010000073.1 GCA_945897435.1 Candidatus Kuenenia stuttgartensis | reverse complement strand
CGTCCGGCTCGATCCTGGTAGCACCTACCGCCACACGATGGTGCACCGCTTCAGACAGCGGTGAACCGCCGCAGCGTGGTTCGGGTTGACGAGCCCTGACCTGCAGCCTGCAGGTCGGCCGCGTAGGCGGCGAAGGCCGCCGCGGGCTGCGGTGCGGGAGCCGCATCGGCGACCCCGAGCGTCCGTACGCCCTCGATCGAGCGACCCGAGAGGGTGGAACCGAAGGTCATGGCGGCCTCGTAGCCGCCGGTCGATCCGGATCGCGTCAGGCCACCTCTCGAGGGGTTGTAGGCGGAGTTGCCGTAGCCCGAGAAGCCTACGAAATAGGTGCCCGCGGCGGTGGCATTGAACGAGAGATAGCTGTCGAAGGATCCGTTGGCGTCGTCATTTCGTGCCAGTTCCTTGCCGGCGGCGTTGAACACCCGCACGAAACTGTCGAGCGAGGAGGGAGTGGCGAGGGATCGGGCATCGACATCGACCGTCAGTCGCTGCCCCTTCCGCAGGGTCACCCTGTAGAGATCGACGTCGCGACTGCCATTCGAGCCATCGCCGATCGTGATGCCGCCGAAGCGGATGGTTCCCGCGGTGGTGGTGACGTTCGTGGCCCGGGCAAACGTGTCGCCAGCATCGGGCATGACAGGGATGGGTGCTGGCGTCGGTGCCGGTACAGGCACTGGTGTCGGCGTTGGGGCGGGGGTCGGTTCCGGGGTCGGGGCGGGAGCGACGCCGGAGGCGACCATCCGCACCGCGGCATCGGCGTTGAGCATCCCGCCGGTGGCCACCCGACCCGTGAGGCTCGCCAGCGGCGTCGTCGTCGAGAGGATCGCCGTCCGGATCTGGGAGGCGGTTGCCTGGGGATTGGCGGCTGCCAGCAGGGCGACAGTTCCGGTCACGTGCGGGGTCGCCATCGAGGTGCCGCTGTAGGAGGCGTAATTTCCGTTGGGTGTCGTCGAGGAGATGCTTACCCCCGGGGCGGCGACATCGACGCTCGTGGCGCCGTAGTTGGAAAAGCCGGCCAGATTGCCCGAGCGGTCGACCGCGGCGACCGCGATGATCGACTGGCTCGTGTAGGACGCCGGGTAGGAGGGGGCGGCCTCGTTGTTGTTGCTTTCGTTGCCCGCCGCGGCCACGAAGAGGATTCCGGCCTGGCCACCCGCCTCGATCGCGTCCCGGAGGGCGGTGGAGAAGCCGCCACCGCCCCAGCTGTTGTTCGTGGCCACGATGTTGATCCCGAAGTCGCGTCGCATCCGGGTGGCGTAGTTGATCGCGGCGATCGCGCCGCTCGTCGATCCACTGCCGGAGCCGGAGAGGAACTTCAGCCCCATGATCGAGACCTGCCAGTTGACGCCTGTCACGCCCGAGCCGTTGTTGCCGGCGGCACCAATCGTGCCGGAGACATGCGTGCCGTGGCCGTTGTCGTCCATCGGGTCGCCGTCGTTGTTGGCGAAGTCATAGCCGTGGATGTCGTCGACATAGCCGTTGCCGTCGTTGTCGAGCCCGTCGCCGGCGACCTCGCGGGGGTTGCTCCAGACGTTGGCGGCCAGATCGGGATGGCGGTAGTCGATGCCGGTATCGATCACGGCGACGACCACGCTCCGCGACCCGGTCGTCGTGTTCCAGGCCTCCGGTGCATTGATGTCGATGTTGCTGACGCCTCCCGACTGGCCGGCGTTGTTGAGGCCCCAAAGCTGGCCGAAGGATGCGTCGTTCGGCATGGCCGTCGGGGTGAAGGCGAAGTCGGGCTCGACATAGGCGACCCCGGTGGTCCGGCCGGCCCAGCCGACGACCTCCTGCACGCCGGCGCCCGGGGCGACGAGCGAGTAGAAGCCCTGGCCCAGCGACGTGGCACGCCAGGAGTCGGATACTGTCAGCGGCGTCGAGCCGCCGCGGGTGCGGACGATCCAGGCGTCGGAGAAGACGCTGACACCCTCTCCCTGCCACTCGATCTGGCGGAGTGCGGCATGCTGAGCGGATGCCATGAATTGGACATCCGAGTTGGCCGACATCATCGCCCTGGCTTCGAGCGACTCGAGCGAGAGCCCGCAGGAGGAGACCCTGCTCGCCGGATTCCGGCTGACAAAACCCTTACGACCCAGTTCGCGACCCATGGCTGGCGCCTTTGTGGCTGCCGTCGATCGGTGCCTTGTGGGCGGCTGCTTGTTGGGCTGCCACCCCCGGTCGGCGTCGCATGCCGCGGGGTCGTGTTTCCGGCACTTCCTCGCGGCGGAGAACTATCCGGATGTCTCATCTCGAAAACCATTTTTCATTGGGAGTTCATGAAAATGGCCTTGTTCATGGTATGTTCATTACACAGGACAGTTGGTGGACACTTGTGCGAAGGGGCTCAAAATGGTGTTTCCCGTCGGTGATGACAACTCGGACCGTCGCCTTTTTCCATATGTGACGATCGCCTTGCTCGTCGCCAACGTGTTTGTGTTTGTCGTCCTCCAGAAGATGGGCGCGGACGAAAACTTCACCCTCGCCTACTGCCAGGTTCCGGCTGAGATCCTTTCCGGCCGCGACGTGATCACTGAGCCTTCGGTCCGCGAGATCGCGATTCAGGGACAGCTGACGGAGGTGACTGTTCCGGGGCTCAGGGAGACGCCGATTCCGGTCTGGCTGACACTGCTGACGGCGATCTTCATGCACGGAAGCATCATGCATCTGGGGGGAAACATGTGGTTTCTCTGGATTTTCGGAGACAACGTGGAAGATGACATGGGGCATGTCCGTTACCTGCTCTTCTATTTGGCCACCGGGATCATCGCCTCCCTCGCATTCGTGGCCTTCAACACCCAGGGGGAGGCCGCCCTCACCCCCTGCCTTGGAGCGTCGGGTGCCATTTCAGGTGTGCTGGGCGCCTATCTCGTGCTCCATCCCCACCGGCGGGTGAGCGTGATTCTGCTGCGGTTGATGGTCGACGTGCCCGGCTATGTCGCGGTGGGGATCTGGTTTCTGTTTCAGGTCGTCAGCGGTGTGTTTGACTCCAACGGTGGCGGCGGGGGAGTGGCCTATTCCGCCCACGTCGCTGGGTTCGTGGCGGGCATGATCCTCGCCAAGCCGATGAGTTTCAGTGATGTTCGGGAGGAGGCCGACCCGCTGGTCGTCCTGCGGCGGCGGGTTCCCTGAAAGTCAGCTGAAAAGTCCATCCATGACAATTCTGTTCGCCACGGCTGGTGCTCACCCGGCCGGCTGCTTCACGCAAACACACGGCATCCTGCCGTTGTTTGCTTGGCGACCTCCGGTCGCTGGTATTTACCCGGCCCTCCGGGCCTGGCGCCGCCTGCGTGGGACAGGCTTCAGCCTGTCATGTTCTGGAGTAGGGGTGTCTTGCGTGGGTCGGGGTTGCCCGCACCCCGTCGCCGGACGTTCGCTGCGGCCATCCTGGCCTTCGCTCACTCGATGCTGACTACGCTTCGCCGTCCCTGGCTCCGCTTGTCAGCAACGCCGGCTCCCGGGGTACGGGCAACCCCTACCGAATACCCGCTTCGCAGATCAGCGAGAGGTTGGCCGGACCGCGTCCGGTGTCGCGACTTCCATCGCGATAACCACGAACACCGCGACCTGGGCTTGGGTCGAAGTTTGCCACCGACTCCGAAAGAGACCGTTACTCAAAGGCACAACACCAGCCGGCGGAGCCGGCCAAGGAAAATTCGGCACGATGCCGAGATTTTCCGTGAGGAAGCCGGGTACTGTCTGGCAGACTGGCCGAACCCGGGTTTTGAGCCTATGAATAACTGGTGAAATTCACGGGAGGTGATGGCATGATCGGCACGTTTCCGGCCACGTCCGAGGTGATCGTCATTGGGGGCGGTCCGGCGGGCGCGACGACCGCCACGCTCGTCGCCCAGAAGGGCCGGCGGGTCACGCTCTTTGAGCGGGAGCGATTTCCCCGATTCCATGTCGGCGAGTCGCTCATTCCAGAAACGTTCTGGGTGCTGCAGAGGTTGGGGCTGCTCGACGCGATGCGGGGGAGCCCGTTCATCGAGAAGCACTCGGTCCAGTTCGTCAACGAGAAGGGGATCCTGTCGGAGCCCTTCTATTTCGCCGACCACAAGCCGGAGGAGAGTTCCCGGACCTGGCAGGTGGTGCGAAGCGAATTCGATGAACTGATGCTGCGGAACGCCGCGGAGCAGGGGGTCGACGTCCACGAGGGAACCCGGGTGCTCGATGTGCTCTTCGACGGCGCCCGGGCGACGGGCGTGCGGATCGCCGACGCAGACGGCATCGAGCGGACGGTCTCGGCCGACGTGATCGTCGACGCCAGCGGTCAGGCCTCGATGATCATGAGCCGACTGGGCCTTCGAGCCTGGGATCCCGAGCTCAAGAAGGCCGCCATCTGGACCTACTGGAAGGGGGCCGAACGCGGCACGGGCCGGGATGCCGGCGCCACCCTCGTGCTCCAACTCGGCGACAAGCAGGGCTGGTTCTGGTACATCCCCCTCCACGACGGCACTGTGAGCGTCGGTGTCGTCGCCGGATATGACTATCTCTTCAAGGACCGGCCGACGAAGGATCCGGAGGCGATCTACTTCGAAGAGATCGCCCGTTGCCCGGGACTCGGCCCACGGATCGCCGAGGCGGAGCGGGCCGGGCCGGTCCGCGTGGCCAAGGAGTATTCCTATCGCTCCAAGGAGGTGGCTGGGGACGGCTGGGTGCTCGTTGGAGATGCCTTCGGATTTCTCGACCCGCTCTATTCGTCGGGAATCCTCCTCGCGCTCAAGAGCGGCGAACTCGCCGCCGACGCGATCACGGCGGCCCTCGATTCAAATGACACATCCGCGGCCCGGCTCGGAGCCTGGGGCCCGGAATATGTCCGCGGGATGGAGCGGATGCGGCGGCTGGTCTGCGAGTTTTACGAGGGCTTCAATTTCGGCCGCTTCGTCAAGCGGCACCCGCATCTCAAGGGGCACGTCACCGACCTCTTGATCGGTGACCTGTTCAACGACCGGGTGGATGAGATCGTCGCCCCGCTGGAGGCGATGCGGGCCGAGGCGGCTGCGGGCTGAAACGGCTCGACCGTTCTTCTCGGGAGAGACCGGAGGAGGGGCCGAAAGCCGGCTGATTGCCGGCCGGGAAAACCTCCGGAACAGCCCACTTTTTCGGAACTATACTCGATTCGCCCGGGACAACTCCCGTTCCGGCAATGCCGTAGTTCCGAACGTTTCACAGATCCGATCGCCGATGAACTCCGATCCAGCCGCAGAGGATTCAGTCACTGACAACGTCGCCACCGCGCCGCTTCCTGCCGCCACCAGACGCTGGCGGCTCGCCTGGATGATCGGCTCGATCCTGGCAACGATCGCCCTGATCGCCATGCTCCTCAGGCCGACAGGTCCCGGTCGTGCCGAGGCGGCCGCGCACGGTTCATCTCCAGCGCCGGCGGCACAGGCGGCGAAGCCGGAGGCGATCGCTCCCGGACTGCTGCGGATTCCCTCGGGATCACCGCTGCTGAAACGGCTGGAGATCGTGACCCTCAGGCCCGAGACGACCCGCCAGCCGACGGCCGTCGTCAGCGGCGTCGTCGTGGCCCGCATCAAGGACGGACCGCAGCCGCTCGAAGACCGATGGCAGTTCGGCTCGAGCGCGATCTCGAATCTCTACAGCGACTTTCAGCGGGGCCGAAACGAGGTCAACTTCGCCTCGCAGCAGCTCGCCAAGACCCGCGAACTCGTCACGGCCGAGACCGACTTTCTGAGCGGTACGGTGGAACGTCTTTCAGGACTCGCCCAGACGGCCAACATCCCCCAGAAGGAGTTTCTGGCGGCGAAGTCGGCGCTGCTCAAGGCCCAGCTCCAGGGGGAAAAGGACATCTATGCCGCCGAGGCCGATCTACGGACTGCCCGCAAGAACCTGGCCGCCGTGGAGCGGAGCCTCGCCCAGGCCGGTGCGGAGCCCGAGATGCTCAGCAGCGCGGAGGACAAGATGGCGATCATCTCCGCTGACGTGCCGGAATTGAAGATCGGGCTCATCAGGACAGACCAACGGTGCGAGATGCGGTTTTACGGCCTGCCAGATCGAATCTATCTCGGCCACGTCGAACAGATCGGCTCGACCGTCACGCCCGAGCGGCGCACGCTGCGGGTCTTTCTCCACATCGAAGATGCCGCGTCCGAACTCCGGCCCGGCATGTTCGGCGAGGTGTCGATCGGCACCGACGAGCGGGAGGCGATCCAGGTGCTCGAGACATCGGTCCTGCATCTCGACCTGCAGGACTTCGTGATGGTGGCGGCAGGGGATGACACCTGGCGGGCGAAGCCGGTGCGGATCGGTGAGGGGCAAAACGGCCGCTGCGACGTGCTCGAGGGGCTGAAGGCCGGCGACCATGTGATCGGCCGCGGGGCGATCCTTCTCAAGAGCCTGCTGACCCAGTCGTTCCTGGAGGCGAGCGGGCAGGGCGAGGCCCGGCCAGCCGCAGGGAGTCCGGCCTCAGTGGAATCGGCGCCATGATCTCGGGCTGGATCGAACTGGCCGTCCGCAACCGGACGGCGGTGCTTTTGCTTGCGATCCTCGTCTCCGCCGCCGGGGTCTGGTCGTTCACCACCATGCCGATCGATGCCTACCCAGACATCTCGGCCCAGCAGGTGCTCGTCATCACCCAGTTTCCCGGCCGGGCGCCCGAGGAGATCGAACGGCAGGTGACGATCCCGATCGAACTGGCGATGGGGAGCGTCCCCTCGCTCGACGTGATCCGCTCGCGAACGATCTTCGGACTGTCGGTCGTCTCGCTCGTGTTCGAGGAGGGCGTCGACAAGTATTTCGCCCGTCAGAGGGTGCAGGAGCGGCTGGCGGCGATCACCCTGCCGGAGGGCGTGACGCCGGAGATGGGGCCGATGGCGACCGCCTATGGCGAGATCTACCGCTACGTTCTCGCCTCGGACCGCGACCACGACGTGCTCGAACTGCGGACGATCAACGACTGGGAGGTGATCCCGCGTCTGCAGCGAACGCCGGGCGTAGCCGAGGTCGTCAACTTCGGCGGTCTCGAGAAGCAGTTCTCGCTGACGCTCGATCCGCGGCGGCTGGAGCGGTTTGGGCTCTCCGTCGCCGAGGTCGTCGAGGCCATCGGCTCCAACAACGCCAGCGCCGGCGGCAGCGTGCTCAAGCGGGGCGACATGTCATTCGTGATCCGCGGCCGCGGCCTGCTCAAGGCGGAGCGGGACATCGAGGATTCGGTCGTCAACACGATCGAGGGATCGCCGGTCTACCTGCGGGACGTCGCCACCGTCGAGGTGATCGGCCGTCCGCCCGCGGGAATCCTCGGCAAGGACGACCAGCCGCAGGCAGTGGAGGGGATCGTGCTGATGCGGCGAGGCGAGAATCCCTCCCACACGCTCGCCCGGGTGAAGCAGGAGGTCGAGGCCCTCAATCGCGAACTGCCCAAGGGTGTTTCGGTCGCGCCCTTCTACGATCGCCAGTTTCTCGTCGACAGCACGCTGCACACGGTGGCCCACAGCGTCGTGACGGGCGTCGGCCTCGTCCTGCTCGTGCTGCTCGCCTTTCTCGGCAGCCCGGCGATGGCGCTGCTCGTGGTGCTGACGATCCCGTTCTCGCTGCTCTTCGCCCTGGTGCTGATGAAGGCGACTGGAATCCCGATCGGCCTGCTCTCGATAGGCGCCATCGACTTTGGCATCCTCGTCGATGGGGCGGTGATCATGGTCGACACGATCGCCCACCACCTCACCCGGGCGGGCGGCCGCGGTAAACCGGCGACGACGATCCTCGGCGCAGCCCGGGAGGTGGAGCGACCGGTTTTCTTCTCGACCCTGATGATCGTCTGCGCCTACCTGCCCCTCCTGACGCTGACGAGCATCGAGGGGCTGCTCTTCCGGCCGATGGCCCTGACGGTGATCTATGCCTTGGTCGGCGCCGTCCTCTTCGCCCTGTTTGTCATTCCCGGCCTGGCGACGATGCTCTTTCCACGGGGCTACACCGACTGGGAAAACCCCCTTCTGACGGCGGTTCGGCCGGCCTATGCGGCCCTGCTTCGGGGCCTGCTGGCGGCCCGCTGGCTGGTCGCTGCGGCGGCCGTGGCGGTGATCGTCTGGGTGGCGGTCGTGATCGTGCCCAGGCTGGGGTTCGACTTCCTGCCCTATCTCGACGAGGGCGTGATCTGGGTGCGGGCCAACTTCCCCGAGGGCACTGCCCTCGAGAGCACCGCCAAATATGCCGACGAGATGCGGTCGCTGATCCACGAGTTTCCGGATGTCACGTTCGTGGTCTCGCAGGCCGGTCGGAACGACAGCGGCACCGACCCCTTCGTGCCCAGTCGCGTCGAGATGATGGTCGGGCTGAAGCCGATGGAAGACTGGGTGTCCTCGAGCAAGCAGGAACTGGTGGCCGGAATCGGCAGCCGGCTGCGAGGCGAGTTTCCCACGACGAGGTTCAACTTCACCCAGCCGATCATCGACAGCGTGACGGAGGACACCAACGGCACCTCGGCCAACCTCGCGGTGGAGTTTTCCGGAGACGATCTCGATGCACTCCTGCCTCTCGCCCGGGAAACGGTCGATGTCCTGCGGGGCATCCGCGGTGCGGTCGACGTAAACATCGAGCAGGAGGGGCCGCAGCCGCAGTTCACGATCATCCCGGACCGGGTTCGCTGCGCCCGCTACGACGTCCATATCGACGACGTCAACGAACTGATCAACACCGCCCTCGGAGGCGAGACGATCGGCACGCTCTACGACGAGGAGCGGCGGTTCGGCATCGTGGCCCGGTTCGACCGCACCCGTCTCTCCTCACCGGAGGCCGTGGGCGCCCTGCCGGTGTTCAGCCAGCATGGCACGCCCGTGCCGCTCTCCCAGGTCGCCGACTTCAGGCTCGCCGATGGCCAGACGATGATCGCCCGCGACTCTGGCAGACGGCGGGTCACGGTTCGCAGCGACATCGTCGGCCGCGATCAGGGCGGGTTCGTGGCCGAGGCACAGGCCGCCTTCGCCGGAGCAGTCACGGTACCCGAGGAGGTGACTGTTCGCTGGATCGGGATGTTCGAGAATCTTCAGCGGGCCAGCCGGCACTTCGCCGCGATCATGCCGGTGACGGTGCTCGTGATCTACTGCCTTCTCTACGCCACATTCGGGCGGCACCGCGAGGCGTTGCTCGTGCTGCTCTCGGTGCCGCTGGCCTTCGTCGGCGGTGCGCTCGCCCTCTATGTCCGGGGCATGACGCTCAACGTCTCGAGCGGCGTCGGCTTCGCGGCGCTGTTCGGGGTCTCGATCATGAACGGGGTTCTGCTGGTGGAGTGGATCAGCGAACTTCGTCAGCGCGGCCTGGGCCGCGACGAGGCGATCCTGCGCGGCTCCCTCGAGCGGATGCGACCGATCCTGATGGCCTCGCTGGTGGCGATCCTGGGCCTGTTGCCTGCGTCGGTGGCCCACGGTCTCGGCTCCGACGTGCAGCGACCGCTGGCGACGGTGATCGTCTGGGGCCTCGTCAGTTCCGTGGTGCTGACGCTGTTCGTGGTGCCAGTACTCTGCCGGATCTTCCTGCCGGGTCGGGGCGAGGTTCGCCCCGACGTTGAGCGGCTCTCGTAACCCGTTTCCGACCGGCTGATCCGGATCGGATCTTCTGGGGCCTCGACAGCCGCCGGTGTCACTTTCGCGTCCAGACAGTCTGGCCGTCCTTGATCGTCTCCTCGACCCGTATCCTCTCGATCGTGGCGGGAGGCACGGTCAGCGGATTGGCGGAGAGTATAGCGAGGTCGGCGATCTTGCCGACCTCGATCGAGCCCTTGCGGTCTTCCTCGCCATACTGTCGGGCCCCGTCGATCGTGATCGCCTCGAGGGCCTCCAGCGGCGTGACCCGCTCGTCGGCCCCGATCGTCTGGCCCGACCTCGAAAGGCGATTCACGGCCGTGTGGATCGTGAAGATCTGGTCGAGCGGAGAGACGTTGAAATCGGTGTGATTGCTGGGGCGAAGGCCGAGCCTGCGCGCCGACCTCATCGGGCTGATGAAATCGGCCTGACTACGGCCCCTGTTGGCCACGTGGGTGTCCCCGAAATAGAAGCAGTGAAGCGTGAAGAACGAGGGGGTGATGCCCCATGCCCGGTACTTCTGCAGCTGGTCGGGTCGGATGAACTGCGAGTGGATGCCGACGGTGCCGCGGGGTCGTGTCGGATCGTCGCCCGATGCAAACCGGTGGGCCTCGAGCAGGGCGTCGATGGCAGCGTCGCCGTTGCAATGCGCGAAGAGCGTCGCCCCGCCGTCGTAGACCTTTTTGACCCACTCGTTGAGCGTAGCCTGCGGGAATGACGGCTCGCCCCGCCAGTCCTGCTGGCCTGCCGGTCCACCTCTGAGATAGGGAGTCGTGAAAAAAGCAGTCTTCCCCTGCGGTGAGCCGTCCATGACCAGCTTCACGCCGCCAATTCGCAGATGCCCCCGATACTCCGGCTCGTTCTGCGGTGGTTTGCCGGCAAAGACCCTGTCGATCTCGTTGATGAAGGGGAGGGCGATCACGTCGAGTTTCAGCAGGCCGCGATCTGCGGCGAGCCGCAGCAGGTTGTACTGCTCCGCCATCGTGGCCCCCTCCTGGGCGGTCGTGATGCCCTCCCGAAGGTAAAACTCCTGACCGCTGGCGAGCAGGTCGAGCTGCTCGTCGGCCGGTGGGCCCGGCATCTTCGCGAAGATGGGCATGAACGCCGTTTCGAAGAGCAGTCCGTCGGGCTCGTTCGAACCGGGCTCGCGGCCAATGACTCCGCCCGCCGGCGTCGGGGTGGCGGCGGTGATGGCATACCTGGCCAGAGCCTTCGAGTTGAGCATCGCCCCGTGACCTGAGACGTGGACGATGACCACGGGGTTTTCGGGAAAAGCGGCGTCGAGCTCCTGCTTCGTTGGCGGACGCTTCTCCGCCAGCAGGTCCGGGTCGTAGCCGAATCCGATCACGAATTCACCCCCAGCGATCTTCCGCCGCTCCTGAAGCTTCTTGAGTTGACCGATCACGTCTGCCACCGTGCGACAGGGACCGGCTGGCGGCGAGCCGCAGAGAGCCTGTACCTGCACGTCGATGACGTAGGCAAAGTGGCTGTGTCCATCGATGAACCCTGGCACGAGTGTCCGGCCTGCGAGGTCGGTGACCGTTGTCGCCACGGTCTTGTGCTTCATGATCTCAGCCTCGTCCCCGACGGCCACGATCACCCCGTCGACGATCGCCACCGCCTCGGCACTGGGCCGGCTCGGATCCACGGTGACGATCGGGCCACCATGGATGATCCGATCCACCGGCGTCGCGGCCGCGGAATCGATCGCAATGAGGAGCGAAATCGAGGCCGCCAGCGTTGCGGAGAAACTGTGGACGGTCATTTCGGTTTCCTGCTGCCAGCGGCCAGTCGTGCGATCGCGATGACGGTCTAGTCTATCCGTCCCTGGGAAACAGATCCCTGACCCAAAAACCTACCCGGACAGCCCCAGCTCATGGTCTGCCCGTCGGTCGCGGTGTCAGGGTATTCTCTGAAACATCGGTCACAGGCCGGCGTCGCCCGCCAGACACGCCGCTACTGGCCGATCGTCCGCCACCATCCGCAAGGAATCCCATGAGTCCGCTCGATTGGACGATGCTCTCGCTGCAGCTGGCGACGATGCTCTTCGTCGCGATCGTGCTCGGGCAGGTCGCCCGGAGGATCGGCATTCCGGCGGTCGTCGGCGAGATCGCAGGGGGGCTGCTGCTCGGGCCGACGATGCTCGGACGCTTCGCCCCGGAAACCTACGTCTGGCTGTTTCCGCCAGCGGGGCCGATCACGGGCGGACGGACGGCACTCGCCCGGGTCGGGATGCTCTTTTTCATCGTCACGATCGGCCTCGAGATCAGCATCGGCGAGTTTCGCCGGATCGGCCGCAAGGCGCTCTCGGTGGGGATCATCGGCACGCTCGTTCCGCTCGTGCTCGGGTTCCTGATGTGTTACGTCTTCCCGGCCGTGATCGGCGTGACCCGGAAGGATCAGTTTTCGACCGCCCTGTTCATGGGGTCGATCCTCTCGCTCTCTGCCAATCCGGTGATCGCCCGGATCCTGATGGACATGGGGCTCTTCAAGAGCGAGATCGGCAGGACGATCATGTCGGCGACCCTCGTCGACGATCTCGTGGGCTGGGGGCTGTTCGCCGTGATTCTTGCCGAGTTTGGCCCGCACGCGGCCGGCCAGGGGCGGGGGATGGCGATCCTCGGCATGGTGTTCGTCTTCATCGGCGGGATCCTGCTTCTGGGCCGGTTCGTGCTGCCGCCGCTGATGGACCGGATCCGTCGCGATCTGCCCCAGCCGGCCGGCTCGATCACCTGCATCGTCATGCTCGCCCTGCTGGGCGCGGCGGGCTCGGAATACCTCGGTCTCCACTCCTTCCTCGGTGCCTTCGTCGTCGGCATCGCGCTGGCGGAGGTCTATCAGGCAGATCCTCGGCCGTTCGAGATCATCGGCGACTTTTCCTACGCGGTCTTCACCCCGATCTTTTTCGTCTCGATGGCGATCGCGGCCGACTTCGTCGAGGGGTTCGACCTCTGGCTCGTCCTGCTGATCACGGTCGTCGCCTTCGTTGGCAAGATCTGCGGCGTCTTCCTCGGCGGCAGGCTGGCGGGCATGAACAGCCGGCAGTCACTGGCAGTGGGCTGCGGGCTCAATGCCCGTGGCATCCTCGGCATCGTGATGGCGGCGGCTGCCTACGAGGCGGAACTGATCGACCTGCGGCTCTTCGTGGCCTGCGTGCTGATGTGCGTGATCACGACGATGGCCGCCGGCCCGGCACTGCATCTGATTCTCAAGCCCGCCGGCTCCGCCCGGGCATGAAAGCCCGTGGCTGAGTCGGTCTTCTGGAATACGCCCTTTCGATCCCTCTCGTCGTGGAGCGAAGTCAAGCCGATCATCGAAAAAGTGCGTCGTGCAACCTGATCTGCCGCGAATCGCCGTACTCGAGTCACCTTCTGACGGTCGTCAGGCCGGCATCTCGATAACGGCCTTGATCACGCCGCTGGCCGGCTCGAGCAGCCGCGGAAACTGTTGAATTGTGTCGGCGAACGGCACCCGGTGGGTGATCCACGGCCCCGTGTCGATCCTGCCCGTCTCGATCAGGCCGATGATCCTGGCAAAATCCCGGGAGAGGGCGTTGCGGCTGGCGAGGATGGAAAGTTCGCGGCGGTGCATGACCGGAGCATGCGGAAACACGAGGTCGCTCTGCGTGATCCCCACGTAGACGATCCTCCCGCCAAAGCTGCAGGCCTTCAGCGCATTGGCCATGCTCGCGGCGCTGCCGGTCGCATCGACCACGACGTCGCACATCCTGCCGCCGGTGAGTGCGGCGATCTGCTGCTCGTCCGAGGCATCTCCCTTGGCGACAAGCGTCTCGGCCACACCCATCTTTTCGCGGACGAAGGCGAGGCGGCCTGCCGCCATGTCCATCGCGATCACCCGGGCCCCAGAAAGCTTGGCAAATTCGAGCGCCGAGAGTCCGATCGGCCCGGCACCGATGACGAGCACCGTCTCGCCCGGCCCGGGGCCGCCCCGATCGATCGCATGGCAGCCGATGGCGAGCGTCTCGACGAGTGCATTCTGCCCATGGGAGAGCCGCGGCGAGGGGTGGAGCTTTCGCGCGGGCACCGTGAACAGTGGCCGCAGGCCCCCGTCGCAGTGAACGCCCAGGGTCTGGTGGTGTTCGCAGCAGTTGGTCAGCCCACGCCGGCAGGAAGAGCACTGCTGGCAGTTGATGTAGGGCTCGACGCAGCAGCGGTCGCCCGGCTGCACGTTCCCGACACCCGGGCCGACCGCCACCACCTCGACCCCCAGCTCGTGCCCCGGAATCCGCGGATAGCTGAAGAATGGCATCTTGCCGAGATAGCCACCGTAGTCGGTGCCGCAGATGCCCACCGCATGCACGCGGACAACCGCCTCGCCGGCCGGCGGCGATCCAGGTTCGGGTGTCTCGATGAATCGAAACGCCCCTGGTTTTTCCAGTAGCAAGGCCCGCATGCGACTCACTCCATGGTGTCGAGACCGTAGAAACGGGTGGCGGTGCCACCCCAGATCGATGCCTGCTCGGAGACCGAGAGCCTGCCGCAGAAATCCCTGACGATTCCGCTCACCTCGGCATAGTCGCCGGACAGCAGGCAGACCGGCCAGTCGCTGCCGAACATCAGCCGATCGGGGCCGAAGGCGTCGAGGGCCACCTGCAGATAGGGCGAGAAGTCCTCCCGTCGCCAGCCCTGCCAGGCCGCCTCGGTGACGAGGCCCGAGAGCTTGCAGGACACGTGTGCGTGTCGG
>CAMDFJ010000072.1 GCA_945897435.1 Candidatus Kuenenia stuttgartensis | reverse complement strand
GCTGCCTGCCGCCGGCGACGAGTTGCCGCGGACCGGCTGCCAGCTGGTCGTGCAGATCGGCGAGCTGACGGTGCAACCGGTGCAATGTGCGGAGGGCATCGGCGGAAACGGCGAGGGCCATGTGGAAATTCCCGGGGACCGGCAGCCCGAATCGGCCGCCGATCCCCGAGTTTACCAGAGTTTCAGGCCCGCGTGGAGCGTGTTCAGCCAACGGCTCCGCTGAGGAACGACTCGAGCTGCTTGGCCCGCACGGGGTGCTGCAGCTTCTTCACCGCCTTGGCCTCGATCTGCCGGACCCGCTCCCGGGTGACGCGGAAGATCCGGCCCACCTCCTCGAGCGTGTAGGTGTAGCCGTCGGTGAGGCCGTAGCGCAGACGGATGATCTCCCGCTCCCGGTAGGTGAGCGTCTTGAGCAGGGACTCGATCCGGTCCTTGAGCAGGCCGTTGGTGGTGGCCTGGGTCGGGCTCTCAGTGGCATGGTCCTCGACAAACTCGCTGAAGCTCGCGTCTTCGCTCTCACCGATCGGTCGATCGAGGCTCATCGGCTGGCGGCCCATTTCGATCACCCGGCGGGCCTCCTCGAGCCCGACCTCGGCGGCCGATGCGATCTCCTCCACGGTGGGCTCGCGGCCAAACTCATGGAGCAGCTTCTTGGCCGTTGTCCGCAGCTTCGAGAGCACGTCGATCATGTGGACCGGAATCCGGATCGTCCGCGACTGGTCGGCGATCGCCCGGGTGATCGCCTGTCGGATCCACCAGGTGGCATAGGTCGAAAACTTGAATCCACGGCGATACTCATACTTGTCGACGGCCCGCATCAGCCCCGTGTTGCCCTCCTGGATGAGATCGAGGAAGGAGAGGCCGCGGTTGCGATACTTCTTGGCGATCGAGACCACGAGCCGGAGGTTGGCGGCCGAAAGATTCCGCTTGGCACCCTCGTACTCCTGCTGCAGCTTGTCGAGCATCCCGACGCGGCGGCGGAGGGACCGCGGGCTCTCGAGCGTCGAGAGCATCAGGTCGCGGAGTTCCTTGCGCATGTCGGCCCGGTCGTCCCGACAGACCTCGCCGTGTGCCATCACCCGCAGGTCCTGCTGGATTCGATCCATCCGGGAAGACATGCCCCGCAGCAGCTTCATCAGCGGCTGGACCCGACGGGTCCGCAGGCTCAACTCCTCGACGAGTGTCAGCGACTTGGCCCGGTTGCGGCGGAACCTCTCACGGGCGGCGGCCGCCTCCGAGGGCTCGGTCCGCTTGCTGATCAGGAGCCGGAAGTCGGCCTTGCCCTGGGCGATCAGATGGTCGAGCGTCGCCAGGTTGTGGGGCATCCGGGCCTGAATCTGCTCCTTCGTGAGCCGCTCGGTGAGCGAGACCTTGATCGTGCGATCGAAGGGGAGCGATCCCTCGTGAACGCGGCGGAGCGTCTCGACAGTGGTCTGCATTGAGTAGGAACAGCCGAGGATCGCCCGGCGGAACCGCTTGCGGGTCACCTCGATCCGCTTGGCGAGCGAGATCTCCTCCTGCCGCGTGAGCAGCGGGATCTCCGCCATCTGGGCAAGGTACATCCGGATCGGGTCGTTGGCCGCGTTGGAGGGGGCGGTGGTGATCGCCTCGTCACGGCGCGGCTTCTGCTCGGCCGGCTTCAGGGGCGGGGCCGCCGCCTCGACTTCGACTTCGGCCTCGGCCGGAGGCGGCGTGTCGACGAGGTCGATTCCCTGCTCCTCCAGAGCCACGAGCAGCGCATCGATCTTCTCGGGATCGACCGCCTCGTCGGGAAGGTAGCCATTCACCTGATCGAACGTGAGGTAGCCCTGCGACCGCCCGAGGGCGATCAAGGCGGACAGTTCGGCGTCGGGGTGGGGCCTGGAGCTGGAAGTCATCGTCGTCTTGGCCATGCGAGGTCTCCTTTCCATCGTACCGTCACTCGCACACCGCCCCCCGACGTCGCCGGCACGGGGCCGGCAGGACGCCGATTGCAGCGACGAGACGGGCATCCTTACCCATCCTTGGGTTCGGTCATGCCCTGAACAGCCCGCCGTTGGGCGACGAGCTGCTCCAAAAGAGCCGCCTCCGAGCCGGGATCCAGCCCGGAGGATTTCAGTGCCAGAGCGCTCGCATGCGCCTGCCGCTGGGCGGAGCGGCGTCGCAGGGCGTCCTCGAGGTGTCGGAGCCGGTCGGCGGGATCAACACCGCGGTCGGATGTCGCGTCGTCGACGGCCACCAGCAGGCTTTGCAGCCCGGGGTCTGTGAGTTCGAGCAGCAGGCCGGATAGGGCGACGGGCCGGCCGTCGTCGTGCATCCGCGTCGCCGCCGCGAGGACGGCCCGGCCTTCGGTGGTCTCCAGTTCGGTAGGATCGACGCTGCGGACGACCAAGCCGGCGCTCTCGGGAACGCCCACGAGCACCTCGATCACCTCGCGATCCCAGGCGGGAAGTCGCTTCATCGAGGGGGATGGCAGGGCGGCGGGAGAGTCACCCATTCGGGACGGTCGGCTCGCCCGCAGGGCGTCGAGCCGCTTCTGCAGAGCCTCCCGGGAGAGGCCGAACCGGCGGGAGAGTCGGCCGAGCACCTGATCGGTTCGGAGCATCTGTTGCGATGGACTGACGGGAGAGAGCATCGAGACGCTGGCGAGCGCCTTGAGCACGCTCTCGACGGCCTCGAGGGCGGCATCGTCGCCGGGGCGGCCCGCCAGTTTGGCGACCGCCTCGTCGAGGCGGTAGTCGAGTGGATCGATGGCCGCGGCGATCAGTGCTTCGAAGGCGTCGCGGCCCCGCTCGAGGACGAATTCGCAGGGATCGACCCCCTGCGGAAGCCTTGCGATCCGCAGGTCGATCGGCTCGGCAAGGATCACATCGAGGATCTCGTCGGCCCTGCGGCGGCCGGCGTCGTCGCCATCGAGCACGAGCACGATCCGTTCGGCGTAGCGGCGGAGCAGTTTTGCGTGTCGCTCGCCGAGCGCGGTTCCCAGCACGGCGACCACGTCGTCGATCCCGGCCTGCCGGGCCGCGAGGCAATCGGTGTAGCCCTCGACGACGATCGCGCGGTGGGATCGACTCATCGCATCGCGTGCGGTGTCGAGGCCGTAGAGCATCGAACTCTTCGAAAAGAGCGGGGTCTCGGGGGAGTTGATGTATTTGGCGGCATCGGGCGCGGCACCGGGGATCACCCGGCCGCCGAAGGCGACGCAGCGGGAGAGTGGATCGCGGATAGGGAAGATCAGCCTGTCGCGAAACCGGTCGTAGTGGCCCGACCGATCCTGGCGCTCGACAGCGAGGCCGGTCCGGAGCAGCGTGTCGGTGGCGATGCCTGCCGCCGAGGCCTGCCTCAGGAGCCAGTCCCAGGATGCCGGGGCGTAGCCGAGCTGAAACCGTGAGACCGTGTCGGGCGTGAGTCCGCGGGAGACGAGATAATCGCGGGCGGCGCGGGCCTCGGGTGAACGGGCGAGGCAGTCGGCGAACCGTTCGGCAGCCCAGTCGAGCGCCTTGAGCAGCGTCGCCTTTTGATCGGCGGGCACCCCACTGCGGCCACGGGCGAGCGTGATGCCTGCCCGCTCGGCAAGCTGCTCGAGCGCCTCGCGAAACTCGATCTTCTCCATCTTCATCAGGAAGCTGAAGGCATCGCCGCCGATGTTGCAGACCCAGCAGCGGAATGTCTGGCGTTCCGGATTGACCTGAAAACTGGGGCGGGAGTCTTCATGCCACGGGCAGATGCCCACCATGGCCTTGCCAGCGCGGCGGAGGGAAATGTATGTCCCGACCAGGTCAACGATGTCGATCGAGTCGCGGACCCGCTCCTTCACGTCATCGTGAGGAGCAGGCGAACTGTTTTTCGACGGCTGGAGCGACACGGCTGGGCTCGGGAAAGGCACGCGGACAACCTGAAAAATGGATCCAATCCAAGAGGCCGTCGGAATGTAGAACTGAGCGTGGAGTGGGTCAATCTCAACCTGATCCTGCGCATCTCGCCCAGACTCCGCGGGGCCACTGCACTGTACAGAGTGGCTCGGCGACAGGCTGAAGCCTGTCCCACATCGGACAGATGCCAGGCCCGGAGGGCCGGGTCATCACCAGCGACCGGAGGTCGCCAAGCAAACAACGGCAGGATGCCGTGTGTTTGCGTGTAACCCAGCAGCACGACAGGCTGAAGCCCGCCCCACATCGGACAGATGCCAGGCCCGGAGGGCCGGGTCATCACCAGCGACCGGAGGTCGCCAAGCAAACAACGGCAGGATGCCGTGTGTTTGCGTGTAACTAACCAGGAAGAAGCCGCTGGACGCTGTCGATCAGCCTGTCCATGGCGAATGGCTTGCGGATGTAATCGTCAACGCCGAGCATTTCGGCGTAGGCCTTGTGGCGGCTGCCCTCGTTGGCGGTGATCATGATCACCCGCATCGGCACAGATCGGCTTCGGCGAAGCCGCTCGAGCACGAGAAAACCACTTCGTTTTGGCATCATCATGTCGAGAACGACGAGGTCTGGATCGTGGCTCTCGGCCATCGCCAAGCCCTGGTTGCCATCCCGGGCGATCAGGATTTCGTAGCCCTTCGACTCGAGCACCGTCCGCATCGATTCGACGATCTCGGCGTCGTCATCGACCAGGAGCACCCGTTTTCCTCCGCCAGCGACGGCAGGCTGGCCAGATACCGCCATCTCCGGGGCCGGGGAGTCGGCCGCATCCGTCACCGCAACCTTGGACGCTTTCTTGGCACGTTTCTGTGGCGGCATCGAAAATCCTGGTCTGAGCGTGGCGTGCGGAGGAGTGTGTCGGAGCCGTTTTCGCCAAGGTGAAGGATATCACGGGCGAATCCACTCAGCCAGCAGCACCGCTGCCGGAGCCGGAGGGGCCGCTGTCGGCGAGAAACATCGATGCTCCGAGCAGCCCCAGTGCCGCTCCGAAGCAGACATCGCTCGGATAATGTGCGCTGGTCACGATCCGCTGCAGGGCCGCACTGACTGCGACGGCCATGAAGAGCCAACGGCCGCGGGGATAGCGCCAGGCGAGGGCCGCCGCGAATCCTGCCGCAACCGCCGCATGGCCCGACGGGAAACTGTGGAAATCAGAGCGACTGCTGGTGACGGCCCTGAGTGCAGCGTCGCCAAAGGTACCCAGAACCGACGCCTGCGAGGCGAGGTCTGCCGCCCGCGGACGCACCCGCGTGACCATCAGTTTGATGGCATCGACGAGCAGTCCCCCTGTGGCCGTGGCGCAGATCATCCGGGCGAGCCGCTCCTGCGACAGCGTCGGCTGGAACGACGGCCAGCGCAGGGCAGGCCAGCGGAATGAGGGAAACCGCAGGCCGGGGTCGAGCGCGAGGGCCGTCAGCATCAGCACCACGACACCAGTGGTGTGGGCGAACACCTCCGAGAAATTCATGAGCCGGAGCAGTTCCCGGGGAACCTTCCCGGTCTTGCACCAGCTGGCGACCGGGAGATCGATCGCAAGCGCGGCCACGCCGAGACAGGCCAGCACGGCCGCGAGGGCGGTCAGCGAACGGCGGGGAGAACCCTGACCGCTGGCCCGATGCCAGTCGAAAGATTTGGGCACGTCGTGCGTCATGGTGGCGATCGTGGCATACGGGCACGGATCCCGTCGAGCCGAAATTTTCAGTGTTCATTTATCGGTGGACATTCGGAGAGGCCCGATCAAGATCGGGGCCTGATGTTCAGGTCCAGAGGCTTCGGTCGAGCACCCGGTAATTGATCGCCTCGCTCACGTGGGCACAGCCGATCCCATCGGCGGCGTCGAGGTCGGCGATCGTGCGGGCAACCCGGAGAATCTTGTCGTGGGCCCGGGCCGAGAGGCCGAGGTCGGTGACGGCTCCGCGGAGCAGTTCGACGGCGGCCTGTTCGAGCGGGCAGTGCTCACGGATCTGCCGGCTCGACATTCGGGCGTTGGCCCGGGTTGGCAGACCATCGAACCGGGCTGACTGCAGTCGCCGGGCCGCCAGCACGGCCTCGCGCATCTGGCCGCTCGACGTGCCCGGCCGGGTGCTGCTGAGTTCCCGAAATGGTACGGCCGGCACCTCCATGTGGATGTCGATCCGGTCGAGCAGCGGCCCGGAGATCTTCCCCATGTATTTTTCGACCTGCGGCGGGGTGCATTGGCACTCCCGGCGCGGGTCGCCGCGATATCCGCAGGGGCAGGGATTGAAGGCCGCCACGAGCATGAAATCGGCCGGGAATCTGGTCGAGGTGCGGGCGCGGCTGATCGTGACCGTGCCGTCCTCCAGCGGCTGTCGCAGCACCTCGAGCGTCCGCCGATTGAACTCTGGCAGTTCATCGAGAAAAAGCACCCCGTTGTGGGCCAGGCTGATTTCGCCCGGCATCGGAATCGATCGCCCACCCACGAGACCGGCTTCCGAGATGGTGTGATGCGGAGCCCGGAAGGGACGGGTCGCAAGCAGGGGCTGACCGGCCGACATCAGGCCGAGCGAACTGTAGATGCGTGTCGTTTCGATCGACTCGGCCGCGGTCAGCGGGGGGAGGATCGTGGCGATCCGCTTGGCGAGCATGGTTTTGCCTCCTCCAGGAGGGCCGAGCATGCAGATGTTGTGCCCTCCGGCG
This sequence comes from Candidatus Kuenenia stuttgartensis, assembly GCA_945897435.1. Taxonomy (GTDB): domain Bacteria; phylum Planctomycetota; class Planctomycetia; order Pirellulales; family UBA1268; genus RGVT01. Next base: position 7,837 of record CAMDFJ010000072.1, on the reverse strand, counting down.
GCCGCCACGCAGATCGCCCGCTTGGCCGCCTCCTGGCCGCGGACGTCGGCGTAGTCGAGGTCGTAGCCGGCGAACTGGTCGAACCATTGGCTCATCCGCGACGGGGCCCTGGGAATCGTCCGCTCGCCGGAGAAAAACTCCACCGCTTCGGTCAGTGTGGCGACCGGGATGACCTCGATCTCCTCGACGACGGCGGCCTCTGTGGCACTGGCGGCCGGCACCACGACGCCGCGAAGACGCTTCTCCCGCGCCGCCGTGATCGCCATCGAGAGGGCGCCCCGGGCGGGTCGCGTAAAGCCCTCGAGCGACAGTTCTCCGACCACGGCATAGTCGTTGAACCGATCCGACGAGAACTGGCCGCTGCCCGCCAAAATCCCGAGCGTGATCGGCAGGTCGAACGTGGCCGCCTGCTTTGGCAGTTCGGCCGGGGCGAGGTTGACCACGATCCGGTCGTTGGGCCTGTGGTAGCCAGAATTCACCATCGCCCGTGCGACCCGGTGGGTGCTCTCGCGGATCGCCGCGTCGGGCAGGCCTACGAGCACCGTGGCCGGAAGGGCCCCGGCGGAGACATCGACCTCGACATCGATCGGGACGGCGTCGATGCCATACAGCGAAAAGGTATGAAGTTTGGCAAGCATGTTCGGCTCCTCGTGGGCTGATCCGCTCCTCGTCTCAAGAAGTGTACAGATGTATATTTACTTCTGCAAGCCGGCGGCGCGGTTGCCGGATTGGGGTAGCCTGTCGGAGGAGTCACATGGCATGGCTGGCGATCCGGAGGACTTGTATGGGGCGACGTGGCGGTTGGTTGGCTGACACTCCTGGCGTGTTCTGGCTCCTCACGGTCGCGGCGATCAACGCGACTCCCACTTCGGGCGACGAGGGGATGTGGCTCTTCAGCCAGCCGCCCATCGAGAAGATCGAACGGGATCATGCCGCTGCGCTCGACGGAGCGAAGCTGACGCCCGAATGGCTGCTCCATCTGCAGCAGTCGTCGGTGCGGTTCAATTCCGGCGGATCGGGCTCGTTCGTCTCGGCCGACGGCCTCGTGCTCACAAACCACCACGTCGGTGCCGACAGCATCCAGAAGCTCGGGGATCCCTCCCGCGATCTGATCCGCGACGGATTCATGGCCGAATCGCTCGAGCAGGAACTTCCCTGTCACGATCTCGAACTCAACGTCCTGGTGTCGATCGAGGACGTGACCGGCCGGGTGCAGGCGGCGGTGACGCCCTCGATGACGGCCGATGCCGCCTTCGCAGCCCGGCGACGCGTGATGGCGGAGATCGAGAAGGAATCGCTGGCGGCGACCGGACTGCGGAGCGACGTCGTCACGCTCCATCAGGGCGGCCGCTACCATCTTTACAGGCTCAGGAAATACACCGACGTCCGGCTCGTCTTCGCCCCGGAACAGCAGATCGCGTTTTTCGGCGGTGATGCCGACAACTTCGAGTTTCCCAGATACAACCTCGACATCTGTTTCTTTCGGGCCTACGAGGATGGCAGGCCGGCCCGGGTGCCGCATCACCTCGCCTGGGCCGAGAAGCCGGTGGCGGCCGAGGACCTGGTCTTCGTGTCCGGCCATCCGGGGCACACCGACCGGGGCAGCACCGTGCGCGAGCTTCTGGCGATGCGGGACAGGCAGATTCCGTTCTCGCTCTCGGTGCTCAACCGGCTCGAGGCGCTCTATGACGCCTACAGCGACGAGGGACCGGAGGAGCGGCGACAGGCGGCGGGTGACCTGTTCGGCGTGCAGAACGGCCGAAAGAACCGGGAGGGGGTCCTCGCCGGCCTGCTCGATCCGGCGGTCATGCAGGCCAAGCGGGAGGGAGAGTCGAGGCTTCGGGCGGCGGTTCCTGGTCCGTTCGAGCGGATCGAGCGGGCCGAGGAGGACCTCGCCAGGGTGGCCCTGCGATACAACCTGCTCGAGGGTGGCGTCGGCTTCAACAGCCAATACTTCGCCAACGCCCGCACGATCCTTCGGGCCGCCGACGAGGCGGCGAAGCCGAGCGGCGATCGGCTGCGGGAGTTTCGGGATTCGAACAGGGGGTCATTGGAACTCTCCCTGTTTTCCGGGGAGCCGATCTACGATGCCTTCGAGACGGTGAAGCTCGCCGACTCGCTGACGTTCCTCGCGACGGCGCTTGGCGCCGATGACCCGCTCGTCGCCAGGGTGCTCGCCGGACAATCCCCTCGCGACCGGGCCGCGGACCTCGTCGCCGGAACCCGGCTCGGCAGCAGATCCACTCCCGTCGGTGAGACGTCCCCAGCCGACACCCGCCGCACGCTCTACGACGGCGGCAAGGCGGCGGTCGACGCCTCGATCGATCCGATGATCCTGCTGGCTCGCTCGATCGACGAAGAGAGCCGGTCGCTGCGAAAAGTCGTCGAGGCCGCCGGCGAGCTGAAGCGGCAGTCGCATGCAGAGATCGCCCGGGCCGTGTTTGAACGTGACGGTGACAGCGTCTACCCAGACGCCACGTTCACGCTTCGCCTCGCCTACGGGCTCGTTCGCGGCTACGAGGATCGCGGAGCCTTCGTGTCGCCGGTCACCGACTATGCGGGGCTCTTTGCCCGGGCGGCGGCGAAGCAGGACCAGCCTCCGTTCGATCTGCCGCCGCGGTGGCAGCGGCTCCGATCCCGGCTCGAATCAGACCCGATCTTCCTGGCGACTCCGTTCAATTTCATTTCGACTGCAGACATCATCGGGGGCAACTCCGGCAGCCCGGTGGTCAATCCAGCCGGTGAACTCGTCGGCCTGATCTTCGACGGCAACATCCAGTCGCTTGTGCTCGACATCGCCTACGACGCGACCAAGGCCCGGGCCGTGGCCGTCGACGTGACCGGCATCCGGGCGGCACTCGAGAAGGTCTACGCCGCGAGCCGGCTCCTGGCGGAGTTGTCCGGGCGGGGCGAGCCTCCTGCCGCACCGGCTGCGGGCTGGACGAGCCTCTTTGATGGCGAGGAGATCGGACGCTGGAAGCGGTCGGAGTTTGGGGGTGATGGAGATCTGACGGTCGAGGATGGATCACTGCGGATCGGCAGGGGGGCCGACCTCAGCGGGATCACCTGGAACGGTGAGTTTCCAAAACAGGACTACGAGATCGCCCTGCAGGCCCAGCGGGTCGAAGGCGGCGACTTCTTCTGCGGGCTGACATTTCCCGTCGGCGAGGAGCACTGCAGCCTGATCGTCGGGGGCTGGGGCGGGGGCCTCGTCGGCCTTTCGAGCATCGACGGCGCCGATGCATCGGAAAACAGCAGCTCGTCGAGCCGCGAGTTCAAAAGCGGCCGCTGGTATGACGTCAGAGTGCGGGTGTCGAAGGAGCGGATCGAGTGTTTTCTCGACGACGAGCGGGTCATCGATCAGCCACTGGCCGGACATCGGGTCTCGATTCGGGGCGACATTTCCGCCTCGCTGCCGCTCGGGATCGCGACCTACGCCACGACCGCTCGAATACGGAAGATCCGCTGGCGGCCTCTGGGCGACCAGGCGGCTCCACCGGCAACGCCATCCCCATGAGTGAATCGATCAACGAACATTCCGCACCCGAGGATGCCGGTGCTATGGGCCCAGACAAACTCCGCCGTCGGATCGCGGAGGAGGCCGCCCGGCTGATGCAAAAGGGGGGCGACTCTCAGCGGGCGAGATTTCGGGCCGCACGCCGGGTGGCCCACGACTGGGTTCCCGACCAGCAGATTCCCAGCCATGAGGAGGTTCGCCGGGAGATTGGCCGGACGACGGCGGCCGATGGCGGTCTCTCGGCGCTGATGGGGGATCGGTTCGACCAGATCGCGGCGATCGTGGGAACGCTCGCCAGCGTGCGGCAGGATCCGGTCCGTCATCCGGAAGGTGACGCGCTTGAACATTCGCTCCAGGTCTTCGACCTCGTCCACGAGGAGTGCGGCTATGACGAGGAGCTTCTGACGGCGGCGCTCGTGCACGATGTCGGCAAGTCGATCGACCGCAGGAATCATCTGGCCGCGGGGATCGAGGCGCTCGGCGAGCTGATCACGCCCCGCACCCGCTGGCTCGTCGAGTCGCTCGAGGCGGCGACGGCCCATGCCGACGGCACACTCGGCCACCGTGCCCGGCAGCGGCTGGAGGCCCATCCAGACCGCGATGCCGCGCTGCTCCTGGCGACGGCCGACCGGCGTGGCCGGGTTCGCGGCTACGATGCCCCGTCACTCGACGAGGCGATCGGCATCCTGCGGTCCCTCGCGGCAGAGAGCGACGGGGCAGGGGAGGAGTGCGGCGGCTGACGGCGGCTGCACTCATCCGCGCTCGACCCCGGCGTCATCGGCGGAAAAACAGTCGTTGTTTCCTACTTCAGCTCGCCGCAGTCGGTGATCACCACCTTGGCGCTCGTCTTGCCGCTGCCGGAACCGACTTTTTCGATCGCCTTGACGACGTCCATTCCCTCGACGACGTTTCCAAACACGACATGCTTGCCGTCGAGCCACGGCGTGGGAACGGTGCAGAGAAAGAACTGCGAGCCGTTGGTGTTGGGGCCGGCATTGGCCATGCTCAGCACGCCGGGTCCGGTGTGCTTGAGCTGGAAATTCTCGTCGGCAAACTTCTCCCCGTAGATCGATTTTCCGCCGGTGCCATTGTGGTTGGTGAAGTCGCCGCCCTGGCACATGAAATCGGTGATCACGCGGTGAAACGACGAACCCTTGTAGCCAAACCCCGTCTCGCCGGTGCAGAGTGCACGGAAGTTCTCGGCCGTCTTCGGCACAACGTCGGCCCGGAGTTCGATCACCACGCGGCCGGCCGGCTTGTCGCCGATGCTGATGTCCATGAAGCAGCTTGGGTTCTTGTTGTCGGCGGCGGTCACGTGCGATCCTCCAAATTCAAGGTGTGTCAGGGCAATGGTGAAAACGGCCATCGAAAGGATGGTCCGTCGGGAGAGCGTGTGCGGGCGGTCGAGCATGTCAGGACATTCCCGGAGGCGGTTCGGATGTGAGCCCACGGCAACGGACGCCTGGCGGCACACACCCGCCCACCGTCCGAGCCAATCGCAGGTGGGAGAGTATGGTCGATTCGCCGACCGGCGAGAAGTGGCTTCGAGAACTTTGAAGTCATTCGGGCGGTTCGCCATCGAGGGCCGAGCGGATGGCGAGCCGGGCTGCCCGCCAGCGGTTTTTCACCGTTCGCTCGGAGCATCCGATCGTGGCCGCGATCGTCTTCTGGTCGGCGCCCATGAACCAGACGAGCTGAAAGACCTCGCGGAGGTCCTCGGGCAGTTCGTCGATCGCCTGCTGGAACCGGGTCCAGCGGTCGAGCGACGAGGCCGTGGTGGCGGCGTCCTCGATCCGCTCGACAATCTGCCCGGCGGCCGAGCCCTGGCCGGGGATGGCGTTCGTGCCCTGATGGGCGGCGTGTGACTCTGGCCCGGCATGGCTGCGGGCGAGGTCGAGGAGTTCGCGGCGGATCTGCAGCACTGCGAGTGCCAGGAGGTCCCGCGGCGAGTCGATCGAAAGCTGACCAAGTGTCCGGTGGAGTCGCATGGCCGCGGCCTGAAAGAGATCGTCGGTGTCCTCCCAGCGGCGGACGTTCGGAAAGCGGGCGAGCATCCGCCGGGCGATGGCTCGCATCCGCTCGGCCGCAGAGGCGATCACGTCCTCGCGGGCCTGGAGCTCACCCGCCCGAAGCCGGGCGAGGCAGTCCGCAAGGCCTTCTTCGTGCTGCTTCTCCATCCGGGCTCCATCTATCTCTCAGAGATACTGCGTGGGAAATCGCCGAGCTCTGAAATCGAGCGATCGCCGGCAGCGGGTCTTCTGACGCATCAGAGTCTGTCATACCAGAGCCCTCCGTGCGGGTGACTTCATCCGCCATTGGAAGATACAATCCTCCATGACTGCAGCCGATCCATCCACCGGCCGGCGGGAGCGGGATCTCACGGTCCGGCCTGAGTCTTCCTGGCTCCTCGGGGCGTCGGATTCCTTCGGACTCTGGCCTGAGCCGGCGGCCGAACTGCCGGCCGGAACCGACCTCGGCGGTGTGACGATCGTCCGTCCGATCGGTGCAGGGGGCATGGGCCGGATCTACGAGGCCCGGCAGCATGCGCCCGTCCGGGCCGTCGCCGTCAAGCTGATGCGTGACGGAATCGCCTCCAAGCCGCTGCTCCGCCGGTTCGAGTTTGAGGCCGAGGTGCTCGCCCGGCTGCGGCACCCGAACATCGCCCAGATCTTCATGGTCGGCTCCCATCGGCAGGGCGACCTGACGATGCCGTTCATCGTGATGGAACTGGTTCCGGAGGCCCGCACGCTGACCCGCTTCGCCGAGGAGAATGGGCTCACGATCCGCGAGCGGGTCCGGCTCTTCGCCTCGGTCTGCGAGGCGATCGCCCACGGGCACCGCAACGGCGTGATCCATCGGGATCTCAAGCCGGGCAATATCCTCGTCGATGCCTCAGGCACGGTGAAGGTGATCGATTTCGGCGTCGCCCGCTCGACCGATCTGGATGAGCCGCGGAGCCTCTGCACGAGTGCCGGCGAACTCGTCGGCACGCTTCTCTACATGAGCCCGGAGCAGATGGCCGGTGGCGGCGAGATCGACACCCGGACCGATGTCTATGCCCTCGGCGTCGTGCTCTTCGAGCTCGTCACGGGAAAACTCCCCTGCGATCTCCGCGGCAAATCGTTGCCGGAGGCCGCGCGGACCCTGGCGGCGGGCAATCACCATCTCGCGGAGTCGGTCGAACGTGCCTCTGGCGGCGATGATTCAATCGGCAGGTTCGAGGCCCGCGGCCTCGGCACGCTCGTTGCAAGCTGCCTTCAGCCGCTGCCCGAGGACCGCTATCCAACGGCCGTCGAGGTGGCCGCGGAGATCGGCCGCTGGCTCGTCGGCGAGCCGATCCTCGCCCGGCCACCCTCGCTTTCGGAGTCCCTCTGGCGGCTCTGCAGCAGGCATCGGCCGGCTGCCTTTGCGACAGCGGCCGTGGCCCTCTCGCTTCTGATCACGACGGGGGCGGTGACGGCGTTTTCCCTGCGGGCTGAGCGGCAGCGACAGGAGGCCGAGGCGGCCCGGGGTGTCGCCGAGGAGCGTCGGCAGGAGGCCGATCGGCTTGCCGCGAGCCTTCGCTCCGAGCTCTATCTTTCCGACGTGCTGCTCGCCGCCGAGGCCCGCGATCGGGACAACCTGCCCGAGGCCCGCCGACTGCTCGCCGAGGCTCGGGGACTCGCCTCCAGTCAGGGCGGCGGCCATCCGATCGAACTCGACAGCCTCGCCGCCTCGCTCGACGATTCGCTCGCTGTCTTCGACGGCCAGCAGTCGACCGTCACGGCGGTGGCCTGGAACGCGGCCGGCTCGCGGCTGGCGATGGCGGGATCGGATGGCTCGATCCGGATCGCGGCAGTGTCCGACAGACTGGAAAGCGACTCCTCCGCAACCATCGTTTCCCTGGACGGCACGGCGACGATCTGGTCGCTGGCCTGGTCACCAGACGGCTCGGCGATCGCGGCCGCACTGGCCGACGGCACGGCCCGTGTTCACGACGCCGGTACGGGCGTCGAGCGGCTGCGGATCGACCATGCAGGCGGGGTGAAACCCGAGCGGATGTACGGCGTGGCCTATTCCAGCGACGGCAGGATCCTGGCGACGGCGTCGAATGACCGCACGGCAAGGCTCTGGGATGCGGCCAGCGGGCGGCAACTGCTCGTGCTCCGCGGCCATACGGGAACGGTCTACGGAGTCGCGTTTTCGCATGACGGCAGGATCCTGGCGACGGCCTCGCAGGACCGCACGGTGCGGCTCTGGAACGTGGCCGACGGCCGGTCAATCTCCAGGCTCGAAGGGCATTCTGACTGGGTCTTCGGACTGGCATTCGCAGCCGACGAC
>CAMDFJ010000071.1 GCA_945897435.1 Candidatus Kuenenia stuttgartensis | reverse complement strand
CAGGTAACGCAGTTCAACTTCACTGGCGGCGGCGCCCAGGGCGGAGGTGCTGGCGGTGCCGGGGGTGGTGCGGGTGGCATTGGTGGTGCCGGTGGCGGTGGTGCCGGCGGTATTGGCGGTGGCGGCGGCGGGCAGGGCGGCATTGGTGGCGGCGGTGGTGCCGGCGGCATTGGCGGCGGCGGGCAGGGCGGCGGCGGGCAGGGCGGTGGCGGCGGCGGTGGCTTCTGATGCCAACGTTCGGAGTGATTCTCGCCGCTGCCGGCCAGAGCAGCCGGTTTCAGGATGCCAACTACAAGAAGCCGTTCGCACCGCTCGCAGGCCGGGCAGTCTGGATGCACTCGGCTGAGAAGTTTCTCGAACGGAGCGACGTCAAACAGGTCGTGATCGTCGTCGCCCCCGAGGATCGCGAGCCGTTCCTGGAAAAGTTCGGAGCCAATCTGGCATTCATGGGGGTCACGCTCGCCGAAGGTGGTCAGCAGCGGGCAGATTCGGTTCGCCGCGGGCTCGAAAAACTCGGCCCCGAGATCGACATGGTCGCAATCCACGATGCCGCCCGTCCCTGTATCGCAGCGGCCTGGATCGATCGGGTTTTCGAGGCCGGCGCCCGCACGGGCGCGGCCATTCTGGCGACGCCCGTGGTCGGAACGCTCAAGCGTGTCGGGACCGACTCGACGATCACGGAAACAGTCGACCGCAGAGGGCTCTGGGAGGCCCAGACACCGCAGGTCTTCTCCCGCGACCTGCTGCTGCGTGCCTTTGCCTCAATTTCTGGTGGGCAGCCCACCGACGAGGCCCAGCTCGTGGAGTCGATCGGACAACGAGTCACGGTCGTCCCCGGGTCGCCGATCAATCTCAAGATCACGTCCCGGGATGATCTCAGGCTCGCCGAACAGGCCCTCAAGGCCCTGCCCAAGCCACGGTTCGACGGCCCGGCGCATCCCTTCGCCAACGACGACATCTGGCGTTAGAGAAGGGCTTCGACATGCATGACCTGCTCGCCGACTTCGAGGCCCGCGGCCTCGTCCATCAATCGACCGATGCGAAGGCGCTTCGGCACTGGCTGGCGGGCGGATCCCGGCGGGTCTACGCGGGCTTCGATCCGACGGCCGACAGCCTGCACGTCGGGCATCTGGTCGCTCTGATGCTCCTGCGCCGAGTCGCCGCAGCGGGGCACGAGCCGGTCGCCCTCGTCGGCGGCGCCACCGGCATGATCGGCGACCCGAGTGGCCGCAGCGAGGAACGCAACCTGCTCTCGCCCGAAGAACTTTCGGCCAACATCGCCGGCGTCGAAAGGCAGATCCGGGCGATCCTCGACGACGCGATTCCCGCGGGCTCCGGCCGGACTGTCCACGTCGTCAACAATGCCGACTGGATGCGGGGCGTCGGCTATCTCGCCTTCCTGCGGGATGTCGGCAAGCATGTGCCGCTTTCACAGATGCTCGGCAAGGACTCGGTCAAGAGCCGCCTCGACCGCGACGGCGGGCTTTCCTACACCGAGTTCAGCTACATGCTGCTGCAGGCCTGGGACTTCGTGCACCTCTCCGACGCCCTCGACTGCCGGGTGCAGATCGGTGGCAGCGACCAGTGGGGCAACATCACCGCCGGGATCGAGCTCGGTCGCCGGCTGCGATCCCGCGATCTGCACGGCATCACCTGCCCGCTGCTGACAAAGTCGGACGGCACGAAGATGGGGAAAACGGCGGCCGGGGCCGTCTGGCTCGACCCGCACCGCACCAGCCCCTACCGCTTCTATCAATACTGGATCAATCTCGACGACGATGACGCCGGCCGCTGCGTCGAGCGGTTGACGGAACTGTCGCTCGACGAGATCCGGTCGCTTGCGGATCTTCGCGGCTCAAACCCTGCGGCCCGCGACACGCAGAAGCGGCTCGCCGAGGAACTGACCCGTCTGGTGCACGGCGATGCCGGTCTTGGCATCGCCCGACAGGCGACCGCGATCTTCTTCGGGGCCGAGATCGGCGGCCTCGACGACGCCGCCCTGGCGGAGATTTTCGCCGACGTTCCGAGCCGTGAGTTTCCGCGCGGCACACTCGAAGGAGAAGGCCTGCCGCTCGTCGAGGCGCTCGAGGCAACCGGACTCGCCCCGACCAGGTCAGCAGCCCGGCGCACGATCGAACAGGGGGGTGCCTATGTCAACAACCGTCGCATCGCCGACGTCGCCCATCGGCTCACCGCCGCCGATCTGGCCGGAGGATCGACGCTCGTGCTTCGCTCCGGCAAGAAGAGCTATGCAATCGCCCGCTTTCCCTGAGCCATCACCCGAAACATGCAGTCGATGACCTTCGGAGCAGAACCATGCATGCACTCAAGGCCGTCCTGTTGGCAATCGCACTCCTTGCAACGCCCGCCGCTGTCAGCCGCGGCGAAGAACCCGCCGGCACGGCCACGATCGCCTCGCTGGAAGACCGGCTGAAAACGGGCCTCCGAGCACGGCGGCCGCAGGAGTTCGCCTTCATCAAGGATGTCGTCCAGCTCGTGCAACGGGGCGAACTTCCCGGCAAACTCGTCGACTCGGCCTACCTCTGGGCGATCCGCCACCAGACGAAGTATCCGTTTCCTGCCTTCGAGCGGGCCCTGCGAATCCAGGCCGACCGCATCGGAATCGACCTCGAGCAGCCGTGAACATGGCACTCCGCCGCTTTGATGCGGCGGCCGTGCCGAGTGTCGCAACTGCTTCAGGCACTGCGGCGACCGCTCCAGAGAGCCAGAATGCGATTCCAGGGGGTGTCCCGGGTTTTTTGGAGCATGCCCGCCCCAGGCGGGGGCCACTGCCTAGAATAAACGTGTGAACGGCGTCGACGGCCCCGGCGAATCGCTCATCTGGGAGAGATTGCCGTGCTCGGTTTGATCCGCCGCCGTCTGGCCGACATCTTCGACGCCCTCGACAGCCCGTCCGTGCGGGCCTGGCTGGAGCGGCTGGTGGTGACGGGAGCGGCCGTCGGCTTTCTCGTGCACCTGATAGTGATCGGGATCGCCCGGCTGTTTCCTGACTTTCCCCAGACGCTCTTCGAGGGAATCGACGAGAGTCCGCTCCATGCCGTCTACACGCCGTTCAGCGTGATCCTGTTCTACGAGGTGGTGCTCCTCGTATTCGCCCTGGCCGCCTCGCATACCGGAGAGGTCGCCAAACAATACGAGATCATTTCGCTGATCGTCGTCCGCGGCGTGTTCAAGGACCTCGGCGGTTTCCACAACCTGGAAAACTGGCTGGCGGAGCCCGACGCGGTCAAGGCCGTCCTGATCGACATGGCAGCGGCTGTCATGATGTTCCTGATCGTGACCGGCTTCACCCTGCTGCGTCAGGTGACACCGAAGATGCCCGCGCATCGTGACCTGGAGGGCTTCATCCAGCTCAAGAAGGCCGTGGCCGTGTTGCTGCTGGTCGTGCTGGTCACCCTGGCGTTGGTCAATCTGGCCAGTTGGGCTGGGCTTGTCGAGCGGTTGCCGATGGTGCTGGCGCCACCGCCGATCGATGTCGATCTCTTCTTCTTCCCCCGATTCTTCGAGTTCATGATCTTCACCGACGTCTTTCTGCTGATCGTATCGCTGGCCTATTACGACCGCTACGAACACGTGTTTCGCAACGCCGGCTTCGTGATCTCGACGGTCCTCCTGCGGGTTTCCCTTTCGACGCCCAAACCCTACGACGTGGCGCTGGCCCTGATCGCGATGCTCTACGGACTGGCCGTGCTCGGGGTGTTCGCCTGCTTCGCCGCGATCGACCGCTGGCGATTCAGGGAACGAGACGCTCAGCCCGGCGGGCCGCCCACGCCGAAGCCCGATTGAAGGCCAACGCCAGGATGGCCATGCCGACGGCGTAGAACAGCGGCTTCGAGCCGTACGCGGCGTCCTTCGGATTGATTGCGACCAGGAGAAACAGGACGACCGCCGTCACGCTCGTCAGCGACAGACCGGTGAACACGACACTCCAGGCATCCCATTTCATGACAAGACTCCATGGTTTGTGTATCGAACTTTGAAAACCCAGCCCAGGCTCACCCCTGAACCGATACTCCACACTCCGCCAACAGTCGTTCTGCCGCGGCGAGGGCTCGCCGGGCCGAGTCGTCAAGCCGCATCGGCCGGCTGCCGCCGGCAGGGATGAGCATCGCCAGGGTGAAGATCCCGAGCTTCCCCAGCATCGACACCCGGGCCCGTTCGTCGAGCACCTCGAAGCCTCGCCTTCGGATCCTGGTCCCGATCGCGGAATAGATCCTCGCCGCCGCCCGGACAGCCAGGCGGGAATCGGTATCGAGCCCGACGATGCCCGCCTCCCCGGCAGTGTAATAGCCGTCGGCGACTTCGAGGATCGTCTGCACGCCCTGCCGTACCCGTCGTGGGTCGGGCGGCCCGCCCCCGGGCCGCAGTCCGTCGGTCCATTCAAGCGGCAGGTAGCAGCGAGACCGAAGCCAGTCTTCAGCGACGTCTCGGGCGATATTGGTCATCTGCATGCCCATGCCGAGCGCCGCGGCGTGGGGAAGAAGCTGGCGATCCGCGAGGCCGAGGATCGGACACAAGAGCACTCCGACCGTCCCGGCGACCCGAAAGCAGTACCGGAGGAGGTCGGCCTCGTGAAGGCCGGCCGCCGCCGTCAGGTCCGATCGCATCCCATCGAGCAGGGCCAGGGCCGCCTCGATTGGCAGGTCGTGCCGGCCGACGAGTTCCGCCAGCCAGCGGCTCTCCGCGGCGACCGGGCTATCTCCCCCGGCGATCCGGCGGACGTCATGCGTGGCATGTTCGACGAACTCCAGCGCCTGCTGAGGCGAGGCGGCTGTATCGACGCCGTCGTCGCACCACCGACACCAGGCGTAGAGACGCTCGACGTCGGCCCGTTTGCCGGCGGGAAGCAGCCGGCTGGCAAACGAGAACGAGCGGCTGTGCCGACGGATCGACTCCCCCGCTGTCTGGCTGCTAACTGCCGACGACATGAAAGTCGGCCGCGATCGTGTCGCAGGTGGCCTTGGCAGAGTTGACGACGCCGGGCACTCCGGCTCCCGGATGGGTGCCCGCCCCGACGAGGTAGAGCCCGGTGATGTCCGGGTCGCGGTTGTGCGGGCGGAAGTAGGCGCTCTGGGTGAGCGTCGGCGCTACCGAGAAGGCGGATCCGTGATAGGCGTTGAATCTCTCCGCGAAGTCGGCGGGAGTGCAGTGCCGCCGGGTCACGATCGCATTTCGCAACCCCGGGAGGTGCTGTTCGAGTGACTCGAGAATGGCGTCGCCGTAGCCGGTGGCCACCGCCTCCCAGTCGATCTCCGCGTTGCCCAGATGCGGCACTGGGCTGAGCACGTAGAACGACTCGCCTCCGGCCGGGGCCATGCCCGGGTCGGTGATCGTGGGGGCGTGGAGATAGAGACTGAAGTCGGCGGGCAGGCGATGGCCGTGGAAGATGTCCCGCAAGAGCCCCTGGAACCGCGGCCCGAACAGGATCGTGTGGTGGGCCAGGTTCGGATACCGACGGTTGGTGCCAAAGTAGAGCACGAACAACGACATCGACCAGGCCATTCGCTCCAGTCGCCGCTGCCGGCGGCCGGCCGCGGCGACCCCACGGTAAAGCCTGGCATAGGTATGGTGGACGTCGGCGTTCGAGACGACTGCGTCGAACGCCTCCGGCGGCACGCCGGCGACGTGGATGACGTGCCTGGTCGCGTCGCCGGCAGACTCGAGCGTGACTCGATCGACCGGAGACTCGAGTCGGAGCGTACCGCCGAGGTCCTGGAAGAGCCGAACGAGGCCGCGGACGAGCGCGCCGGTGCCCCCCTCGGGAAAGAACACGCCCCACTTCCGCTCGATCCAGTGGATCAGCGTGTAGATGGAGCTCGTCTCCAGCGGATTCCCGCCGACGAGCAGGGGGTGAAAGCTGAACGCCTGTCGGAGGTGCTCGTCTTTGATAAATCGTGAAACGGCCGCGTAGACGCTCCGGTCGGCCCGCAGGCGGGCAAGGTGGGGGGCGGCCCGAAGCATGTCGGTGAAGTGCAGGAAGGGGACGGCGCCGAGCTCCTCATACCCCTTTTGGAACACCTGCCGCGAGTAGTCGGCGAACCGCCGGTAGCCGTCGACGTCGGCGGGGCTCAGACGCCGGACCTGTTCGATCAGTCCTGCCTCGTCGGCAACGTAATCGAAGGCCGCGCCGTCGCTCCACTGGAGCCGGTAGAGCGGGGTCACCGGCAGCAGGCGGATGTAGTCGGCCATCCGCCTGCCCGAGAGTTCGAAGAGCTCCTCCAGACAGTGCGGGGCGGTGATCACGGTCGGCCCGGCATCGAAGATGTAGCCGCCATCCTCGTAGACGGCAGCCCGGCCTCCCGGCTGGTCGTGGGCCTCGTAGCAGACCGTTTCGAAGCCCATCGATTGCAGACGGATGGCGGCGGCGAGGCCTCCAAAACCGCTGCCGATCACGGCCGCCCGCCTCTGCGGGCTGTTGCCTGACCGAGGCGGACGCCTCTCTGCGACGGTCGCCATGTTCACGGAAGAGCCTCTGCCTTCGTCGGCTCGATGGCGATCCGCAGGGCGTCGCAAATCGCGGCCAACGGGCCGGCTTGATGGCCACCTTCCGTGGCGGCGGTGAGCCTGTCGATTGCCCGGTCGAGCCGGGCGTTGATCTCGGCCGGCGCCCTGCGGTAGGTCGCGTCGAGCAGATCCCTGGCGAGCGGGCGAAACTCAGCCCGCTGCTCTTTCGGTTGCCGCAGCCGGTGTTGCAAGGCTGTGAACTGCCGGGCCGACAGCTCGCTCGCGGCCCAGGCCCAGGGCCAGGTGACGCGGCGGTTGCGGAGGTCATCGCACCGATCCGACCCGTCGAGCAATTCGCAGAGTTCGTCGAAGTCGTTTTTCATCTGCAGGCAGATACCCATCCTGCAGCCGAAGGCAGCAACGGCTTTCAGCGTCTGCGGGTCTCCCGCGGCGGCCTGGGCCCCACACCACGCGGCCAGTGAGGCGAGGCGGCCGGTCTTCCACCGCGAGATCGCCAGCGCCGTGACCTGGGCCTGCCGCGGCGTGACCTCGTCGATCCGCATGGCCAGGTCGATCGCCTGACCCTCGTGACACTGCCGTGCCACCGCGATGAACCTGCCCACGAGCGCTGCGGACCGGGCGGGATCGTCCAGGGCGGCTGACGCCAGTTCCAGAGCGCGGAAATACATCCAATTGCCGGCATTGACGGCCCGGGCCGGGCCGATCACCTGATGCAACGCCGGTTGGCCGCGGCGGGTGAGCGAGCCGTCTTCGAAGTCGTCGATCACGAGCGAACCGGCATGCAGGAGTTCGACCGCATCGACGATCAACGCGGGAGCCGCGGATCGGCCGCCGGCAAACGCGTAGGCCTCTTCGAGCAGGGTGGCCCGAAGCCGCTTGCCGCCCACGCCTGGATAGAGGTCAGGGGCGAGCTGCAGAGCCTTGGACCAGCCGTGCCCCGTGCGGGTGGTCTGGTGCGTCGCGCCGGCGAAGCCGAGAAGATTTTTCGTCATGTCGGCAGCGGCCCCGGGAGTGAAACAAACGATCTGGCGAAACGAATCGGAGCCAGGCCGATGGGCGGCCAGCCGATCAGGATCCGAGCCGCGTCGGTGAATGTGAAACGATGGGCGTAAAACCGGGCGATTCGCTCTTCCGGCAGGACGCGGTAGAACCGCTGGAAGATCTTCCAGCGGTGTTCGGGCCTGACAAGGCAGAAGAGCAGCCGGTTCAAAAAGCGGGCGAATCCTCGCCGCAGCCGGTCCTCCGCGGCCGCGGAGGCGATCTCCGCGGCGACACGCTCCGGGCAGCCCCGGGCGACGAGTTCCGCGAAGCGAACGGCCAGTGGCATCGAGTATCCCGTGGCGGCGTGGTACCAGCCGCCGGCATAGCCGCCGGCCGGCGACGGCCCCTCGCGACTGACTGTGGCTGCATAGGGCATCGGAAGACACCCGTGCTCGGTTCTGATCAGCTTCGTAGATCCTGCGCCGGCCTCGGCCAGCCGAGCCGCGATCAGCGAGGCGGCCCGCGATTCGTCACAGGCCGGCTCCTCGTGGAACCGGGTGTACTCGAGCAGCACGCGATCGGGACCGAGCGGGAGTTCGTAAAGAAACTCGAAGCCCTCGGCCTGGTCGGCCCGGACATCCATGACCGTCGGTTCCGATGCCGGCCAGCGGCGAGCAGTCTCATACTCGTGGCCGATGAAGGTCTGATAGCCCGCGCCGCCCGGCGATCCTGCCTCCGTCCGCCCGCGACAGTCGAGGACCGCGCGGCAGAAAACGTCGGCGGTCCCGCCGAGTCTCACGGCGGTCGGCGAGAGGATCTCGCACGACTCGCCTGTGCGAACAACGAGTCGGCCGGGGCGAGAGCCCCCCGCTCCGCCCGCCAACGACAGCGTTGCCTCGCGGAGGCGGTCGGACGTGATCGTCGCATAGGAGATCTCAACCCGCCGCGACAGCGTCGGAAACCTGACGCGATAGCCGGGCCAACGGTGGGTGACCAGCGGATCGAACCAGCTTCTCGCCTGCTCGGCGACGTCTGTCTCGTGAAACGACCAGGTGTGATTGCCGCACAGCTCGTCGGCCCGTTCGATGAGCAGGACGGTCGCCTCCGGACGGTGCCAGGCCAGCGCATGGGCCAGGAGGCAGCCTTGAAGACCGCCGCCCACGACACAATAGTCGAACTCCGGGGCCGATGTCATGCGGTGCCCCCCAAGGTCATCTGGGGCTTCAAGTGCAGCGATTGCGACCGCCGCCGGACGAGCGACTCGCACAGCGGCGCGACGCCATGCAGAAGCAGATGCGGCACGGCAACGGCACTCAAACCGACGAACGTCGCCCGGATCAGCGTGCCATTCCAGCCCGCCCCGCCGAGCACGAGCCACGCGGCCAGCCCGACCAGGGCGATCGCCCCCACGGTCAGGGGCGCGAGGCTTCTGGCCAACTCCGGCCAGCTTTCTCCAAGTTCCCGACGGAGCCGCTGAAGTCCCCGCGCCGAATGCCAGCCGCAGAAATAGACCAGGAAACTCACCAGCGGGCTCGCGATGGCGAACAGCATCACCAATGACGCCACCAGCGCGTTGTCGGCGAGCAAGACCCGCCTCCGCTGCCCGGTGCGTCCGCTGGCCACCAGGCCCTGGAGCGTCCAACCGGCCGCCGCGAGCGGCAGCATCATCCACGAGCAGGCCGTCAGCAGGCTGATGGCATTCTGGATGGCCGTGCCCGCTCCCACCGGCGCGGTCAGGCCGAGGATCGCGGCGACGTCGTTGGCGTGAAACACCAGCGGCGTCCAGATCACGAGTCCTCCGCGTGCGAATCGGAACAGCGGCCGCAGGCTCCGCGGACCGATCGGCAGCCGCGGCTCTTCCTGGCCAAAGTGCCAGGCAGAAGCCAGAAAAAACACCACCACCGTGGCGGCCGGCGCCACGTACCAGCCGCAGACGACCAGTGCCGCAACCCCGAGATACCCGGCCAGAAACACCGGCAGCCAGGCCATCCCCAAAACCGGCTCGAGCAGCGTCCGGGCAAAGCGGTGGTCGGCTGCGCCGTGCGGCAGGCCGACCATCGCGACGAGCGCCGCCAAAACGCCGGCTGTGGCGCCGGCCGTGGCCTGAGAAAAAAAGAACGCGGCCCCGATAATAGCCCAAGAGAGCAAGATTACCGAGGCCGCGTGCATGGAAACACTATTCTTCTGCAGAGGGTCCCGCCACTCAGACGGTGCCGTACGCCTCACCATGGGCAGTCTTCGTGCTCTTGGCCTTGGCGATGAGATAGATCAGCACGCCGAAGCCCGCCTTGGCGGTCATGTCGGCGATCGCGTAGCCAATCTGCAGGCCGACGACGCCATTGGCACCCGTGACGCCATTGGCAGCATTCGCGGTCCCGGCCTTCGCCGCCAGGGCATCGGGCGTGCCACCGAGCGCATAGGCAATCGGGTAAACCGCCCAGGTGACCAGGATCACGAGCCGGGCGATCTCGAGGAGCCTACGGGCGGCGGGCGGCTGGCTGTCGAGCGAATTCGTCAGTTCCGTCCACAGCACATAGAGGATGTAGAAGAACGGAATCGACGAGAGCCCACCCCAGATGACCCGCTCGGACCAACGCGACGGATCGGAGATCACCTCGCCCGGATAGCCGAGCGCGATCATCAGGGCCGCCGCGATCACCAGCCGCGTCAGCAGACTCGACGCCTTGGCCGAATGCAGTCGGAGGACGGCCACGAGTTCGACCATCAAGAGCGGAACCGTCAGGATCCAGTCGGCATACCGATAGAAGTCGTTGAAGGCTGCTCCGGTGCCCTTGTAGCCACCGCCCACCAACGAGTAGGCGTCGTGCCAGCTGTGGCGGATCATGAAGTAGTGGTAGCAGGCAATCGAAACCACGATGCCCGACACCAGCAGAGCCGGCCGGTATTCCGGATCGACGTGCGAACGGGACATGTACAGAAACAGGGCGGCCGCACCCATCGTCGCGACCGTCATCGAAAAAATGTTGTCAACCGCGTTGTATTGGAACACTGACAGATCGGGCATCGCCGACCCGAGCAAACAGAAGCCTTCGAACATCGCTTCACCTATTTTCTACGTGGTGCTGGAAGTGCTGAAAAAGCGGGCAAATCACTATCTCGTCAACAATCACCATCGGCAAGCCATCACCAGCCTGCCACTGCAACGGTTCCCCTCTTTCGGGTGACTCTCAAACCTCCCCCGAATTCTGCGGGGATGGTAGCCAATCAAGGACACTTCGGCAAGGCAGTGGGGCCGAGAAGCAGGATCAGCCCTGACCTGCCGCCATGAAGCCAGTTTCGTGACGGGCTCGCGGATGCCCCATCGCCACGGAAACGCCGCTGCCGCGGCGTCTTCGCGAGGAAACACTGCCTGGCAATTCAACTCCGACACTTCAGCCAAAGCGATCGGACAGCCGCCCAGACAGGCTCGCTCGTGTCCTGGCCGGCCGGGGAAGCAGTCGTCACATCCCTGACTTCAGTAGACGTCTTTGAGATAGCGGTTTTCATTTTTCATCAGCGTTTCCGCGACCCATTCATCGGCCTGCTCGAGCGTTTTACCGCAATGCCTGGCGACGATCTTCACCAAGGATTCATGAACGTCCTTGGCCATTCGCTTCGCGTCGCCACAGACGTAGAAGAATGCACCCTCGTTCAGCCAGCGCCAGAGCTCGGCGCCCTCTTCTTCCATGCGGTGCTGCACATAAATTTTTTCGGCCTGATCCCTGGAAAACGCAGTGGAGAGTTTCTGAAGCAGTCCGGATTTCTGTGCAGCCAGGAATTCCTCTCCGTAAAGAAAATCGCTCTTCTCGTGCTGATCTCCGAACACAAGCCAATTGCGACCTGAGTGGCCGTGGATGGCACGGTGCTGGAGAAAGGCTCGAAAAGGGGCGACGCCAGTCCCCGGGCCGACCATGATCATGTCGCGGCCAGATGGGGGAAGATGAAAATGGCGGGTCGGTTGGACATAGACGGCGACCGGCGACTGGTCGGCCAGGTGAGCGAGGTAGCCCGAGGCGAGCCCCTGTTTCTGTCGGCCGTGGGAGGTGTACTGGACGAGGGCGACAGTCAGATGAGCCTCTCCGGGACGGTGGTCGGGGGAGGACGCGATTGAATAGAGACGAGGTGCGATCGTGTTCAGAAGACCGGGAATTTCCCCGGGCTCGAAATGAACTCCCGGAGCATCACGAAGAACATCGATCACATCCCGGTCGAAAATGTATTGGTCGAACGCTTTGTCGTCGGCACAAATGTCCTGGAGGCGATCCCTCGCCCGGCCACTGGCTTTTTCCGCCACAGCTCGAACGAACTTTTTCCGCACGCGGTTGAGGACGGCGGAGGATGCAAGCGTTTCGTTCAGGGCAGCGTCGTGCGGAAGCCCCAAGGTTTCGATGAATTCATGGACCAAGGCCTCGGGGTTCCGCGGAAAGACGCCGAGAGCATCGCCACAGGTGTACGTCGGGCCCGCGGAGCCTAATTCGATGACGATGTGGCGGGTGTCTTTTCCCGACCCTTGTCGGTTGAGTCGGCGATTTTCACGCAGGCGGGCGGCAAACGGGTTTTGCCGGCCGAAAGTCTTCTCCGGGGTAGGGAATTCTGCCATGGTGCATCATGCCGCCCCTGAGGGACGTTTCGGGATGTCAGGGGAGTTCCGGGATGTCACTGCGCAAGTACTTCTTCCTCACTGCGGGCAGACCTCAGGCCAACAGCGAGAGGATTCTAGGATCGGCGAGCGACTCGGCGATCAATGCCGCACCGCTGAAGTCGTGCCGCAGACTATGGCCGCCCGGCACCGCCACGACGGTCGCGCCGGCGGCGACCGCGGCACGGCAGCCGTTGGCCGAATCCTCGAACACGAGCATGCGTTCGGCGGCGATCCCCAGCCGCTCGGCCGCCCGCAGGTAGATCTCGGGATGGGGCTTGCCCTGGCTCACGTCGGCCGACGTGAGCACGAAGCCGAATCGATCCATCAGACCGACCCGGCCGAGCACGTCGTGGGCGAATCCCGGTCCGCTACTGGTGGCGACTCCCCTGGGCAGGTTCCGGGCGGAGATCGCATCGAGCAGGGGGACGGCCCCGGGCATCGTCTCCAGGTGGGTGTCGAGCAGCGTCGCGAAGATCTCGCTCGTCTCGGCGGCGAGCACCTCGATCGTGTCGTCGAGCCGGTGCCAGTCGATCATGATCTGCAGCGACACCGCCTGCGGCCGGCCCATCATCCGATCGAGCAGATCGGCCTCGAAGAGGCGGCCGCGTCGGGCGAGCAGTTCAGAGCCGACATGCTGGTAGAGTTCCTCGGTGTTCACGAGCAGGCCGTCGAGATCGAAGGCCACGCCACCGATCGAAGCCTGCCCACCCTGCCCGTCAGTCATTGCGTTTCCTCGGATGTTCCCCTCGCGAGCCGGTAGACGGCATAGCGATCGTTGCTGAAGAGCCTTTTGCCGGGGACGTGCTCGATGCCCAGGGTCTCGATCGGCACGATCGCATGGTCGGCCTGATAGCGGTCTCGGATGAGCCTGATCCGATCCGGACCGAGTGCGGCCGTCGAACGCTCCATCGCCACGAGCGAACCGTTTTTCGAGAAGCAGTCGACGATCCGCCGCCGCCATTCGAGCAGCGATGGGGCATCCTGCGGACTGTTTTTCCATGAGACCACCTCCCGCCTGCCGGTTCGCCAGGTGAACGTGGTCGATCCCCTGGGCGTGAGGAAGCAGGCATCCGAGGAAACATTCTCCCGCACCCAGCCGCAGACGTCGGCCCAGGCGGCAGCCTCCACCTGGCTGTCGGCCCTGGCCAACGGGTCCGATCTTCCCGGCAGCGGCCAGTGGCGGCTCTGGACCACGATGTCGATGCAGAGCAGGAGCATGCAGGCCCCGCGAACCAGTCGCGGTGGCAGTGGGAAGATCCGACGACAGGCGGCATCTTCTGCCAGGACCGCCGCCAACGACACGGCGAGGGCCAGGGGCACGATCACGTCTGCCAGCCGAAACCAGTAATACCGAAGCAGTCCGTGGACGATTCCGGGGGCGACCGACTCGGCCGACGAGATCAGGACCCCACAGAGCGAAATCGAGAGCGCAGCAAGTGTGTAGGAGCGGAATCGCCGCCGGGCGGCCGTGTCGCCGCAAGCCCGGTCGAGGAGCCACCAGCAGGCCACTGCGAGCAGATGCCGGGCCACAAACGAGTCCGGAAACGACCGCAGGAGCAGATGGTGCGGCAGGCGTTCGACCACGTAGATGCGTGCGGCCGCGGCCTTGATCACCGGATCAGCTGCCGAGAGTCCCAGTGCCGGCACGATCCCGCAGGCTGCAGCGGCGGCCCCGATCGCAATCAGCATCAGCCCCGCGGGTGTCGGGGGAGGAAGCCTGGGCCGTGACGCCACCAGCGCCACGAGCCCCCAGCCGCCAACGATCGGGTGGATCGCCGTGGCCAGTCCGAATGCCAGCCACGACGGGGCGAACCGGTCGGCGGCGAATTCGCCGATCGCCAGCAGCACCAATGCCCAGGCAAAAACCTTCGCCTCACAGCCACCGATCACCCATTCGCCGGCCATGGTGGTCTGCCTGAGGGCGACCGCCCAGACGGCGGCGGCGAGTATCCGCGACCATCGGGACTCGAGCAGCGGGGCGACCGCGTGTCGAAAGCCTCCGGCAAGTGCCAGCCAGCCGAGGATCCGGCCCACCCAGGCCGCCATCTCCAGGCCTGCCGTGGCCGTGAGCGGTCCGAGCAGCCGGTAGAAGACCCCGTGTGCGTCGGGCGTCTCGAGAAAGAAGTCCCCTGCGGCCCAGGATCGGTCGGCGAAGTGCAACGCCTTCGTCAGGTAGACCGCCTCATTCAGGTCCGGGACCGGCCAGGCTCCCGATGCCGCGAAGACGGCGAAGATGGCGAACATCTCAGGCATGGCTGCCACCGCCGCCCGGCTTCGTTCGCTTCCGCGAGACATCGACCGCACCTATAAACTCTTGGTATCGACCAGCCCGCAGGATAC
>CAMDFJ010000070.1 GCA_945897435.1 Candidatus Kuenenia stuttgartensis | reverse complement strand
GTTCGTCGCCCACCGCTGCCTCCTTCAGGGCGGGAGTCTCGTCGCGGGCATGGCGTCGCAGCAGTTCGACGAATCGCTGCACGGTGGGGGCCGGAAGTTTGCCGCGGGCGTGGATGATGCCGAGCGGCCGGACGAGCTCATCGCCGGCGAGTCGAACCGCGCAGAGGGTGCCTGCGGCGAGTTCGCGGCCCACGGTCGGCTCCGGCAGCAGGGCCACCCCGGCGTCGATCTCGACGGCCCGCTTGATCGTCTCGATGTTGTCGAATTCCATGACCACGTTTGGCTCGGCACCGCGGGCCGCGATCGCGCGGTCGAGTTCGTGCCTGATGACAAGATCGGGGTCGAAGCCCACCATCCGCTGGCCGTGGAGTTCCTGGAGCATCACCTGCACACGGCCCGCAAAGGCATTTCCTGGCGCACAGACCAGCACGATCGGCTCCTCACGCCAAGGCTCCGCCTCGACGGCCCGGGTGCTGCGGGGATAGCTCACGATCCCGATATCGGCCTGACCCTGCTCGACCGACTCCAGCACCCGGTCGGGATGGAGGTATTCGAGCCGCACGTGGGCCTTCGGATGGCGGCTCATGAACTCCTGCACGTAGCGGCTCATGTGATGCAGGCCGACGGAATAGATCGCCGCCACCCGCACCCTGCCCGCCACCTCTTCATGGAGCGTTCGGACGGTGTCTTCGAGGGCGTCGTACTGGCCGATCAGTTTTCGACAGCCGTCGAAGAAGACCTGCCCCTCACGGGTCGGCACCAGCGGCCGCTTCGACCGCTCGATCAACTGCACGCCGAGTCGGCTCTCCAACTGGCTCACGACCTGGCTGGCGGCCGACTGGGAAATGCCGTTGTCAACGGCCGCTTTGGAGAAGCTGCGTCGGGCAACGATGTCGCAGAAGATTTTGAGGGACTTCAGATTCAAGGGAATTTCAGTAAATCAAATGCTGCCGCCGTGAATCATTCGGAAAACAAATACAGACTATCCCTCTCGCCGCGGTCGTCAAGCCGCCCCGCCGCGAATCCGCTCGCAGAGCCCCCCGGCACGACGCTCCAAGTTTTCAGCCTCTTTTCCGGATTTCAGCGGCTTTTCAGGACCGCGTTTTCAGGTTCGACGGCCTTGGTACAATTCCGGGCTTTCCCACAGACTGCGCGGCGCCGGCTCGACAGCCAGCACGAACGCAAGGATTGACCGCCAGTGCCCAACACTTCCGCCAAACTCAAGCCCACGTCGGCCCAGAACAAGGCGATCCAAAAGGCCGACACCCTCATCGAGGCCCTCGGCTGGATTCGCAAGTTCCGTGAAACCACGACCGTCATCAAACTCGGCGGCAGCGTGGTCGAACATCCCGACTCGCTCCGTCACCTGCTGATCGACATCGTCTTCATGTCGACGCTCGGCATGCGGATCATTCTCGTCCACGGCGGGGGCAAGGCGATCAGTCGGGCGATGGACAAGGCCGGACTCGAGCCGCGGTTCGTCCAGGGCCGGCGGTATACCGATCAGGCCACGCTCGACATCGTGGAGCGTGTGCTGGCCACCGAGGTCAACCATGATCTCGTCGCCCGGATCGAAGAGTACGGCGGCCGGGCGATGTCGCTCAACTTCCTCTCGACCAACGTTCTCTATGGCGAACCGCTGGTGCTCGAGGGTCCGGACGGTCAGCCCGTCGATCTTGGGTTTGTGGGAGATGTGACGAAGGTCGACCGGCTCACGATCGAAAACCTCACCTATGCCGGACAGGTCCCGGTGATCCCCTCGATGGCGGTCACGGCCGACGGTCAGAAACTCAACGTCAACGCCGATACGGCCGCCACCGCCGTGGCCGCCGCCATCGGTGCCGAAAAACTCGTGGTCCTCTCCGACATTCCCGGCGTGCTCCGCGACGTCAACGAACCGGAGAGTCTGATCCACTCGCTCACGGCGACCGAGGCCCGCCGGCTGATCGCGGACGGCACGATTTCGGCCGGCATGATCCCCAAGATCGAGGGATGCCTCGACACGCTCGAACAGGGCGTCAAGAAAATCCACATCATCGACGGCCGGCTCCGCCACTCGCTCTTGCTCGAGATCTATACGACCAGCGGCGTGGGCACGGAGCTCACCCGAGACGACGCCACCGCACCAGCCGAACCGGCTTCCGTATAACTGTTTCCAGACCTTCATCCACCCGTCGTCCAGACCGTTCACCCGACGCCCCGGTTTTTTCGCACGCTGCTGGAGTCACTCATTCATGGCCACCATCGACACCACCTCGATTGGCGATAAGACGCAGTCCGTGATCGATGTCTTCAACCGTTACGTGGTGCCAAACTACAAACGGTTCCCCGTCTGCCTCGTCCGCGGCCTGGGCTCGAAGGTCTGGGATGCCGAAGGGGCCGAATACCTCGATCTCTTTCCGGGCTGGGGCTGCAATCTGCTGGGCCATTGCCCTGAGCCGGTCGTCCGGGCCGTTCAGGAGCAGGTTGCCAAACTGATCCACGTGCCCAACACCTGGTACACCGAACCGCAGGGGGAGTGGGCCCGTCTGCTGGCCGAGCGGTCGTTCGGCGGCCAGGCCTTCTTCTGCAACTCCGGCACCGAGGCCAACGAGGCCGCGATCAAACTCGTGCGGCTCCGCACCGACGGCAGGCGTTACAAGATCATCACCTTCAAGGGCGGCTTCCACGGCCGCACGATGGGAAGCGTCACCGCCACCGCCCAGCCGAAGTATCACGAGGGCCTCGGTCCGATGCTGGCCGGCTTCCAGTACGCCCCGCACGGCGACCTCGACGCGGTCGAGAAACTGGTCGATGACCAGACCGGCGGCATCCTCGTCGAGCCGATCCTCGGTGAGGGGGGCGTTGTGCCCGCGCCTCCCGGCTTCCTCGAAGGGCTGCGGCGGATCGCGGACGAACGTGATCTACTGCTGGTGTTCGACGAGGTGCAGTGTGGCTGCGGTCGGACCGGAAAGTGGTTCGGCTACCAGCACTTCGGAGTCACGCCCGACATCATCACGCTGGCCAAGAGCCTCTGCGCCGGAATCGCCGGCGGCGCGATGCTGACGACCGTCGAACTCGCAAAGCACCTCCGGCCCGGCATGCACGCCTCGACGTTCGGCGGCAACCCGATCGCCGCGGCGGCCGGCGTGGCCGCGATCGAGATGATCGAGAACGAGCATCTGCTCGACCATGTCGACCGCACGGCCGAGCTTTTCCGCCAGCGGCTGCTCGATCTGAAGGAGAAGTGCGACGCCGTTCGCGACGTCCGCGTGGCCGGCATGATGATCGGCGTCGAACTCTCGATCGACGGGGCGGCCGTCGTCCAGTCGGCGCTCGAAAAGAACCTGCTCGTCAACTGCACGCAGGGCCGGGTGATCCGCCTGCTGCCCTCGATGAACATCACGGCCGACGACGTCAACGATGGCTGCGACCGCCTCTCCGACGCGATCATCGAGGTGGCTTCCCGGGCCTGATCAGCGATGCGTCACATCCTCGTTCCCGAAGACCTCTCGGCCCACGAGATCGAGGCGGTCTTCGCCATCTCGAAAGATCTCGAAACCAAGTTTGAATCGGGCAGGCGCGACGCGCTGCTGCCCGGCCGGATGCTGGCGCTCGTGTTTGAAAAGCCGAGCCTG
The DNA here is from genome assembly GCA_945897435.1 of Candidatus Kuenenia stuttgartensis. Lineage (GTDB taxonomy): Bacteria > Planctomycetota > Planctomycetia > Pirellulales > UBA1268 > RGVT01. The sequence goes on along the minus strand of CAMDFJ010000070.1, from coordinate 10,870 downwards.
CGGACGCGTGTGAGCTTCGAGGCGGCGATGGGCCATCTTGGCGGCTCGAGCGTGTTTCTCGGCGAAGATGCCGGATTCTCCTCCTCGCGGGAGAGCGTCGCGGACTTTGGCCGGGTGCTCTCCGAGTATGTCGACGCCATCGTCTGCCGCTCGAAGGCCCACGAAACGATCGTCTCCTTGGCCGCAGCCTCGACTGTGCCGGTCATCAACGGACTTTCCGACTACTGCCACCCCTGCCAGGCGTTGGCCGACATCTACACCTTCAAAGAACACGTCGGCCGGGTTGCGGGCCACACGCTCGCCTTCGTCGGTGATGGCAACAACATGGCCCGATCGCTGGCGGTGGTCTGCGGTCTGCTCGGCATGCGGTTCGTACTCGCCGCCCCGCGGGCCTATCAGTTTGACGATGCATTCCGCCGACACCTGCAGAGTGTGGTCCCCAACGCCGAGATCGTCGAGACGACCGACCCTGGCGAGGCGGTGACCGGGGCAGCGGTCGTCTATACCGATGTCTGGGCAAGCATGGGGCAGGAGAAGGAGCGGGCCACGCGGCTCCAGGCCTTCGCCCCGTATCAGGTGAACGAAGCCCTGATGAGCCGCTGTCCCGAGGCCCTGTTCATGCACTGCCTCCCCGCCCGCCGCGGCGAGGAGGTGACCGATGGCGTCATCGACGGCCCGCAGAGCGTCGTCGTCGAGGAAGCCGCCAACCGGATGCATGTCCAGAAGGGCCTCATCGCCTGGCTGCTCGCCAAGTAGCCCCGCCTTCCCGCCCTGGGCCACCATGCGTGCCCCGATGTGTGCCCCGATGCGTGCCCCAAATGCGGCAGGCTTCAGCCCGTCATTGCCCGATGTGGGACAGGCTTCAGCCTGTCATGCCCTGTGAGCTGACGAAAATGGCCATTCTTCCGAACTGGAGCAAAGGCCTGCTTTGACCGGGTTCATTTCCACGTAGTGCACAACCTTCTCCATCTCTTCTTCGTTTCGAACAACTCGGTCGTACGATTCACTCTGCCAAAACGGCCCCTCCCTACCCAGCAATCGATTACACGCCACCGCAGACCGCCCCTTGATCGACCGCATGATCGCCACCCGAGGCGATCGAGTCCCTCCGATGGCATCGTCTTCCCGCGGCCGCTGCCCTGACATCTCCGACAGAGGTGTGCAAACCAAGGGCTTGCAAACCAAGGGCGTAAACACCAGGTGCATGTGGCTTGGCATGACCACATAGGCGTGAACGTCATATCGCACGCCCTGTTCACGAAGAATTTCAGCCTTCAGAACAGCTGCAAGGCGTCGGTCCCTCAGCCATCGGACGACCGAGCGAGAGTCGAGCCAGTCTTCGCCTGCTTGGAACGCCTCCCAATCGAGTTGTGACCTCCAGCTAGCAGTCGACGTCGCTGCTGGCCGTGGCCGCCGCCGCACTGTCTCGGCCTGCCGACGGATCGCGTGCATGCCAACGGCTGGAATGCTGCCTGCCAGGCATGCGGTGACGAAATAGGTGCACCCCTTGATGTCGTAGTGCGGAAGTTGCCGGCGGCTGAACTCGATCATGATGGCCTCCAAAAAAGAATGTACATTTGTACATTACCCGGGAGCTCTCGACCTGTCAATTGCGATTTGTGGGACGGGCTTTCGCCTTTCAATAAAATGAACCCCCACCCCGACAGGCTGAAGCCTGTCCCACATCGAACAGCGCCAGGCCCGGAGGGCCGGGTCAGCACCAGCCGGCGGAGCCGGCCAAGCAAACAACGGCAGGATGCCGTGTGTTTGCGTGAAACCGCCGGCCTGTCCTACTTGCTGTCCTGCCCCTGCGGATCGAGCGTGATCGACGCCGAGTTGATGCAGTAACGCAGCCCGGTGGGGGGTGGGCCGTCGTTGAACACATGCCCCAGATGGGCGCCGCAACGGCGACAGGTCACTTCAGTGCGGAGCATGAAGTGGGAGCGGTCTTCGTTCTCGGCGATCGTCTTTCCCTTCACGCCGTCGATCGGCGCGAAGAAACTCGGCCAGCCGCAGCCGCTGTCAAACTTCTCACCCGATGCGAAGAGCGGCTCCCCGCAGCAGATGCAGCGGTAGGTGCCGAACGTTTTGGTGTTCCAATACTTTCCGGTGAAGGCCCGCTCGGTGCCCTTCTTGCGGGCCACCTCGAACTGCTCCGGGGTCAGCCGGCGCTTCCACTCGGCGTCGGTTTTCGGAATGGCATCGTCGGCGAGCCGGCCCGCGACGGCCGGGTTTTTTCCGGCCTCGCCACCTGACGATCGTTCATCTTCAGCGGCTGACACGGGGAGAACTCCAAGCACGAGGATGACCGGAACGAGGACGGCGGAGAGGAGGCGTTTCATCGGAGTGCAACCGGGCCGAAGCCCGTCCTACTTCTTCCTGGGATCGGGAAGCGTCTGAGGCTCGTAGGGGTGGTTGCGCTTCCGCAGCATGACGGCCTTCTGGATTGTATCTGGCGGCGCCCCGAAGGCCATTTCACCCTCGGTGCGAACGAGCCTCGGAAGCACGTCAAACCCCTCGACCACCCGGCCGAAGACCGTGTGCTTGCCGTCGAGGTGCTCGGTCGGCCGAAAAGTCAGGAAAAACTGGGATCCCCCCGTGTTTGGACCGGCGTGGGCCATCGAGAGCGTTCCCAGAAAGTGCTTCCGGGCACCGGGCAGTCCAACTTCGCAGGCGATCGCATATCCGGGGCCGCCGGCCCCGGAGCCTGTCGGATCGCCCCCCTGGGCCATGAAGCCGCCGATCACGCGATGGAAGGGAGTGCCATCGTAGAAGCCCTTCTCGACCAACGCGATGAAGTTGGCGACGGTATTGGGCGCCTCATTCTCGAAGAGTTCCACGACCACGTCACCCTTGCTGGTCGTGATCTTCACCCGCGGCAGGTCGTCGGCCTTGGCCTCCGCCTCGCGCTTGGCCATCTCGGCCTCCACCTTCGGCCGTTCCGCGACGATCGCCTGCTGCAGTTCGGCGATCTTCGGCGTCGGAATGCCTGCCGCCTGCGCCTGCTTGAGCCAATCCGCGGCGGCGTCGAGATCGCTCACCAGCATTGCCGACGTCGCCGCCATCATCATCACGTCACTGCTGGCGGCGCCCGACTTTCCGAGCAGATTGGCGAGCATGAGGGCCTTCTTGGGATCGTCATTTTGCAGGGCGGCAGCCACGACGGCACCGGTGATCTCCCGCGAGGCCTTGTTCGTCGGGTCGAGAACGGCCAGGGCAAAGGCGGCCGTTTCCAGCCGTTCGCTCGTCGCCTGGGCCTTGAGCTTGATGGCGTCGAACTTCGCCTCCACAGCCTTCTTGTCGGAATCGGGTTTCTGGTACTCGGCCTGCAGCACCTGCAGTTCGCCGACGAGGTCCTTCATTTCCTTGCTTGCGGCGGTGAACTCGGCCTGGGCACGCGCCGGATCGGGCTTCGTCTCAACGACCGGCGTTTGGGCGGGGGCGAGGCCCGAGAGGCCCGACCAGAAGAGCAGGATGACAGCCGCAGCGGAGCCGACGAGCGTGGAGGACGGACGTTGCATCGAAAGACTCCTTGCGGAAAAAGGGACGGCGAGCGGGGAATTCCGGGTACGATAACAGGTTTTCCAACGCCGCGAGGAACCCAGCGCATGCCGCGTCCCCCACGCCCCGCGTCCGATCGCGAGGAGGCCTCCAGCGCCCCGAGAATCATCGGCGGCAGCCTCCGGGGCAGGCGGTTGGAGTTTGTTCCCGACCCCCGCACCCGGCCGATGAAGGATCGCGTCCGCGAAACGCTTTTCGACCTTGTCGGAGCCCGCGTTGCAGCGGCGACGGCGATCGATCTCTTTGCCGGCTCGGGTGCCATCGGCTTCGAGGCCCTGAGCCGCGGCGCCTCCCGGACGATCTTCGTGGAACGTCACTTCCCCACCGCCGATCTGCTCAAGCGGTCTGGCCGGTCACTCGGCGTCGTCGACTCGATCGAGGTCAAGACGGGCGACGTGCTCCTCTGGGCGAAGCGGATGCCGGAACTACCGAAAGACCGCCCCTGGGTCGTGTTCATCTCGCCTCCCTGGGAATTTTTCAGCACCCGTTGCGGCGAACTGATGGCCCTGGTGGCGGCGATGCAGAGAGAGGCCCCGCCGGGCAGCACGTTCGTGGTCGAGGCCGACACGTCGTTCGATGCCGATCAGCTTCCCCAGCCCGGCCACTGGGACCACCGTCCGATTCCACCCGCGGTCCTCCATATCAGTTCGACGACAGCCTGAAGCCCGTCCCACATCGGACAGGGCCAGCTGACATCCTTCACACCGGCCGGAGCCGGCCAGGCTCGTCAGGGCAGGATGCCGTCGATGTGCGCGAAGCCGGCGGCCGCGCAGCCGATGGCGGCTGCAGCGAGCACGGCGAGCGGTGCTGAAGCCCAGCCCAGCCTGAGGGCCACGCCGCAGGCAATCGCCACAGCGATCGGCACAACGGCTGGCCGTCCCTCTGGAAAAAGCGACTCTGCCGCCAGCCGAACCGCCAAGAGGGCGATCGCCGCCACCACGACACCGCCCACCGCCCTCATCGCCCGATCGAGCGCCGAATCGGGATGGATCGACCGCAGGACCGGAGCCAGCGAAAGCACCATCGCAAATGATGGGATGAAGGCGAAGAGCGTCGCGACACCCGCCCCGGCCAGCCCGGCGGCCGCGTCTCCGTCTGGCGTCGTCTTCCAGCCGGCAAGAAACCCGATGAACGTGACGACCAGGATCAGCGGTCCGGGCGTTGCCTCTCCCATCGCCAGTGCGTCGAACCGCTCCACTGGCTCGAGCCAGCCGCGGGCGAGTGATTCGTCGAGGGCCCAGGGCACGACGGCGTAGGCGCCGCCGAGCGAGAGCAGCGTCGTCTCGGTGAAGAGTCGCGCGATCGCCGGCCCCCTGCCGCCCGCAGGCCCTGTCGCCACGACCACGGCATAGGCGGCAAGCCAAATCCCAACGCCGACCGCGGCGGTGACCAGCGGCCCGCTCCATGCCGATCGCGGGATTGCGGCCGGCCCGGCTGTCAGCTCGACGGCCGTTGCGTCCCGCGGCCCAATCACGCCACTGACCGATTTGAATCCCCGGGCCCTCCACCAGCCGAGAACGGCGGCGGCGATCCCGACGGCGAGCACGAGCAGCGGAAACCCGACCCCGAGCGCCATCGCGACCGCCGAGGCGAGGGCGAGTCCGAGGCCGGCCGGAGTCGAGATCGACTTGCAGCCGATCCGCCAGGTCGCCAACGCGACGAGCGCCACCACTGCGGGCCGCGTGCCCGCGAAGGCGGCGGCCAGAAGCGGCAGCGATTGCCCCGCCGCATGCAGCCAGGCGAGCGCCGTCACCAGCACCGCGCCCGGCAGCACGAAGAGCGTGCCCGCCACAAGTCCGCCGGCCAGACCATGCATCCGCCAGCCGGCGTAGGTCGCGAGCTGTTGGGCCTCGGGCCCCGGCAGCAGCATGCAGAGCCTGAGCGCCGCCAGAAATTCCTCCTCGCCAAGCCAGCGATTCTTCTCCACAACCTCACGGTGCAGGATCGCGATCTGCCCGGCCGGCCCTCCGAATCCGGTCGCCCCGACCAGCAGCCAGGTGCGGGCGGCTTCGAGCAGGGAGCAGCCGGCGGGCTGGTCGGCCGGCGGGCGGGGTGGCTGGTTGACTGGCTGATCCATCGGCGGCGGCTCTGAGCGGGGCATCACCGGCAGCCTGTCGTCCCCGGGATTGGGTCTGGTATCGTACAGCGATGGATGTCATCAACCAGCGCGACGCCGTGCCCTTCACCACGGTCGACGGATCCACGATCCGCGAACTGCTCGCCCATCGAAACTCGTCGATCCGTCAGCAGAGCCTCGCCGAGGCCCGGCTCGCCCCCGGGCTGGCCACCACGCCCCACCACCACAAGGTGACGGAGGAGATCTACTACATCCTCTCGGGCTCCGCCGAGATGACGCTCGAGGGAGAGAGCCGGCCGGTCGGCCCCGGAGACGCGATCGCGATCCCTCCGGGAGCGAAACACACGATCCGCAACACCGGACCGGAAGAACTCGTCTTTCTCTGCACCTGCGCACCGGGCTACGAACACAGCGACACCTTCCTCGAACCAACCCCCTGACGGGCTCCTGCCCGTTTTCCCCCTCCCGACGGGCAAAGGCCCGTCCCACGCATGGCCGACCCGTTCACAAACCTGCTCGTCTCCGAAGGCATCGTCAGCGCCGACCAGCTCGCCGAGGCGATGCGGGCCTCAACGGCGTCCGGCAAGAAGCTCCACGACGAGGTCGTGCGGCTCGGCTACGCGCCGGGTGAGAAGGTGATGAAGGCCCTCGCCAAGGCCTATCGGCTGAAGTTCATCGACCTCTCGACGCTCGAGGTGCCGGCCGAGGTGATCGGCCTCCTGCCCGAGAGCGTGGCCCGCGAAAACTCGATTTTTCCCGTCTCCGAGCAGGGCGCGGCCCTGCGGATCGCCACCTGCGATCCCACCGATCTCGACACGCAGGAGAAGCTCCGTTTCATCCTCAACCGCGACGTCGAGCTGGCCCTCGCCCCCCGCGATCAGATCGTCGAGGCGATCAACCGGCACTACGGGCTCAGCGACGGCGAGAGCGCCGATTCGATGCTTCAGGAGTTCACCGACACGGCGATCGACTTCACCGAAACCGCCGTCGAGCAGGAGGCCAACCAGGCCGCCGAGGACATCTCCGACGCCCCGGTCGTGAAGCTCGTCAACCTGATCATCACCGAGGCGGTCCAGCTGCGTGCCAGTGACATCCACGTCGAGCCCTTCGAGGACCGGATCCGGATCCGCTACCGGATCGACGGACGCCTCGTGGAGCGTGACAATCCTCCCCGCCGGTTGCTCGGGGCGATCCTCTCCCGAATCAAGATCCTCTCCAAGCTCGACATCGCCGAACGCCGCCGCCCGCAGGACGGACGCATCAAGCTCACGGCCGACGGCAAGGACTACGATCTCCGCGTCTCGGTGATGCCGACGAACCACGGCCAGACGGTCGTGATGCGGGTGCTCGACAAGGACAACATCCGGGTCGGCATCCGGCAGCTCGGCCTCTCCGAGGGGGATTTCCGCAACTTCAAAAACCTGATCCGGCGCCCAAACGGCATCATCCTCGTCACTGGCCCGACCGGCTCTGGCAAGACGACCACCCTCTACGCCTCGCTCAACGAGCTCAACCGCCCCGACACCAAGATCATCACCGCCGAGGATCCGGTCGAGTACTACCTGGCCGGAATCAACCAGGTGGAGATCAAGCACTCGATCGGCCTCGACTTCGCCCGCGTGATCCGCTCGATGCTCCGCCAGGCCCCGAACGTGATCCTGGTGGGGGAGATGCGCGACACTGAAACCGCCCAGATGGGCATCCAGGCGTCGCTGACGGGCCATCTCGTGTTCAGCACGCTCCACACCAACGACGCCCCGGGGGCCATCACCCGGATGATCGACATGGGCGTGCCGGCCTACCTCGTGGCCTCGAGCGTGATCGCCGTCCTCGCCCAGCGTCTCATCCGTGTCAACTGTCCAAAGTGCAAGCAGCCCTTCCAGCCGCTCGACACCCAGCTCGAGGCGGCCGGCGTGACACCCGAGATGCTCAAGGGGGCGACGTTCATGAAGGGCCGCGGCTGTGCCAACTGCCAGAAATCCGGCTACAAGGGCCGCCTCGGCATCTTCGAACTGATGGTCATGACCAGCAAAATCCGCGAATTGGCCTTTCAGGGGGCTCCCACCCAGGAGATCCGCCGGGCTGCCTGCGGCCAGGGGATGAAGGTCATGTTTGACGACGGCGTCCAGAAGGTTCTGCGGGGAATCACGACCTTCGACGAGGTTTTCCGGGTCTCGAAGCGGATGGAGGAGTAATCCCGGAGTTTCCGGGGCTTTCCAGCCGATACTCCCGGGTGCATAATGCCCATGGGTGATCGGCCGCTGTCAGGGGCTGGCCGATCGCGAGGCGGGCATCTTCAGCCGTGGGCACAGCGACTCTCCTCCCACGTGAGCGTTCCGTTTGGATTCGCTCCACTCTGCCGGCGGCTGTTCGCGAATTTCGCGGCAGGGCAGAATATGATTTCCTTTGGAGGACTTCCCGAATGAGCACCGCAGCCACGTCGCCAATGGCGGCGCAGGTCGAGAAACTGCTGAAGGTTGCGCTTGAAAACGGCGCCACCGAACTCCGCCTCTCCGGCGGTGTGGCGCCGATGCTCCGCATCAACGATCAGATGCGGCCGCTCAAAACCCGGCCGATCCCCGCCGAAGAGGTGGCGGCGATGGCCGCGGCCGTCCTGCCAGAGGGCTCCGACCCGAGCCACTTTTACTTCCACACGAGTGTCGGCCGCTGCATGGGCTCGATGCTCGATGTCTCGGGCACGAAGGTCCTCGTGCTGCAGCCGGTGGCCGAGGCCGAACCCGAGCCCGCCCCCCCGGCAACCCTCGAACTCGACATCGCCCCCGAGCCATCGGCCCACGGCGGGCATGGGCACGGCGGCCCGTCCAGCGGCTCCGCTGACGGCGCCGAGCCGGTCTTCTCCCAGCCCCGCGTGGCCACCGGCACGATCCAGATCGACAAGCTGCTCACGGCCGCGGTGAAGGGGGGCGTGAGCGACATTCACATCACGACCGGTCTGCCCCCCGTGTTTCGCCAGGACGGCCACATGCGGCCGCAGCCCACGAAGGTGCTCACCCCCGACGACACCAACGGCCTGATGAAGGCCATTACGCCGGAACGCTGCCAGGCCGAACTCGCCGAGAAGGGGGGCTGCGACTTCGGCTTCGCCTTCGGCGACATGGCGCGGTTTCGTGTCAGCGTGTTCAAGCAGCGCGGCAGCATCGCCATGGTGCTTCGCCAGATTCCCAACAAGATGCTCACGCCCGAGCAGCTCGGCGTGCCGGAAATCTGCAAGAAGATGGTCACCCGGCCCCGCGGCCTGTTCCTCGTCACCGGCCCGACCGGCTCGGGCAAGTCGACCACACTCGCCAGCCTGATCAACTTCATCAACGAAAACTACGACCACCACATCATCACGATCGAGGACCCGATCGAGTTCTACCACCAGTCGAAGAAGAGCACGGTGAACCAGCGGGAGATCGGCACCGACGTATCGAGCTTTTCCGAGGCCCTGCGGCGGGCCCTGCGGCAGGATCCCGACGTGATCCTGGTCGGCGAGCTTCGCGATCTGGAGACGATCGAGGCGGCGATTTCGGCCGCCGAGACGGGGCACGTGGTGTTTGGCACGCTCCACACGACCGGCGCCCAGGGCACGGTCAACCGGATCATCGACGCCTTCCCCACCAACCAGCAGGAGCAGGTCCGCACCCAGCTCTCGACGGCCGTCATCGGCGTGGTCTCGCAGGCCCTGCTGCCGAAGATCGGCGGCGGCCGCGTGGCGGCCTACGAGATCCTCGTCTGCACCCCGGCCATCGGAAACCTGATCCGCGAAAACAAGACCTTCCGCATCAATTCGGCGATCCAGACGGGGGCCAAGCTCGGCATGCAGCTCCTCGACGACCACCTCTTCAAGCTCTGGAACGAGAAGAAGGTGAAGGAGGAGGACGTGCTCGCCAAGTCGCAGAATCCCGACGACCTCGCCAAGCGGATCGCCAACGCCAAACGTGGCATTTTCGACGAGGTCGAAGACAGTTCCGCCAAGAAATCGATGCACTGACGAAACGCACTGAAACCACAGGCTGCAGCCTGCCCCACGAAGACACCAAAGACAGACGACCATGGCCCTCAAGAAGCTCGGACAGATCCTCCTCGACCTCGGCCTGATCGACGATCAGCAGCTCGCGACCATGCTCGAGGAGCAGGCCCAGCGGGGTGGCGAGCTGATGGGCAGGGTCGGCGTGTCGCTCGGCTTCTTCACCGACGAGCAGCTCGGCGAGGCCCTGGCCGAACAGTGGAGCACGACCTTCGTCACGCTCTACGACCGCGAGATCAAGCCCGAGGTGGCCCGGCTGATCAGCGAGCCGATGGCCCAGCTCTACCGGGTGATTCCGCTCACGCTCGACGGCAACCGGCTCACGGTCGCCACGGCCGATCCGCAGAAGATCCAGGTGTCCGACGAGCTCCACACGCTCCTCGGCTACGACATCAAGATCGTCGTGGCCACGCAGCCCGAGATCGAGAAGACGATCGAGAAGCTCTACTCCTCGGAGACCGACAGCGTCGAGTCGCTCGTCGATGATCTCGAGCACGACGTCGATCTCGCCGCCGCCGCCGCGGCCGTCGGTCGCGAGGGACCGACCGATCTGACCAGCGTCGAGGCCCTGGCCGAGAGCGCGCCGGTTCGCAAACTGCTCAACATGGTGCTGCTGCTGGCGATCCGCGACGGGGCCAGCGACATCCACTTCGAGCCCTTCGAGCATGAATTCAGGATCCGGATCAAGTCGGACGGCGTGCTCCAGGAAATGGTGCCGCCGCCCAAGCATCTCGCCTTCGCGATCACGACCCGGATCAAGGTGATGGCAAACCTCGACATCGCCGAGCGACGTCTGCCGCAGGACGGCCGCATCGAGCTCAACGTCGGCGGCCATCCGGTCGACCTGCGGGTCTCGGTGATGCCCACCCTCTTCGGCGAGAGCGTCGTGATGCGGGTGCTCGACCGCGGCGTCGTCTCCCTCAACCTCGACAAGCTCGGCATGGAGAAGGACATGCTGAGGAAGTTTCGCGAGGTGATGATTCGGCCCAACGGGATCGTGCTCGTCACCGGCCCGACCGGCTCCGGCAAGACGACCACGCTCTACTCGGCCCTCTCGGAGCTCAACGACGTCGAGGACAAGCTGATCACGACTGAGGACCCGATCGAGTACGACATCGACGGCATCGTGCAGGTGCCGATCGACACCGAGATGGGCAACACCTTCGCCGCGATCCTGCGGGCGATCCTGCGGCAGGATCCCG
>CAMDFJ010000069.1 GCA_945897435.1 Candidatus Kuenenia stuttgartensis | reverse complement strand
ATTTTGAATTAACGCAAAGTCATCCGCTGATAGCTCATGGGTAGAAAGGTAGTTACTGACTACCTGATCCAGTCCATAAGCGAGCTCAGCTGTAGACGGTGCAACTCCAGCATCATGAACGAGTTCCGAATGAACCAGATCTAAGTAAGAAGCAATGAGATCAGAAACCTCCACCTCGGCGGAAACAATATCCTCTGACTGATCAGTCAGAGGCTGATTGTCAGCAGGGTTATCAACTGCGAATCCAGCATCGGCCAACAAGCCATTCGTTCCATCCGCTCGCACATAAGAACTCTCTCCATAGACGACAACATCACCGCCAGCCTCACTAAATTGAGACGTGCTTAAGCCATAGCTTAAGTAGATGCCCGTAATTCCTAAATCGGCGAGTGAGCTGAACTCACCAGAATCAGTAATGCCATCTGAATTAGAATCTTGCCAAACGCCAAAGGATCCAAAGGTAACGTCATTGGTATCAAGAATTTCGTCACCATTAGAGTCAAAATGGAACGCCAAGCCTTGAAGATCAGTGACAGCTTGTGGGTCCCAGAGCGAGAATACAAACTCCTTGGCATCAGTAACTAGTCCATCTGCGTTGTAGTCGTAGGCGAGGATGCCATCTTCCGGCCCAGCCCAAGCAGTTCCCACACGACCTTCTCCATAGTCAAAGGCAACACCTTCAGAGCGAGAAAGGAATTCGGTAAATCCATCGTGATTCAGGTCGAGCACAACGGGAGTCTTAAACTCGCCGGACGAGTTACCGTCAACATCTGACGAGTCATCATCGTCGTCATCATATGACGAGTCATCATCGTCGTCATCGTCGTCATCGTCGTCATCGTCGTCATCGTCGTCATCATCGTCGTCATCATCATCGTCATCATCGTCATCATCGTCATCGTCGTCGTCGTCGTCATCTCCTTTCGAGTTCGATTTCGTATGCCAGGCGAGCGACTGTGCGAGCAGGAGTTCGGGTCGCACTGCGCCCCAGACGACGTCGTTGCCACTCGGATTCCAGCCGTCGGCATCGGTGAGAATTTTGTCGTAGGCGAAACGGATCATCGTCGATCCCGGCGAGCGGTAACTGGCCGCGTTGACCGCCCACTGTGCCGTCTTCTCGTCGGCCGGCTGGCCGAGGGCCACGAGCAGCGTGTAGAGGTGCTTGCAGTATTCGAGGGTGCTCGATTCGAGGGTCTCAAGCCGGCCATTGCCGTTGGTGTCTTCGCCGGAATCGAGGACCTCGTCGCCGTCCTTGTCCTCGTCGAGGAAGGGGCGGTTGACGTCGAATCGCATGCCAGCCATCAGGTCTGGAGAGAGCACGCTGTAGGGATTCCTGAGCGTCCGTGCATAGGCCACGATCCGTTCGGCCACGTTCCCGGTGAGGCTGGTCGTGTCCCAGCTGTCGGTCGTGATCAGCATCCGCGACTGCTCGGCTCCTGCATCGAGTGCAGTGGCCAGCCTCTGGGGCAGGACCGCGGCGTCGGCATCGAACTGCCGCAGCACCCGCTCCATGTCGGCCAGCGTGAAGGGGCTGTCGGCGGTCGCCTCGGCGGTCGTGCCGACGGGTGCGGTCCGGGCGGCATCGGCGTCGAGCCGCATTTCATAGGGATCGTTCGTGGTGAGCGAGGCATTCGGGTCGGGAGTGAAGTAGGTGAGCCGCGGAGGACTGCCCGAGGCCGTGCCGCTGGTGTCGATCCAGACCTTGAACCGGCCGGCGAGGTCGACCGTCTTGCTGCTGCCCCAGATCTGGTCACCGATCGCGCTCAGGGGACTGTTGCCGCTGGTGCCTGGACCGGCGGTGCCGCTCGCGCCGGCGGCACCGTAGCGGCCGACGAACGATCCAACCGTCGGAGTCGGTCGTCGCTGGTCGAGGGATGGGACCGCACCCCTTTGCGACGGAGCATTGCTCAACCCCTGGGGCCTCGAGCCACGGACCAGCTGATACCAGGAGTTTGGCGTGAGTGTGCCGACGAACAGCCTGGAGGCGTCGATATCGGCGGGACCATACCCGCCACCGATCGTCACGTCGGGACTGCTGTTCCAGGCCGAGGTTGGATAGTCGAGCGATGTCGTCGTGCCATGGGCGTTGACGTTGATCCGGCCGTCCATGTCGAGAACGAGGTAGGAGACCCTGAACGAAAGCCTGCCGCCGTCGCTGGTGGGCATGTCGTCGAACAGATTGGCAAGCCAGACGCCGTCGGCGACGCCGTCGCCGTCGTTGTCGACCTCTGCCGTGGCCGTTCCAGATCCGAAGGCGGGCCGCGGCACCCGCTTGACCCGCGAGTTCTCCAGTTCGACCTGCGTCAGCCAGACGTTGTTGGAGTCGTAGGCGTCGTACGACTCGCTGCGAAACTCCGGGCCGTTGACGATCACGTCGCAGTCTCCGGGCGGCAGGGATGTGGGCTGCCCGAGCCTGAGATTCGCCAGCTGGCAGGTGTAGGGGCTTGTCGAGCCCGTCGTTCGCAGGATGCGGAAGCTGGTGATGTCGCCCCGCTCGCCGACCTTGGGCACGAGCGTGACCACGCGGCCATTGAGTTCGAAGGGCTTCGACGAACCGGTCAGGGTGACGGCAAGCGTGCCCGTGAGCAGTGGGCCGTTGTCGGCCAGCGAGAGCATCCGGCCTTTGATCGCGGTGCCTGAGCCGTATTTGTCGGCGAGCAGGCTCTCGGTCAGGCCCGGCGTTCCGGCCGGTGCCGTGATCAGTTTCATCAGAGCCTCGTCGAGCAGCCGCCGGGAGACCGTGGTCGAGGAGGCATTGGAGGCGGTGGCGGCAGCGAATGCCTGGGCCGACGTCTTGGCCCGCGACGTGTTGACGAGCATCAGCGTGCCGAGCATCAGAAACAGGCTCAGCAGCGAGAGCACGACGAGCAGCATCATGCCGCGGCGGGAAGGGGTGGCCTCCGGGCGGGCGATCGAGGTGGACGCTGTCATGGCGGTCGTTCCAAAGCGCGGTTGGATCTGTCAGTCGAGCACGACGGCGCGTTCGTCGAGTCGGAGGAGCCCCTGAAAACCGAATCCGGAAATCGTCCCCGACGTCGGCAGGCCGTCGGGATCGGTGAAGGTGACGAACGAGCCGCCGTTCGTGGTCCACGATGCGTTGATTCTGCGCCAGGTCGGGCTCGTTCCCGAGGGTGTCAGCAGGAGGTAGGAGCAGCCGCGGGCAAACGTCTTCCGGGTCGATTCGTCGCCCGGCGAGAGGGCGTAGTTGCCCGAGGCATAGGTGAGGGTGAAGGGCTGGATGTCGCCTGCCTTCTTGAACACGGCCAGGCTCACCGTGGCCGCGGAGCCCGGCCCGACCGGTGCCGCAAACGACCGTGGCGTGATCATCGCGGCCCAGCAGATCCCTTCGCGGTGATCCCGGGGCCCGAGGCCGGCCTCGGAAAACATGTTCAGCGGTGCGTTGCCGTCGGCGAGCCGACGGTAGGTGAGATCGTCTTCGAGCGTGAACGACCGCGCGTCATCGATCCGGCTCGACACGACGTCGGCCTTGGCCTGGGCGATGGTCGGACCCGAGAGGGACGAGAACACCGGGCCGAACGTCCGGGCCGCGCCCGTCGAGCCGGTCAGGAAGAGATCACTCGACGCGAGGCCGCGGTTGACGATGTCGGCCCAGGCGTCGGCGGCGAGCGTGCCGGCCTGATCCTCGGCATGGGCCTCTGCCAGCCGGGATGCCGCAGCTGGCAGAAGGGCTGCCAGGCTGGTGAGGCCGATCACGAGCAGGCCGCAGGCCACGAGCACCTCAAGCAGCGAAAAACCGGCCCGGCTCTGTGCTGCCCCGGAGGTGTTCATGCGGCGCTACTTTCCGAGCGGGATCCCGGCCCGGGCCTTGGCCCTGGCGGCACGCAGGGCTGCCGCGTCGGAGCCAGACTGGGGAACGTTGTTCGAGACCTGGGCCCGGCCGGTCTGCGGATTGATCACAACCCAGACCGAGGTCTCGCTTTTGAGCGTGTTTGCACCGGAGCCGACGTCGTCCCGCGAGGCGACGAGCAGGTAGATCGGCACGATCGGATCGACGGGGGGGGTGAGCTTTCGCAGCGAGTTGCTGCTGAAGACGTGCGGCATGATCGACTCGATGCCGCCCACCCGGTCGAAGGAAATCGCCACGGCTCCCTTGCCGGCGAGGCTGCCGTAGCCGGCCGAGGGATCGTCTCCGATGCCTGAGAACCGCAGATCCACGACCGCGTTCTTGGGAAGCGAGGCCGCCTGCGAGGCCTTGATCGGATACCGGGCGATGAGCACATCGAAGGGGGGCGTGATCGGGCTCGGCCAGATCGTGTTGGCCGTGCTCTGACCCGACGCACCGCGAAGCGAGACGGTTCCGTTCGCCGACGCCGCCGACGACGGCGGGGCGAACTGCATCCAGACGCTCCGCGGCTGGATGATCTGGTCCTTCTCGTAGAAGCAGATCTTGTAGCCATCCTGGAGTTCGGCCACGTCGGCGTTCGAGGGCGTGACCGTCGCCGTCGCCGTGGTGCTCGAGAGCACGGCCGGCGGCACGCCGGCGGCCTTGCCCTCGATCGGCGGGAGGACGTCGGCGTTGAAGATCACCGAGGCGATGTTCGGATCGTCGGCCGAGGGCTCGAGGACGATCGCGGCACCGTATTCCCGGCCCAGCGAACGGCTCTGCGTGGCCACGAGGACCGACGCCAGTGACTGGGCTCCGCGGCGGATCTGGGAGCGAACGCTCGGCTTGTTGGCGACCGTGAGCATGCCAAACGCCGTGGCGAAGATCGACGTCACGACGAGCAGTTCGACGAGGGTGTAGCCGTTGCGGCGTTGAGGGGAGAAAGTGTTCATCGCTTGGCCTCTTCATCGAGGTTGGTGACGTTGTCGAGGAAGGCGGAGGTGTTTGGGACGGGTCTTCCGGCCGAGCTCAGGGCCGCGGCCTGCGGGTTGCCGCAATCGCGTCCAACCGGGCCCGAGCCGAGCGAGAGTGTCACGCCGTCGCCCGAGCGGTCGAGGCCGCCGATCCCGTCGGGGCCGGGGGAGTAGACGAGCGGCCGCATGCCGAGCGTCGGCCGAACGCTGCCGGTCGCATTGAAGGCGGCGTCGAGGCTGCGGTCGCCGGAGAAGAACAGGGTCCCGCTGCCGGCGGGCAGCTGCAGTGCCGGGGCCCAGAGGAGAAACTCGATCGGATTTCTCCAGGCGTCGAGAAACTCCATCATCCCGTCGCCGTCGGTGTCGCCGACGTCGGCTGTCTTGAGGCCGATGCAGTCGAGGCAGTCGGCCAGGCCGCCCTGCATGATCACCATGAACAGGCACTCGGCACTGTTGTTTGCCTGCGGCACAGCGATCTTCTGGGAGGCGGTCAGGCTGTTCCAGGTGGCGATGTAGGTTCGCTGGGCCGGCGACGTGAAGACCGTGGGATTGGCCGCCATGGAGGCCACGTCGGCCCAGCGGTCTGGCATGTCGCCGGTGATCATCGTGCGGCGGATCGTCCAGGCCCGGAAATCCTTGCGGCTCATGCCCGCCGGCGGCGTGGAGGTGCTCACGGCCCGCGACGCATACCGCTCGAGCTGGGCGGACAGGATCTGATCGATCTTGGTGATCGTCGTGCGGGTGGCCGCCGTCTTCTGGCTCGAGCGGGCTGCCGAGATCCCGCCGCTGGTCAGCGAGGCGAGGATCAGGATGATCGTCAGCGTGACGAGCAGCTCGACAAGGCTGAAACCGCGTGTTTGCGTTCGGCTTCTCACTGGAGATCCTTTCTGGATCCAGTTGCCCGGGGGCGTCCCCCGACACGTCCGGGCAAGGAAAAGAATACGCGGGGCAAATGTTTTGAAATCAGGCCTCAAGGACAGTACGCAGAAAACCCTAGGACAGTTCTTTGGACAGTTGGTTTTCTGAACAAAAAACTGGCCGAATCTCAGGACCGCTGAAGCCCCGAAAATCCATACAACCCGACCATGGGCTCAGAAACCGGAAAAAGCCCCGCTGCACGTGGCGGAGGCGACCGGGAAGCGGGCTGGAGAGGCAGGCCGAAACCGGCATTTGGCCCGGGTGGCCGTAGTCGAAAGGGTCGGGCAACGGCCGGAAGTTGGCCGTAGGTCAGCCGGCAGAGAGAGGGGCCCTGGGTGATCGCGATCAGGGCCGTACGACGGGGATCGTCGCGGAGGTATCGACCACCTGGCTGCGGCCGTCGGCCCGACTGGAGAGGGCCCGGTGAACCTCGGGGTGGATCTCGAAGCTGATCTCCTGGACGCTGCCGTCGGCGAAGCCCATCGTGAAAACGCCCGAATGGGAGCTGCCGAAGGCGTTTTGACGAACGACGTCCCGTTCATCCCGGGCCGGAGCGTCGTATGCCCAGCGGATGTTGTGCGGCCCGAAGCCCGCCAGCAGCGGCCGCAGATCGCCGGGGTCGTTGCCGGAGGTGTAATCAGCCGGATTCATCGACTTTTCGCCGACCAGATAGGTCATCGAGAGCCCGTCCATGATCCTGGCCGGCACGACCCGGCTCATCCGGTAGAAGATGCCGTCCTGCAGGAAGGGGATGCCGCCATCGGCGAGGGCCATTTTCTGATCGAGCCGCCTCTGGGCCCAGGCATCGCCTTCTGCAATCGTCGCGGGAGTTGCGATCGGGATCGCGCCGGTGCACGAACCGCACGAACCGATGTGGCTCCGGGGATGATTCGTCATGTCGGCATCGCCACTGACCAGGATGCTGGTGAGATCCTTGGAGGCACTGCTCGCGCCGTCCGCGCAGTAATTGATCGTTTCCGATCCCTTGCCGAGGCCGCGGAGCACGTAGAGGGGTGGACACTTTGCCCCCGAGCCACCATTGCCCGCATAATCACTGCGGGCTGCACTCGGGAGGATGATCGAGCTCGAACAGCCAGATTTGTAGGAGCCGGTCACAGGAAGAGCCTGATTGGCCCGCCTGCTCGGGCAGGAAAAGACGGGCATCGGGATCGCCATCGTCACCTGATAGGTGCTGTCGCAGCCGGCCTGCAGTTTGTCGAGGGCGTCCACGATCGGCTGCTGGTCGAGCCGGGAGAGCGTGCCGTAGGTCCAGCCGCCAGGCTGCTTGTTCTCGGAGCCGCGGGCGGTCGTCGGCAGCCAGAGATCGCTCCAGCCGCCCGATGGAAACGCCCCCATCGCCGATTCGTGGTGGCAGAGGGCCTTCGTGATCTGGGCGACGTTGTTCTTACACGAGGCCCGCCGGCCCGACTCACGTGCCGCCTGCACCGCCGGCAGCAAGAGCCCGGTGAGGGTTCCTATGATCGCGATCACGACCAGAAGTTCGACGAGCGTGAAGCCGGCGCGGATGCGTGTCATGGTGTGGTCGTTCCCCGGAAAAGCACGCGAAAGACCAGCCATCCCCAAACGGCTGATGCCCGCGAAAAAACGATTGCTTAGTAGTCCGATTCCTGGAGCAGATACGGGACGGAAGGGGCATCGAGCCGCAGCCAGCCCCCGGCCGCGCCAAGACGGTTGCTGTTGGTGGTGTATGTCCCACTGGCGTACATCGAGTTGGATGTCAGAAGATTGGCATACACGTACGACCGGATCGAGTCCTTGAGGAATACCGTGTGGCCGTCGGCGAATGCGACGACGACTCCACCCGGATGATTCGACGACGGCTGGGCAAGATAACTGAAATCGCCAGCAGTCGATGCCGTGGAGCAATTCACGACTTTCCCGGCGGCGATCGCGTTACTGACATCGTTCGCGATTCCGAACAAAGATGGAATCGTTCCGCTCGTGGAGCAGTTGAACATCGCCGCTTCGTTTCCAGCGTACGGCCCGGACTGGGCGTTCCAGGTGTTCGGAGCCGGCACGAGTGAATTGCATTTTTCGCTGAACAGCAGCGTGTTGGTCGCACCGTCACCGGTTGAGATCAGGTCAAGATTCATCTTCGCGGCTGTGTACGTGGCACCGTTTCCAACACCGTCGAGAAACACGCCATCGCCTTTGATCTGATTCGTGCCGTTCAAAAGCCCGGTTCCGCCATTTCCGGCGTAGGTGAGCGGGGCACCGGTCGGCTCAGCAGACGACGTTGGACAGACGAAAATCGACATGAAAGGCGGAGTCTGGTTCGCTGGGAACGTTCCGGTTTCCCAGATCCTGTAGACATCCGTACGCTCCAACTGCGGCAGGAGCATGACCGGCCATGAGGGGTAGGCGGTGCCGGAGGCACCGACGAGTACGTTCCTCCACCCTGGAAGCGACTGCTTGGTGCTTTCGTAGGCGATGACGGCCTTCGCCATCTGACTGAGATTGTTCGTGCAGGTGTTTCGCCGGCCGGCTTCACGGGCATTTTGCACGGCGGGCAGGAGCAGGCCCATGAGCGTGCCGATGATGGCGATGACAACGAGCAGTTCGACGAGCGTGAAGCCGGAACGGGCAGGGGTGCGGATCATAGGTATGTGTTCCCAGGCGCATGCCAGAAACCCCCGGCAGGCGCGGCCAAATCGAAACTGATGCAAACCGACCATGCCCGCTGGCCGTCATTGCGACGACTTGATCGCTGCAGGCTCGCGACCCCGACCAAATTCTGGCAAAAAGACGATCCCGTGTCCACTGAGGGCGGAAACTCGATCACTGCGGCACAAAGCTGTGGCGGACAGTGATTTGCCGCACCTGTCGACTGGAGGGCTCGATGCAGCGGATTCGGATTTCGAGGCCCCGGAGAGGGGCAGGATAGGGGGGGGAGGTCTCGAGTTCGCCAGCGTCGTCGACCACGCCGTCAGCGTTGTTGTCGAGGCCGTCGGTGCCCTCGTCGATGGTTCCCGCCGAAATTCCGGGGCCGTTCCCCTGATCAAGTCCGTCAAATTCGTAGTGGGTGCTCCATGTGTCGTAGGTGGGATTGGTGACCGCCAAAGCGCTGGACCCGGCCCTCACGCTCACGCCGCGGCCCTGAAACGCGGTTTGCCCAGACGGGGGGAATGCCGCGGTGCCAAGGATGGCGTTGGTGAGACCAGAGTCCCAATTGAGATCGACATAGGCACCCGTGGAGCCGCTCGTCGACCCGGCCGAGTAGCCCCGGTCGCTCGGGCCGACGGCGACGCTGCTGACAGTTTTGATCGGGGCCTTGGGATCGAAGACGCGGATGTCGAACCCGATGACGTTCGTGAGCACGATGTCGTCGCCTTCGCGGTTCGAGCCCGATGAGAATGTGGCGCCGGCGGATCCGCTCCCTGGAAAGTCGTATGGAAACGAGGTGCCATCTCGGAGAAACCGGTTCTCCCGCTTCGTCAGGTCGCCGAGGGAGTTCGGAACGAGCACGCCTCCCTCGCGACGGCAGGAGATGTCGTAGCTGTCGAAGAATGTCGGCCAGCTGCCAAAGGGCATGCAGTTCGCCCGGCCCGAGGCGCAGAATTGCCCGGTGCCGATGTACGAGGCCACGAGCAGCTGGCGTCGATAGAGGGTGTGAAGCGTCAGAGGTGGCGTATTTGCCAGGAATAGCTGCGACGGAGAAGGCTTGCAGAACCATGCGATCTCAGCCGTTTGCGACTCGAAATTCAAGCTCTCGAACCTGCCGATGAATGGCTCGGACATGTTTCTGGATGTGAACAGAACCACGTCGTCGCAGTCACCCTCGGCTGAGTAGAGGCCGATCGTTCCATCCGACTGCGGCCCCTCGATGATCTCCAGATAGCCCGCGTCGGCCGCAGGCTTGAGCGGCGGGAGCGTGGGGGCCGTGATCCCGTCGAGATCCCGGCGGAGCATCTGGGCCACGCCACGTATCTGGGAGTTGAGGGTCTGGACGTTCGTGTTGTTGGAAACACCGCGGCCGAGGACGCTGAACAACTGGGCCACGATTCCAAGCAGGATGAGCGCGGCCGTCGTGGCCACGAGCATCTCCACGAGCGTCATGCCGCTGGGCGATGGGCGGGTGGGCGAGGTGCGGGAGGATGAACTGCGGGCCGGCGTCATTCGATGATCCTCCGCAGCAGGATCGCATCGCGGACGTTGTAATCCTTGCCCCGCTCGTATCCGACCGGAATCGAGCGGTCGAAAATGTAGAAGCCGCGGTTCCTGCGGAGCGGTTCTTTCTCCTGTCCGGTGAGCGGGTCGAAGTAGCCGATCGTCACCCAGACGGCGAAGACGTTCGAACGGGTCGTGGCCACGTTCGAAAACCGGCCGGCCGTCTGATAGCGGAAATAGGCGTCGAGATCGCTGTTGCGGAAGGCGTCTGAGGCGGTGTCGACGAGATTGTTTCCGAGGGCATCCCGCCAGTGCGCATTGCCACCCGCAGGCACCGGCGGCAGCGTTCCGCTCGTCATCGTGCCGGTGCCGAAGATCGCGGTCCAGATGGCTGTGCCCGTGGTCGTCGTCGTGATCGTATTCACGTTCACCCGCCCTGGCTCCCTGAAGAGCGAGAGATGGTTGGAGGGATACCGTTCGAGGCCGTGGGCCTGGAGGGCGGCG
Organism: Candidatus Kuenenia stuttgartensis; assembly: GCA_945897435.1. Lineage (GTDB taxonomy): Bacteria > Planctomycetota > Planctomycetia > Pirellulales > UBA1268 > RGVT01. The sequence goes on along the minus strand of CAMDFJ010000069.1, from coordinate 4,756 downwards.
GTGTTTGAGAGCGAGAGCGTGGCATAACTGCCGCCGAACCGGGTTGGCACGTGGACGAAGTCGAGGATGCCGGGCGTCGTGCCGGAGGCCTGGGTGGCGAGCAGATTCCAAGGTGTTGTCGTGGACGATTCGAGAAGTTGCGGCAGATGGGCGAAGGCCGGGGAAAGCTTCGATCCCGACCCGGACGTGGTCGAGGTGGTGTGGAGCGCCGGCAGGTGGAACGAACTCGTCGTCGGTACGAGCGAGAGTTCGGCGGCGGAAACGAACGGCCGATTGAGCCAGGCGAGCCATGGGTAGCGGCTGGTGGTGAAGCGTTCGGGCTTGGCGCCGAACGTGTTCGTCAGGCCCGTGATGACTGTCGGAGCGATCGAACCGCTGGTCACCCCGTTGCCAGCCGTGAAGGTCGTCACCGGCCGCGAGCCCACGATGTCGCTGCGAAAAGTCAGCGCATCCAGGGCCGACGAACCATTGGCGAGCACCTTTCGGCTCCAGATATCGGATTCAGGTCCGGTCTGATCGACGAGTTTTCCGCCCCGTTCGACCGAGCCGCGGAGATACGCCTTTTGAGACTGAAGCCAGGTCAGCGGCGACGCAGAGGGCGTTCGTCCCGGCTCGTCGTATGACTGCAGAGGCGACGCTCCGCTGGTGTTGACGACGGTCAGATCGACGGGCATCGAATCGACGGTGAGATACGGATTCGTCGATGCGTCCCACGGCTGGGTGGGATTGGCGAGCCGCTGCAGATGGACGACGGCGAAGTTTGGATGGACGCCGTTCTGCATCAGGACCGGATTGCCGGCCGCGTCGAGGAACGGCTGGCTGAAACCCTGCGGATGGCTTGTCAGGCTGTCGAGGGGAGCATCGAGGGGCGAGTTCAGGTCTCGCGAATCGGAGTAAATATGGGGCGATGCGCTGGCGTCGGGTGTGAACTTACTTCCGCCACGGGCAGTCACAATCTCGTCATACGTGTCCGTGTTGCTGCTCGAAATCTGGAGTGGCTCACTGAGCGTGGCAGGGCGATACGTTGGCGCATCGAATACCCGCTCAAGGATCGCGTTTGTGCCTCCCGGCTGAACGCCGGCGGAATGGTCGGGTAGCAATCGGTTCGTGCCGATCGTGACGAAGTTCGCCCGGGATGGCTCGGCGGTTGCCGTTCCCGATTGCCAGAAGACGGCGCCGGGTTTCTCGTTGATCTGGGCCGAGGGAGGCGTCGCGAAATAAAAGATCCGATCGATCACGGCGGCGGATCCCGTCGCAACGGCCGGAAACGTTGCCGATCCGGTCAGGGAGTTGGGCCGGGCCGGATCGAGGATCGCGAGCGAGCCGTTCGCGACCGGCCGGACGGGGTCTGCCCCGAAGCCGTCGGCGGAGACGGTGTTTGCGTGGGATGAGGTCGAGCCGCTGCCGCGGACATCACCGCGGACCGAGACCAGCCTCCAGACAGGGGAGGCCGTGCCCGTGGTCGTTGTGCGGTCGTGGCGAAGGCTGAGCGTGATCGTGGCATCCTGTCGGAATCGATTGGTCGACAGCGCGGTCAGTTCCTCGGGGAGCGGTTCGCCGCGATAGGTATCCGTACCCGAAACCACGTCGGCAACGGTACCACTCGCGAGTTGCTTCGCCGCAGAGCCCCAGGGGCTGTGGAGCTCAACGAAAAATGCCCCCCGGGGACGGAGTCGCTGATCGAAGTCGTCGTCGGCCTGATCGAGGTCTTTGTCGACGATCTGCTTTGCAGGGTTGTCGAGGTCCTCCGTGCGACGGTCGTGCCAGGCCAATGCCTCCGTGATCACGATCTCAGGCCGTTCGCAGCCCCAGACCCGCCTCGTCGGATTCCAGGTCGAGGTGCCTTTGCTGAAGGTCTCGTCATAGTCGAAGGGCGTCATGATCGAGTCGGCATCGCGAAAATCGACGATGTTGACCGCCCATTGGGCAAGCTGTTCCGCCTCTGTCGTCGTCGCCGCCGTATTCTTGTTTTTCTGCACGATCGCCATCAGCAGGCAGTAGAGGTGCTTGGCAAACTGCTGGCGGTTGCCGATCGTCGGGTCGGTCGCTCCGCCGGCCAGGATCTGCCTGCTGCCGGTCGGGTCGTTCGGCTCGTCGTACTGCGTCGTATGGAACGGCCGGTTGAGATCGAGTTTGTGCCCCATGATCGTTTCGGGAGCAAAGAGATCGAAGACTCGCGAGCCCGTAGCCGCTGACGAGTTCGAGAGCGTCGAGCCGAACGGCGTTCCGAGCACATCCCTCCAGGCTTTTCCAACAACGGCGGGCGTGTCCCAGCTGTCGGTGGTCACGAGGCTGCGGTTGTCTCCGGCATTGCTGCCGGAGAGCGTGACGAGCCGGCGGGGAAGTTTCATCGAATCGGGGTCGAAATAGCGGAGCAGGCCCTCGAGTTCGGTGGGAGTGAAGAGGTTGTCCTTGGCGGTGCTCGTGCCCGTGCCCATCGTCCGTGGATCGTGCACCCAGCCGGGCCGGGGGCCATTGGGGCCGAGGTCGAGTTCGTAGGGATCGTCAAAGGTCTCGAGGTTTGCGTAATCGGTGCTCGTCGTAGCCGTCCAGGCGGGCTTGTAATAGACGGGCTGACCCGACGCCGGATCGATCCAGATTCGCATCCGGCCCTTGAGATCGGGGGGTGAGCCGTAGCGGGTCGTGCTGCCAGTCAGAACATCCTCGAAGAATCTCGTCGTGCCGCTCGATGAGACCCAGCGATCGAGCTGGCGGTTGTCGTCAACATTCGCAGTTCCCGGTTTGGCGCAGTCTGCAAGGCCGAGGGTTGGCGACCACGACCAATCTCCATATCTTCCCTCCGGCTTGTCGATGTTCGGGCGACTCCGAGACGTGGCAGAGTCGGGCACCGAGTCAGTCCCGCGGATGCTTTGATCGCCACCCAAAAGGATCGCAAGCGACGTGCCGCTGGCCGCGGTCGTGCCGCCGAGCACGCCGCTTGCAAAAACGTTGACCTCCGCAGGGCCGAGGCCCTGGCCGCGGGGGAGGGTCAGCATCGATGTCGTCGAACTGCCGAGTGTGACGGCCGGATAATCGGCCGGCTCGTTCTCGAGATCGGCCCGGCTGCCGTGGGCGTTGACGTTGATCCGGCCGTCGAGATCGATGACGAGGACGGCCGCCTTGGGCTGGTAGACCTGTCCCGACACGTCGGCGATCACCGGGAATCCGACGTCGATCCAGCCGCTGTCGAGTTTTCCGTCACCGTCGTTGTCGATCGTGGCGGAGCCACTCGTGATCCCATAGGAAAACGTGCCGGACGTGCCCGTCGAGAGGTTGGCGAGAAACGGATTGTTGCCGTTCGCGGAGACATCGAACGCATCGTAGGGCTCGTTCTTGCCGCTGTCGTCGAACTCCCTGCCGTTGACCAGAAAATGGTCGGCTGTCCCGGTCGCCTTGTCCTTGGCCGTATTGATCGTGGCTGCCGAAAGCATTTCGCCCGAGACAGTGCGACCCTCGGGGATGAAGAGCGTATTGGCCGTGGCCCGGATGATCCGCGTGGAGGCCGATGAGAGGCCGGGGAGTGTCAATGTGAGCACCCGGCCCGCGAGCAGTTCGGGATGCGCCGGGCCGGTGTATGGAATGGAGAGAATGGTGGTCCCGGAGACGGATCCCGAGATCCTGCCCGTATCGGTCGTCGTGCCGTAGCGATCTCCGAGCAGGTCATCGCCGTTTTTGATCGACGTCGATCCGCTGACCGTGCCCCGGGCCACGGCCATGAAGGCCTGATCGACGAACCGGTCGCCGCTGCCGCCAGACGACGACGTCGCCACGGTGCTGTCGGCAAACGCCTTCGCCGTCCTGCGGGCACGGCTGGAGACGACGAGATAAGTCGTTCCGAGCATCAGAAACAGCGTCAGCATGCTGAGCACAACGAGCAGCAGCACGCCGCGGCGATTGCCGGCAACGGTATGAGAGCTCAGGGGCCTGACCATGGAGAGTCTCCTTCCAGCCGAACGATCTTTTCGGCGACGCCCACTGCCCCCGCATAGGCGTAAATCATGTTTGGTGTGAAGCCGAGATCGGCAACGTCCTGGTTGAAGGTCAGGTCGATCGCGGTAATCGAGTCGCCTGTGGCGTTCTCGGTGGGCGCTGCCATCAAAACCTTCAGCCAGCGGAAATGTGTCGCATCCGCGACCAATACGACCGCTCCGGCGCTGAAGAGCGCCTTGAACCGGTCCTTCGACATCGGCTGGCTGATCTCGGCCGACGTGCCGGCGAATGTTGCGCTGAATGATCCAAACGCATCGCCATCCGAGTTGTCGAGCGGCCGCTTATAGAGCTCGACGACAGAGAGCCGGTAGAAGTCGGTGTTTGGGGTCGTGCCGCTGGCCACGATCGTGCCGAGCCAGGAGAAGTTGCCCTCGGAGGTTCGCTTGATGTTGCCGTCAACGTATTTCGCTATTGGGGGCAGCGTCTCGTCGTCGGGGATCGTGAAGGAGAGGTCGTCCTGACCGCGGAAGATCTCGTCGTTGACGGCGGCATTCGCGGCTGAGCCCGTGATGGAAATCTTCGTCAGGCCGGCTGGAAATCGGTTTGCGGTGAGCCCCGCCGAGTCGCCGAGGCCGTCAAACACGACCGGTGGCACGGTGCCGCTCGTCCAGGTGGCGGGGTTGAGAAAACCCCGGTTGACGATGTCGGCAAGGACGGCGGCGCCGATCGCCCCCCGGCGGTCTTCGATCATCGCCCGGCGGGCCTGCGAGCCACCGGCCGGCAGCAGCGCCATCACGCTCGCCAGCCCGACCGCCAGAATGCCCAT
>CAMDFJ010000068.1 GCA_945897435.1 Candidatus Kuenenia stuttgartensis | reverse complement strand
CCGATGTTGACCGCCGCGATCTCGACCGGATTGGCGAGATCGAGCACCGCTGCCGCCGGGTCGCGGGCCAGCGGTCCGGTGAACTTCTGCAGGAAGTTTTCGTCGCCCGGCATTTTGAACCGGAGCACCGCCGTCGCCGCCACCGACTGCCGCTGTGGAGCGAACAGTGCCGCCGCCTCTGCAGTCGGGGCATCCGCCAGCCGCACGACCACGGGCAGGCCGAAACCGCCCCGAACGTGCCGCCGCGTGATCCTCGCGTCGCCCGGCGGTGGTTTGGCGACGAGTCTCACGATCGACGATGTCTCGAACGGCAGGCCGCGGGTCTGGATCGGCACGCAGGTCGGCTGCCAGGCGGGCCCCACGAGCAGCCCCTGCTCCGTCAGTCGTCCGTGGCAGGATGCCGTTTCGAGCAGGCCGGCAACCGCGTCGGCATAGAGCATCGACGCCTCGCAGAGAATCTCCCGGGAACCGGGACACGACCAGACGGCGTTCCAGGCCTCCTCGGCGGCGGCGTAGTAGGCGTCGACGAGTCGCGGGTCGCACTTCGTCTTCGCCATCTCATCGGCGGCCGCACACCAGTCGCGGGCATGTTTGAGATGGCCGCGGGCGATCTGCTCCGGCGGCTGCTCGGGCACGAGTGAACCGGCGCCGGCTGACATCGAACGGCCGCCGGCCAGTCCGATCGGATCCGCAGCCGCACGGCCAGCCACGACCACGGCCAGCAGCACCACCCAGAGTCCAACCGATCGTTTCACGACAATGCCCCCGACCTTCTGACTCCGACAGGAGTATCGGTGGCGAACCGGTCCGGGGCGGAACATTCGTCAGACGCGCCGCAGCCTGACCCGCAGTTCGCCCTCCCCAGGGGAATCTGGGCGATCTACGGCATCCTTGCCAGTCGCCGTTGACAGAGCCGACTGCGAAAACGCCTCGCGGGGCGGGCATTCCTCCCAGGCGGCCTCGATCTCGTCGCAGGCGAGTTGGAGGCCGTCGGCTTCATCCAGCCGCGCGGCGATATCGCGGCATCGCCGCGCCAGGGCCGAGTCCTCGAGCAGCCCACGAATCGTCGAGGCGAGCGCCGGCCCGCGAAAGCGTCTTGTCGGCAGGCTGCTCCCCACGCCGAGCCGTTCGACCCGGGCCGCGTTGTCGCACTGATCGAAGCCCATCGGCATGATCACCTGCGGCACACCGGCGGCGAATGCCTGCGACATCGAGCCGATGCCGCCGTGGTGCACGAGCAGTGCCGATCGCTTGAGCAGCCAGCGGAACGGCACAAAGTCGACGTGCCGCACGGTGTCGGGCAGCGGGGCCGGCACCTGCTCGGGAAAACGCGTCAGCAACAGACCGCGGCGGCCGAGTCGCCGACAGGCCTCGACGGCGGCCAGAAAGAAGTCGCCGCCGAACAGATTGGCCGATCCAGGAGTGAACACCAGCGGTGGCGGGCCGGCCTCGATGAACCGCACGACATCGGGCGAAGGTTCGATCACGCCTTCCTCACTGTAGAGTGGAAACCCGGCGAGTCGGGTCTGGGGAGGCCAGTCTCGCTGCTGCGGCGCGAACCACCCGGGAAACATCGCGACCAGTCGCAGCGGCGAATGCATCCACTCACGGAACACATGGCGGACCGGCGGCAGGCCGAGGTGGCCCCGAAACCGGTTGAGCCAGGGGCAGATCGCCCGGTCCGAGACGCTGTCGACGAGCCGCCATTGCAGTCGCCTGAACCAGGCTGGCCCGCGGTGGACCTGCAGTACCGGCAGCCTTGGCCCCTCGAAGTCGCTGCGAAAGAGCAGCGGCGAGAGGTGAACGCTCACCAGCGGAATCCCATCTGCTTCCTGGGCGACGCGGGCCCCGAAGGCGAGGCTCGATCCGCAGACGAGCGTCTGACCCGGTGTCTGGTGGGCGAGAATGCTGCGATAGACCGGTTCGAGCAGCGGCCGTACGGCGAGATCGATGATCGTGCGGGTGCCGCGGAGCGGATGCCAGATCCGCGGGTTGCGGATCATCTCCCGAAAGTCCATCTCGGGCCGCGGATCGACAAACTCCAGGCCGGCCTGTTCGACGAGGCTGCGGAAATACCCGGCAGTGATGACGGTCACCCGGTAGCCACGTCGCCGCAGCTCCCGCCCCAGGCCGACAAATGGATGCACGTCTCCCGAACTTCCGAGGGTGCAAAGGATGACATGCCTCAGTTCGGCGCCCATCGTGTTCTGCATGTCGCGACGGTCCTTCGACGCGGCTCGACGATCGATCGCCACAGGAGGCGGTGATCGCCGACCGAGGAAAACCTTGGCTTTTCACCGGTCGACCCGGTGGAAAAGGCCCGGGATGACGTGCTCGAGGAAGAGCTAGATTCTTGCCGCGGCATGCTCTTCGGCGACGAGTTCCAGATCGGAACTCAGGTATTTCACGGTAGCCGAGGGGGCGAGATTGAAATAGACCCGGCCATCCGTCTTCCAACGGCCGTCACCGTAGAGAAACTCCGCCGTCGCGGCCCGGACGTTGGAGACGGCCTCGACCTCTTCCATGCCGCCTCCTTCGATCGCCTCGAAGCTGACCTCGATCGCCACCAGCGCCTTGAGACAGCGGGTCCGCCTGTCACGGGCATAGACGACGTCGTCGTCGAAGGCGACGTCCGTCCAGCGGAGTCCCCGCGGCTTACCGCTCTGGCTGGCCCGCTCGATGAACTTGGCCTCGAGCTGCTCCCGCTGGCGGTGGAAATCCCGCTGGGCCCGGGCGAGCCGCTCGGCCTGCCGGGCGGCGCGGATGGGACGCAGAGCGAGAGCCGTCGCGACTCCTGCAACGGCGGCGACGGCGAGTGTCGTGATGACGTACAAGATTGTGCCCACCAGCGAACCTCCCCGGATCGATCACCCGAACTCCAGATCAGCCCGACCACCATTCATACCGTCCGAAGTCTACGGTCGTTGCGTCCGCAGTCACAAGCGAATCCGGCCGAGAGGCTCGTCGCGAGGGGTTTTCGACGGGGACAAGGCCGTAGACTGCCCGGTTTCCAACTCAGGAGAATTGACCCCCGATGAAGCGTGCCGCAGTCAAGCGAACCAAAAAAGCGCCGGCTGCCTCCAAGCCGGCCCAGAGGCGATCGAAGAAATCGCCCCGAGCCGTCAGCCGAGCGTCGGCAAAACGAGGCCAGTCCGAAAAGACATCCGGACAGACGCTGCTCGGCGCCCATCAGTCAATCGCCGGCGGCCTCTCGAAGGCGGTGGAAAGGGCAGCCGAGACCGGCTGCCAGTGCCTGCAGATCTTCACCCGCAACATCAATCGCTGGGATGTCTCGGCGATCGATCCGGAAGAGGCGGCCCGGTTTCGGGAGGCCGTCACCGAGTCGTCGCTCGGCCTCGTCGTGGCCCACGATTCCTACCTCATCAATCCGGCCTCCGCCGATGACCAACTGCGCGACAAGTCGATCGCCGGACTGGTGACGGAACTCGAACGCGCCGAGATGCTCGGCATTCCCTGGGTCGTGGCCCACCCCGGCGCCGCAGGCGAACAGCCTGTCGAAACCGCCCTGCTCCGGGCAGCCGATGGCATCGGAGCCGCGCTCTCCGCCACGGGTCGATTGGCGAGCGGCATCCTCATCGAGACGACCGCCGGGCAGGGCTCGTGCCTGGGCGCGAGCTTTGAGGAGATCGCGACCATGCTCGCCCGGATCGATCGAAGGCCGGCGTTCTCGGCCCGGGTCGGCGTCTGCCTCGACACCTGCCACGTGTTCGCAGCGGGCTATCCACTGGCGCCGACGGCTGCCCTCGACACCACGCTGCGGCAGTTCGACCGGCTGATCGGCATCCAACGGCTGAAGCTGATCCACGCCAACGATTCGAAGCGGGAACGGGGCTCGCGGGTCGACCGCCACGAGGAGATCGGCAAGGGCAAGATCGGCCTCGAGGCCTTCGGCCTGATCATGAACCATCCGATGCTCGCCGGCATTCCGCTGATCCTCGAGACTCCAAAGGAAGGCGCCGACGGCAAGCCGACCCCGGCCAACGATCGCCGCAACCTGGCCGCACTCCGCGGCCTCGTCAGGCCTGGCCGCTGAAGATGATCGGCCGGTCGCGGTCTATCGCGGTCTATGAAGTCTGCTCGGGCGGGATCGCGCGGCCGTGCGGATCGGTGTCGCGACCGCCAACCTCGGCCTCGATCCGGGCCCGGACGTCGGCACCCAGATGATGCTCGATCCACTCGGCCGGCGGATGGAGATGATCGAGCGGCAGCTTGACGTGATGTCCCAGCCAGGCCTCCCAGAGCCGGTGCGATCGCACCACCGTCTCCGCCCGGGTGCGGCCGCTGTCGGTGAGCCGCCAGCCGTCCGCCGTCCAGAGCACCCCGCCAGCCCACGACATCCAGGCGAGGGCCACCCGCTGTCGGAGCGTCCATCCGCCGCGATCTCTGGATTCCGGCCCGCGCCGTGCCGACTCCTCCTCCCGCCAGAGGAACGCCAGGCAGTCTTCCGCCGTCACCCGCCAGTTGAGTGCGGCCTGGGCTGCGAGTCGGGCGACGAGTCCGTCCTGCGGCGCCGCGACCGCGGCCAGAACGTAGGCGGCACCCAGCACGACCGCGATCATCCCGGCCGCACTCGTGTTCCAATGCCAGGCGGCGAGATAGCCGATGGCGGCGGAAACGACCGCGATCACCACCGCCAGGAGCATCATCCGGTGGAGTCGGCGGCTGAGCAGTTCGGCTGTGGCGGCCGGCACGACCAGCATCGCCACGACGAGGATCGCGCCGACGGCCTCGAAGCTCGCAACCGTCGCCAGGGCCGCCGCCGCCAAGAGTCCGATCGTCGTCGCCGTCACCGGCATCCCGGCGGCCCGGGCGGCATCCGGGTCGAATGCGGCAAAAAGCTGCTCCTTCCAGGTGAGAACGCAGCCCAGCAGGATCGTCGCAAACACAAGTCCGGCGGTCACGAAGGCGCGGGGCATTTCGAGACCCGCGATCCTGATGGTGTCGAAGGGAACGAGTTCGAGGATTCCGTAGAGCACGCAGGAGGGGTCGAGGTCGATCCGCGAGGCGGCGGCCGTGATCAGCACGACGCCCGCGGCGAACAGCGTGGTGAACACGACGCCGGCGCTCGAATCCTCGGCCAAGCCTCCTTCCGATCTCAGCACCTGCGTGAGACCGACGGTGACGAGCGCTGCGGCCACCGCCCCGAGCAGCACGAGCGGACCACCCGGCCGGCCGCCCGCGAGCACGGCGACGGCGATGCCGGGAAGGACCGCATGACTGATGGCGTCGCCGAGCAGGCTCATCCGCCGCACCACGAGCAGCGTGCCCACGACCGCGCAGCCCGCCGATACCATCGCCGCCGTGGCGATCGCCCAGCCATGCATCGCGTTCCATTCGAAGGCCGCCGGATCCATGTCCTACTCGACGGTGAGAGGAAACCGCGGGCCCAGCCGCTTGGCCAGCCAGCCGCGGCGGGGCGCGAAGAGGAGCGAAACAAAGAAGATCGCTGCCGCGGTGAGCACGATCATCGGACCGGTGGCGAGGCGGGGCACGAGGCCGCTGGCGACCACGCCCGCGACCGCCGCGACCAGGCCGATGCAGCCCGAGACCAGCAGCATCGGCCCGACCCGATCGGTCCAGAGCCGGGCCGCCACCGGCGGGATCACCACGAGCGCCGTCACGAGCACCGCCCCCGCGGCCGGCAGGCCCACGACAACCATCACGGCGACGAGCGCCACGAGGCAGTAATCGACGACTGCCACGGGCCAGCCCGAGGCCGCCGCGAAGGCGGGATCGAAGGCCACGAGCGTCGCCTCCTTGAGCCCCAGCCAGACGGCCGCCAGGGCCGCGATCGAGACGCCGGCCAGCAGGGCGGCATCAGCCGCCGTGAGCGCGGCGGTGTGGCCGAGGAGAAACTGTTCGAGGCCGCCGCCGCCCGGGATGCCGCGGGCGGTGATCCCGGAAAGGAGTGCGATCCCGATGCCAAACGAGACTCCGAGCACGATCGCGGTGGCGGCGTCGTCGCGGGTCTTCGTGAAGCGACGGATCAGCACAAGCCCGCCGAGGCTCAGAAGCGCCGAGGCGAGTCCGCCGGCAAGCAGCACGGGCAGGTCGCGGCGGCCGCTGACGAGGAAGGCGGTCGCCACGCCGGCGAGCGTGGCATGGGCGGCGGCATCGCCCGCCAGCGCCCGCTTCCGCAGCACGCCGAGGCTGCCGACCACGCCGGCCGCGAAGCCGACCGCGGCCACGCCGGCCGCCACCACGAGCGTGTTGTAGGGGATCGTCATCGGGTCCGCCTCGCCTGCTCCACGGCGAGGCCGATTTCGTCGAGCACGTCGAGCGGACCGGCGTATGTGCGGCGGAGGTTGTCGCTGGTCAGCACGCTGGCCGTTGGGCCGGATGCCACCAGCCGCATGTCGACGAGCGCCACCCCGTCGAACCACTCCGCAGCTGTCCGCAGGTCGTGATGCACGACCACGACCAGCCGGCCCTCGCCGCGGAGTTCCGAGAGCACGCGAAAAATCTGATCCTGCGAACGGGCGTCGACGCCCGCCAAGGGCTCGTCGAGAAAGTAGACATCGGCCTGCTGGGCCAGGGCCCGGGCGAGAAAGACCCGCTGCTGCTGGCCGCCGGAGAGCCTGCCGATCTGCCGGTCGGCGACATCGGCGAGCCCGACCCGGCCGAGGCAGGCCCGGGCGCAGTCACGCTCGGCCGGACCCGGCCGACGAAACCAGCCCAGCCGCGGGTAGGTTCCCATCAGCACCACGTCCATGACGCTGACCGGAAAATCCCAGTCGACCGTTTCCCGCTGCGGAACGTAGCCGATCCGCCGCCGCACATCTGCGAAGGGCTTCCCGAAAAATGTCACCGTGCCGCCTGCCAGTGGCACCAGTCCGAGCGCCGCCTTGAGCAGCGTGCTCTTGCCGGCACCGTTGGGGCCGATGATGGCGAACAGGCCCGGCGCGTCGATGGCAAGATCGATGTTCCAGAGCACCGGCCGACGGCCGTAGGCCACGGTCACGTCGTGAAACTCGATGGTGTGCGGCCCTTGATGGCGGTCCTCGCCTGCCATCATCGTTCTCCGCCAAGGCCTGTCACGATCGCTTCGACGTTCTCCCGCAGGGCCGCCTCGAGCGTTGCGGCCGAGCCATCCGGGCCGCCGAGCGAATCGGAGTACAGCCGCCCACCGAGGGCGACCTCGTGACCCCGGGCGCGGGCGCCCTCCCGCAGCGCCGTCAGATTGCGATCCGAGACGCTCGTCTCGACGAACAGCGCAGGAATGCGTTTCGTCACGACAAGATCGACGAGCCGGTTGATGTCGCTGAGCCCCGCCTCACTCTCGGTGCTCGTTCCCTGCACTCCCACCACCTCGATCCCGTAGGCACGGCCGAAGTAGCGGAAGGCATCATGGGCCGTGACGAGCACCCTTCGATCGGACGGCACCGAGGCGATCCTCGTCCGTAGTTCGTGATCCAGCCGCAGGAGCGTCGCGGCATAGTCGGCGGCCCGCTTCCGATAGCCCGCGGCACCGTCCGGATCGACCGTCGCCAGTCGCTCCGCCACCAGCGCCGGACAGAGACTCCAGAGGGCGGCGTCAAACCAGACATGCGGGTCAAACACGCCATCTGCCACCGGCAGCAGTTTCTCCCGTGGCAGCCCATCGGCCACGGCCACGGAGGGCACGCGTCGGCCAAGCCGCTCGAGCAGTTCGGAGAGTTTGCCTTCGAGGTGCAGCCCCGAGGAGACGACCAGATCGGCCCGAGCCAGGCGGTCGGCGTCGCGGGGGGTCGCCTTGTAGCTGTGCGGGTCGATCCCCGCCGCCATCAGGCAATCGACGGCGACCCGCTCGCCGCCGACCTGCCGCACGAGGTCTGCCACGATCGTCGTGGTGGCGACGGCCCGCACCGGAGGCATTGCGGCGGCTGAATCTGCAGCCAGCAGCACCGCCAGCCAAACCATCCGGCGCAGCAGCCTCACGGCGGAGGCTTTGGCCATCTGCGGCAGAATGGCGATCTCCAGCCGGGGCGGAGGCTGTCGCGGCGGGTGTTTTGAAAGCCCAAAAAGCATTTTTTGACGTCCCAAAATCATACGTCAGTCCGGCTGCTCTCCGCAATCTCTGCCGCTCCCAATCGACCGGCGCATTGACCTCCAGGGAGGGCATACTTACCTTCACCTAGGGTCATTCTCCGGGAGCGGCGAGAAGATGCGGTCGACATACTTCAAGCGGTTTCGCATGGACGCCGATCTGACGGCTGCCCGGACACTCCGCCCGCTGCAGGCCGGCTATCGCTTCGTGGCCTGGAACGAGGCCCTTGTGGACATCCACGCCCGCACGAAATACCGCTCATTCTGCGGCGAGATCGATGCTCTTGTGTTTCCCTGCCTCGGGGAGCAGGAGGGCTGTCGCCGGCTGATGCGGGAAATTCGCAACAAGCCGGGCTTCCTCCCCGCCGCCACCTGGCTGATCGTTCGAAACGATGTCTTCGGTGAACTGGAATGGTGTGGAACCATCCAGGGAGTGATCGACCGGTTTGGAGTCGGGTCGATTCAGAATATCGGCATCGTTCCCGGACAGCGGGGCCTCGGCCTCGGCACCTCTCTGATCGAGCGGGCCCTGGCCGGTTTTCGCGGACATGGACTGCGGCGGGCGACGCTCGAGGTGACCGCCGACAATTCCCGGGCGGTGCGGCTCTACCAGCGGCTCGGTTTCCGAAAGGCGAAAACCGTGTACAAGGTGGTCGACCATCCAGCGGCAGCCGAAGCGTCCCGGGCGGCCGAACCGCTCGCGGCCGAACCCGCCTGCATCTGAACGATCTCAGCCCCAGACCCTCGAACGGTGCCGCCCGACCCGTGCAGCAGACCCTCCATTCGACGACGCTCGCCAACGGGATCGTGGTGCTCGGCGAATATCTGCCAGGCCTCGAGTCGGTGGCGATCGCCTTCCATGCCCCGGCCGGGGCGGTTCATGATGGTCCGGGCCGCTGCGGCCTGGCGACGCTCTCGGGAGAAATGATGCTGCGGGGTGCGGGCGATCGCACCAGCCGGCAGATCATCGAGGCCCTGGAGGGCGGGGGCGTGCAGTGGTCGCAGGCCGTGTCGACGAGCCATGCGAGTTTTTCGGGCGCGATGGTGGCCCGCCAGCTGACCGTCGCCCTGCCGATCTACGCCGACATCATTCGCCGGCCACGGCTCGAGGAAGATCAGCTGGAAAGCGCCCGGCAGATGGTGCTGCAAAACCTCGCCGGCACCGAGGACGATCCGGCCCATCGGGCGATGTCGGCCCTACGGCAACTCCACTATTCAACGCCCTGGGGCATGCCGAGCGAGGGTGTCTCCGCCGAGGTCGAAGGGATCGGAATCGACGCCATCCGCGGCTTCGTCTCGGCCCATGTCCGGCCGGGCGGGATGATCATCGCCGCCGCCGGCCGGATCGACTGGGAGACGTTTGTGGCCGGAGTTGAACGGCTTTTTGGCGACTGGGACGCCGGCGCTCCGGAGACCGTGCGAACCGGAGGACGAGGCCCGAGGTTTCGCCACGTGCACCACGATTCGCAGCAGACGCACATCGCGGTCGCCTGGTCTGTCCCGCCGTACCGCTCCGACGAATCCTACGAGGCCACGGCGGCGCTCGCCATTCTCGGCGGCGGCTCCAGTTCCCGGCTCTTCTCGGAGGTTCGCGAACGCCGCGGCCTCTGCTACAGCGTTTCGAGCGGCTACCAGACGCTCCGCGACCAGGCCGCGGCGATCTGCTATTCGGGCACGAGTGCCGCCCGGGCGCAGGAGACGCTCGACGTGATCCTCGAGGAGATCGACCGTCTGCCGGGCACGATCGAGCAGTCCGAACTCGACCGGGTGAAGGCCCGGGCCAAGAGCGGGTTGGTGATGCAGCAGGAATCGAGTGCCGCCAGGGCCGGTTCCATCGCCCGCCAGTGGTACCACCTCGGCACGATGCGGACGCTGGGCGAGGAACTCGACCGCTACGACCGGCTGAGCGTCGGATCGATCGAGGGCTGGCTCGCCGACAACCCGGTCCGCGACCTCTCCGTCGTGTCCCTCGGCCGCGAACCGCTGGAGGTCCCTGATGAAGTTCGTGCATGAGCGGCTCGACAACGGCCTCGACGTGATTGCCGAGATCACCGACGGGGCACTTTCGACCAGCGTCGGCTTCTTCGTGAAGACCGGCGCCCGCGACGAGAGCGACGCCATCTGGGGGGCGAGCCACTTCCTCGAACACATGGTGTTCAAGGGCACCCACGACCTCTCTGGCGACGAGATCAACCGGCGTTTCGACTGGATGGGGGCCGCGGCCAACGCCTTTACCAGCGAGGAGGACACCGTCTACCACGCGGCCGTCCTGCCGGAACAGCAGCACGAGGCTGTCTCGCTGCTGGCCCGGATGATGCGGCCGGCCCTGCGGGAGGAGGATTTCACGACCGAAAAACTCGTCATCCTGGAGGAGATCCGGATGTACGACGACCAGCCGCCTTTCGGCGCCGACGACCGCTGCCGGGCTGCCTTCTTCGGCCGTCATCCGCTCGCTCGCAGCGTGCTCGGCACCGTCGCCTCGATCGAGGCCCTGCCGGTCGAGGCGATGCGGGAATACCACCGTCGACGCTACGCGCCGGGCAACATCGTCCTGGCCGCCACCGGCGCCGTCGATTTCGCCGCCCTGCTGGAATCAGCCCGTCGTCACTGCGGCGACTGGGAACCACTCGCCTCCGCCGACCGCACGACCGCACCAGGGCGGCATCCGCCCGACGGCCGCTCGACCATCGAGTCGATCACCCGGCCGGCGGCGACGCTCGAATACGCCGTGCGGATGTCGGCTGGCCCGGCCGGCAACGACGACGATCGCTACGCCGCCAAACTGTTGGCGGTGATTCTCGGCGACGATTCGGGCAGCCGGCTCTACTGGTCGCTCGTCGATTCGGGCGAGGCCGAGCAGGCTTCCTGCCACCACCACGACTTTCTCGACGCTGGATTCTTTGCCACCCAGCTTTCCTGCGACGCGGAGGATGTCGAGCCCCTGCTGTCGCGGATTGTCGATGTCTACGCCACGACAGCCTCGGCGGGAATCGAGGCCGCCGAACTGGAGCAGGCCCGCAACAAGCTGGCCGGAAGGGTCGTGCTCGGGGGCGAGCGGCCTCGCCGGCGACTGTTCAGCGTGGGCCTCGAATGGGCCCATACGGGTGGTTACAGATCCGTGGCTGACGACCTTCGGATCGTCGAGGGTCTCGGGCTTGAGGATGTCCACCGGATGCTTGCCCGCTGGCCGCTCCACGGTCCCAGTGCCACGGTTCTGGCCGGCCCCCACTCGGCGGATGCTTCCGCTCCGGCAGCGGCCAAGGCAGAATAGTGTCCATGACTCCGACGCCATTGCTTCTCTCGATCCCTCTTGCCCCTCTGCTGGCGAATCGCTGGCTGATCGCCCTGCCCCCGATCTGGCTCGTGGCAGCCGGGGCCGTTCTGGCGTTGATCGCCATCCTTGCCGCCTGGGGCCTGCTCGCACTCGCCAATCCACGTCTGGCTGCCGAGGCCAGACAAAGCCTCGGAGATGGGTTTGCCGGCCCGATCGCCTGGCTGCTGCTCGCTCTGGCCGCCATCGCGATTGCCTTCACTCCGCTGATCCCCAGGGACATCGCCCAGATCGGCCGGTCTCTCTGGCGAATGACCTCCACGAACGCCATCGACACGGTCGTCACCGTCCCAGCGAATGCCAAGCTACAGGAGATCATGCTCGATCTGCGACCGCAGGAGATCGCATCGCTCACGCTGGAGAGCGATGCGGCCCTGACCGTTCGCACCCAGCAGCCGATCGAGGGCTTCGCGATCACCAAGGTTCCCGACGTGGAACTCGACCCGAAGAAGCCCTGGACATGGACTCGGGCCGATGGCAGCACCAGCCCGTTTCTCGGTCAGCGGGCCAAACTCGAAGCCACCAATCCGGGCGGTGATCCGGCGGCTCTTCGCGTTCAGGTCAGGCTCACTCCCGAGTTTCCGCAGTCGGCGATCCTGCCCTGGACGACGACCGTCATTCTGACGCTGGCCGGCCTCTATGCGATCTTCCGGCTCATTCCCAGGCGGGTGGCGGCGGTCGCAACGGCCACGACGAAGGAGGCCATCGGCCAGCCGGTGTTCATGGTCGCCTTGATTGCCGGAGCCTTTCTGCTGCTGGCGTTCATCGTGATTCCCTACAACACGTTCGGCGAGGACGTGAAGATGCTCAAGGACAGTGGCCTGACCCTGATCAAGGTGCTGGCCCTGCTGGTGGTGATCTGGACTGCAAGCGTCGCGGTGGCTGATGAGATCGAGGGCCGGACGGCGCTGACGGTGCTCTCAAAGCCACTCACGCGACCGCAGTTCATCCTCGGCAAATTTGCCGGGCTCGTGCTGGTGGCCCTGCTCGTGTTCATGATCCTCGGAACCATCCTTCTCGCGACAACGAGCCTGAAGGTCGTCTACGACGCCCGCGAAAGCTCGAAGGTCGATCCTCTCTGGGCGGAATGCGCCAACGAGATGATCACGATCGTGCCCGGCCTCGTGCTCTCACTGCTCGAGACGATTCTGCTGGCGGCCGTCAGCCTCGCCGTCTCCACGCGGCTCGGCATGGTGCCAAACCTGATCATCTGCTTCACCGTCTACGCTCTCGGCCATCTCGTGCCGCTGATCGTGCAGTCGAGTGTGGGCAAATTCGCAATCGTGCGGTTCGTGGGGCAGTTGTTCGCCACGATCCTGCCGGTGCTCGAACACTTCACGATCGAGGCTGCGGTGGTGGGTGGAGTGGCCGTGCCATGGAGTTATCTCGGCTGGGCAGCGCTCTACGCCGGGCTCTATTCGGCGGTGGCCCTGCTGGTGGCACTCGTGCTCTTCCAAAACCGCGATCTGGCCTGACGCTGCCCGATGTGGGACAGGCTTCAGCGGACAAGACCGGTGCGGCCGGTAACACCGGTCAGGCCGAGCCCGTCGGCCGACTGACCAGGCAGTGCCTGTCCACCGTACGATTGCGAGATGCCGGCGGCGGCTTCGGCCTTCCCGTCGAGGAACAGGAGCATCCCCCCCGGCAGCCGACGCTCGATCCGCGGTCCGACCTCGAGGCCGATCGTGCCCCACTGCTCGTTCTGCCCGAGCGACGTCCGCAGTTCGAGCGCCTCCCTGCCGCCGGACCGCTCTGAAGAGAGGCCGATGCCGCCGACCCACTTCGCCGGTCCCTCCCGGATCATGCTTCGGTCGGCCGTCATCCCGGCAGACACGTCAAGCCCCTCGATCCGACGACAGATCTCGGCTTCGACGGGCTTTTGCTCCTGATCGGCTGCCGTTGGGCCCTTGACCATGATGCCAAAAGACGCAGCTTCATCCGCCACCTCGAGATCGCTCTTTCCGAGCGCCGCTGCCAGCGAAGCCACGCCTTCGAAGTCATGAAGGCACGACTCATCCGCGAGGCCATGATTCGGGGCGATCGCCACCGCCACCAGGCCAATCAGAATCGGCATCGTTCGGCCCATGGTCCCCTCCACCGGTCCGTATCGACCCGGACGGGCGACGATCGCCAGTCCCGGCCGATGGGCTCCGGCAGGTCGTGGCCGGCTCTGCCGATCGGGCAAACTGGAGTGACGGCAGGGAGACGACTCAGCCGGTTTTGCGGCGCGGCAGCGGCGGCAGCGAAGGGGTCGGCAGAGGCACGGTGGGGCGGTCGATGTCGGCGCCCATCCGCGTGCAGACCAGCGCATCGATCACACGATTGGCGATCTCCAGCGCCGCAGCCCCGGCGGAGGCCGACACGGTCGGGGCCCTGCCCGTACGGATCGAGTCCAGAAAGTCGTCGTGCTCGCAGGCGATGGCGTTGGCATCGGGTGCGGCCAGCGATTCGACCGGCAGCACGGTCTTGAAAAAGGTCTCCTTGAGTGCCGTCCGTTCTTCGAACGGCACCGACGCCGCGATGAAGCGGCCGCTGCGAACGTCAGCCGAGGGCGTTACCAGTTCGACAGACTTGGCGTTGAAGTCGACCGACGCCATTCCCTCCGGCGACCAGAGCGATGTCGATCGCCGCAGAGTCGGATTGATTCGGGATGCCGAGAGATCGGCGACGAGCCCCGACGAAAATCTGAGCCGGGCCCGGACGACGTCCTCGTGTCCGCCGGTGGCCACGATCCCGTGTGCCTCGAGATGTTCGAGCCTGCCGGGTTCGAGCGAGAGCACAAGGTCGATGTCGTGGATCATGAGATCGTGAACGACACCGACGTCCATCGATCGAAACGTGAACGGCGCGAGTCGGGCCGACTCGACGGCCACGATCCTGCCGAGACGGCCGACGGCCAGCCGCCAGGCGGGGTTGAACCGCTCCACATGGCCCACGGCCACCACCCGGCCGTGCCGTCGGGCCGTGGTCAGGATCGCCCGGGCGTCCTCGACACCGGCGGCGATCGGTTTCTCGATCAGCAGATCGAGACCGGCCGCGAGCAGGGGGAGCGAGGTCGCCGCGTGGAGCGCCGTCGGCGTCGCCACGACGGCCGCGTCGACGAGGCCGATGAGTTCCTCCGGCTCGGCGAGTGCCATGCAGCCGTGCGCCTCCGCCACCTTTGCCCGGGCCTGGGCAGAGGGGTCGACGACGGCCACGAACTCCACGTCCTCCCGCGCCGCCAGCAGCCGGGCATGAATCGTTCCCAGATGCCCACAGCCGACCACCGCCATTCTGATCCGCGTCATGCAGCCCTCCGTCGTTCGCGGCCGCGTCCGTGGCGGCCGGCCTTTTGATGGGAAAGAAATTCGAGCAGTTCGACGACCGCTGGCACGAGCAATCCTCTGGACTCGAGGATTTCTGCGGCCCCCTTGAGACCCACCTTCGCTCGAAACAGCAGCCTGTGGGTCTCCGTGATCGCCTCGATTGCGGTATCGGCAAACCCACCGCGGCGGAGCGCGATGAGATTCACGCAGCGCGGACGGGCCGGCATCCCCTCGCAGAGCATGAAGGGGGGCACGTCCTGGAGCACCCGCGAGAGCCCCGCGATGAATGCATATCTGCCGATCGTGGCCCAGTGATGCACCGCGACGGCCCCCGAGATCGAGGCGTGGGAATGGACGCGGACATGGCCGCCGAGCAACGTGCCATTGGCGATGGTCACGTGGTCGTCAATCCGACAGTCGTGGGCCACATGGGAGCAGGCCATCAGAAAGTTGCCGCTGCCGATCACCGTCTCACCCGCCTCCTTCTCGGAGGCTCGATTGATCGTCACCCCTTCGCGGATCACGTTGTCGTCACCGATCACGACCCGCGTGGCGCCGCCCCGATAACTGACGTCCTGGGGTTCGCCGCCGATGACCGCGTTGGGATGGATCCGGTTTCTCTCCCCGATCGTGACGTCGCCGACGATCGTGACGTTGTTGTCGAGCACGGTGCCGCGTCCGATCCGCGCACCGGCGGAGATCTGGCAGTTTGGACCGATCCTCACGCCCTCGGCGAGCGAGGCTCCGGTCGACACGAGCGCGGTCGCCGCGATCTCAACAGCCGCACTCCCCT
>CAMDFJ010000067.1 GCA_945897435.1 Candidatus Kuenenia stuttgartensis | reverse complement strand
GGCACGTTTGAAAAAACCTGCTCGATCTTCTTTGTGTTTCTTCTTTTTCCTGGAGGTTTGCGTGATTCGTAAAGTTCTTTCTTGCCTGCTGCCGGCTTTCGCCGTCGTCGCCATGTGCACCAGCACGTGGGCTGCCGACTGCGGAGCCTGCGCCGGCGGTTGCGAAGGTGGCTGCGAAGGCAGTGCCGTCGTCAGCAGCGGTGATTGTGGTGGTTGTGCCGCCTCGTGCGGCACGAAGACGGTGTATCAGAAGCAGTACGTGACCGAGATGAAGACGGTCAGCTCGACTGAATACACCACGGAAACCCGCGAGCGGACCTACACGGTCAACAAGCAGGTTCCGCGGACCGAGGAGCGGACCCGCACGGTCACCGTGCAGGTTCCCGAAACTCGTTCCAAGACCGTGAACTACACGGTCAACAAGAACGTGACCGAGACCAAGACGGCCGAGTACACCGTCCAGGTCCCCTACACCGAGTCGGTCGAGCAGACCTACACGGTGATGGTGCCGGTGTCGGAGGAGAAGACCTCCACCTACACCGTCATGGTCCCGAAGCAGGAAGAGAAGACCTCGACCTACTCGGTCCAGGTCCCCTACACCGAGCAGGTCGAGCAGACCTACACGGTCAATGTCCCGGTCCAGGAAGAGAAGACCTCGACCTACTCGGTCCAGGTCCCCTACACCGAGTCGGTCGAGCAGACCTACACGGTGTCGGTCCCGGTTCAGGAAGAGAAGACCGCCACCTACACGGTGATGGTTCCCTACACCGAGGAGAAGGTTTCGACCTACTCCGTCAGCGTTCCCTACACCGAGCAGGTCGAGCAGACCTACACGGTCAGCGTTCCCTACACCGAGCAGATGACCGGCAGCCGGACCGTGCAGAAGCGCGTCCCGGTCCAGTCGTCGAAGACGGTTCAGGTCCGCGGCGGCAGCTGGCAGACCGAGATGGTGGAAGTTGCCTCGGGCACCGATGCCTGCGGCTGCCCCTGCCCCCCGAAGATGTGCTGCAAGCGTGTCTGGGTTCCGACGTGTGAAACGAAGGAAGTGCCCGTCACGACCTACCAGTGCACGACGGAAGAAGTTCCCTACACCTATTGCGTCACCAAGACGCGGCAGGAGCAGCGGAGCCGGATGGTCACGGTGAACAAGTGCCGTTCCGAAGAGCGCACCCGCACCTACACGGTGCAGAAGTGCCGCCCCGAGGAGCGGACTCGCAGCTACACCGTGACGAAGTACGTCCCCGAGACCAAGACCCGTTCGGTCAACGTCACGAAGTACCGCTCGGAAGAGCGGACTCGTAACTACACCGTGACGAAGATGGTCAACGAGACCAAGACCCGTTCGGTCAACGTGACGAAGTACCGTTCGGAAGAGCGGACTCGTAACTACACCGTGACGAAGATGGTGCCGGAGACGAAGACCCGTTCGGTCAGCGTCACCAAGTACCGTTCCGAGGAGCGGACCCGCAACTACACCGTCACCACCATGGTGCCGGAAGAGCGGACCCGCAACTACACGGTCACGAAGATGGTGCCGGAGCAGAAGAGCCGCTCGGTCAATGTCACGAAGTACCGCACCGAGACGAAGACTCGGGAGTACCAGGTGACCCGTTGCGTGCCCGAGACCATGACGAAGGAAGTTTCCTACACCGTCATGGTTCCGCAGCAAAAGACCGAGTCGTACTCGGTCACGGTGTACGACTGCGTTCCCGAGACGAAGACCGCGAGCTACACGGTTCGCGTTCCTCACACGGTGACGAAGGAAGTGCCCGTCCAGAAGTGCATCACGGTCGCCGTCGAGGTGCCCGTCGAGAACTCCTGCGGTGGCTGTGGTGACGCCGGTTCGGCTGGTGCTTGTGGCGGCGAGGCTTCGGCCTGCGGCAGCTGCGGCGACGCCGGTGCGGCTTCGGCCTGTGGCAGCTGCGGCGAGGCTTCGGCCTCGTCCTGCGGTGGCTGCGGCAAGAAGGGTTGCCGTCGCAAGGGCTGCCGTCGCGGCTGCTAAGCCCGAAGCGGCATCTTCAATGTTGTGAATCAGAGGGGGCCGGACGTCAGACGTCCGGCCCCCTCGCCATTTACGTTCACTGCTGCGTACCCGGCCCGCTCCGCCGGCCAGTAATCACCCCGCCCGCTGCTTCCTCTCCAACAACTCCAGATGCTGAGGAGTCGGTCGGGGGCACGCGCAGGAGTCGGTGAATTTTGCGCCTCACGCCCAACGCTCAGTCGGCCAACACCGCACCCTGTAGCAAAATCCGCCGACTCCGAGCATGTCACCGCCGACGAACCAAGGCGGGCCGGGCAGGTCTTCAAACGACAGGCTGAAGCCTGTCCCACAGCGGGCGGAGGCTGGCGGCCGCCTCGTGCCTACCGGCGTTCCTTGAGCAGGTCGCGGATTTCCGTCAGGAGGAGCTGGTCTGGGGTCGGGGCCGGGGGACCGCCGAGCTTGGACTTCATCAGCCAGCCGAGAAACTTCACGATGAAGAAGAACAGCGCCGCAGCGAGGATCAGAAAGCTCACCACGTCGCCGAGGAAGGCGCCGTAGGGAATCGTCTTCTCGCCGGCCTTGATCGCCCAGTCCTTGTAGCCGGCGTCTCCGGGCAGAATCACGCTCACGACCGGCATGATGATGTTGTCGACGAGGCTGGTGATGATCTTCCCGAAGGCCCCGCCGATGATCACGCCCACCGCGAGGTCGACCACATTTCCCTTGAAGGCAAAACTCTTAAACTCATCGAATAGCGACAACGCCTGGGTCTTGGGATCCACGGGGGGCTCCTGATCTGCTGTTGATGAATGGGGTTGGGGTCCGGATCGCCCGGAGCACCAGCGGCAGAGTATTCGCATTTGCCCAGAGCCGACAAGTGTGGCGGCCGGTTTGCGAAACTGAGCCCCTGACAAACAGCCCACAGCGGCTTGCAACCGGGCGGAAAAATGATCTGATGATGACTCGTTCGGGGGCTGGGTTCAGCCCTTCCGGCAGTCTCATTATTTGGATCGAAAAGGGGCACGCGATGAACGGCGGAATGGCAAAGGTGTGGATGGCGGTGATGGCCCTGGGTTGGGCTGGGCTCGAGTCGGCAGCGCAGGGCCAGTCAGCGGCTCCCGCTGCAACGCCGCCCGCCGCGGTGGCTGTCCAGTCGGCCGCTCCAGCCGCCCTCTCGGCTCTCGAGGCCGCGATCGTCCGCGAGTCGGAGGCGACCGTGAAGTCGTTCAACACCGCCGACGCGACGGCCATGGCCGGGCACTTTCTCGAGAAGGGAGAACTCGTCGACGAGAATGGCAACGTCTACGAGGGGCGAGCCCAGATCACGGAGCTGTTCAAGAACTTCTTCACGAAGTTTCCCAAGGCAGTCATCGAGATGCAGGTCACGTCGGTCCGTCCCGTCGGCGATGGGCTCGCCGTCGAGGAGGGAGAGCGGCGGATCACGGCTGAAAACGGCGCCGCCACGGCCCAGCTCCACTACATGGCCCTGCGTTCGAAGCAGGGCGACCGCTGGCCGATCGCCTCCTACCGGGAATTCATCGACGATCCGAAGCCCGCCGCCCAGGAGATGCTGCTGCCCGCATCGTGGCTGGTCGGCGACTGGATCGACGAAAGCCCCGAGGGCCGCAGCGAGATCTCCTTCAAGTGGAGCGAGGATGGCAACTTCCTGCTCGGCCAATACACCCTCTCGGAGGGCGGCCAGGTGACCTCGAAAAGCCAGCAGCGGATCGGCTGGGATCCGGTCGAGCAGATGCTCCGCTCCTGGACGTTCGATTCCGACGGCGGCTTCAGCACGGGGGAGTGGGCCCAGGTCGACGACGGCTGGGTGGTGAAGTCGGAGGCCACGATGCCCGACGGCACGACCGGATCGGCCACGATGACGATCACGATCAAGGACGAAGACCACTTCCTCGTCAGGAGCACCGATCGGATCATCGCCGGTGTCGAGGAGCCAGACTTCGAGATGCAGGTGGCCCGCAAGCCGCCGCAGCCGGCCAAGTGACCGACCGCCGGATCGAGCTTCTGTCAGCCTGAGAGAGTTTCCCTCCGTTCCCCGAAAGGTTTTCCTCGAGATGCGCGGCACCGCGGCCTGGATCGTTGTCGGATGTGCGGCCCTTGCGGCCCTATTGATCCCAGCCTCGCCGGCGTCTGCCCGGCCGGGGGCTGGTGGTGGCAGGCCGATGCCCCGCCCGGCCGGTGGCATGGCGAGGCCCGCGGGCGGCATGGCGCGGCCTGCGGCGCCGATGGCTCGTCCAAACGTTCAGCGGCCGCAGATGCCGATGGCCCGTCCAAACGTGCAGCGGCCGAATGTCGGGGCGCAGAGGCCCAGCATGCCGAACATGCAGCGGCCGAACCTGGGCAACATACAGCGGCCCGGGATGACGCGGCCTTCGCTGCCGTCGGCTGGCAATCGACCGGCCCAGATTCAGCGACCAAACATCGGCATGTCGCGGCCCGGCCTGGGCACGCCGCGGCCGGGTGGTATTCCAGGCATTGCAAATCGTCCCGCGCCCACCCCGGGCGGGCTTGGCGGCCTCAACCGACCCACCACGCTGCCCGGTCAGATCAACAGACCCGGCGCCGGCCTCAACCGTCCGACGACGCTCCCCGGACAGCTCCCTGGCCAGATCGGTGGCGGGCAAGGGATGACGAAGCCCTGGAATCGCCCCAGCCTCGGCGGCGTCACGAAGCCGTCGTTTCCTCAGCCCGGTCTTCCGAACAGGCCCGGGATCGGTGGCAACAGGCCCGGTCAGTTTCCTGGCGCTGGCAATCGCCCAACGACATTGCCGGGGAACCTTGGAAACAACCGTCCCGGCATCGGTGGCAATCGCCCCGGCATCAACGGCAACCGGCCAGGTATCGGCAATCGTCCAACGACATTGCCGGGTGATCTTGGAAACAACCGTCCCGGTATCGGTGGCAACAGGCCGGGCCTCAACGGCAACTGGCCGGGCACAGGCAACCGCCCCGGCATCAATGGCGGCAACACCATCGGCAGCGGCAACTGGGGCAACAACAACAACTTCAACAACATCAATGTCGGCGGCGGTTGGAATGGCGGCGGCTACGGTGGCTGGGGCTATCCCGGCTACGGTGGCGGCTGGGCCAACAACTGGAACAACGGCTACGTCAATCCGCACTACGGCAACTGGTACAACAGCTGCTGGACCGGGAACTGGAGCAATGGCGGCGGCTGGTGGGCGCCGTTCGCGCTCGGCGCCGCCACCTGGGGATTGGCCTCGACCGTCTCGAACTGGGGCCTCGGCTACGGCTATCTCGGCTACGGCGGCGGGGCCTACGTGAACCCCTACTACTCCTCGATCCCGGCGGCCTTTGTGGCGGCGAGCCCCTACGACTATTCCCAGCCGATCGTCGTCAACAACTACATCCCGAGCGACGTCCCGACCGACGTCAACGCCGCCGCCGGCCAGCAGCAGGCATCGGCACCGCCGGCCGAGAGCACCACCGCGCCGGTCGTCAGCGAATCGGATCGTCTGGTCGACGAGGCCCTCGCGAAGTTCAAGGCCGGCGACTACGGCGCCGCGCTCGCCGGCTGCGACAAGGCATTGAAACTCTCCCCCAAGGATTCGGTGGTGCACGAGGTGCGTGCACTTGCGCTCTTCGCCTACGGCCGCTATCCCGAGGCGGCGGCAACCCTGAATGCCGTTCTCGCCGTCGCCCCCGGCATGGACTGGACGACCCTCAGCGGGCTCTACGACGACGTCGACACCTACACCGCCCAGCTCCGCAAGCTCGAGGCCGCCTGCAAGTCGAACCCCGGCGATGCGGCGGCCCACTTCGTGCTCGCCTACCATTACCTCGTCGGCGGCTATGCCGACATGGCGGCCGAGGCCCTGAAGGTGGTGGTTGCCAAGCAGCCGGGCGACGCCGTCGCCAAGCGGCTTCTGGAGGCGATCACGCCCCCCAAGGATTCGACCGCCCCGGCCCCTGCCGGCGGATCGGCCAACATCGCCGCTGCCGCCCAGCCGGCCGCCCCGGCCGCCGGCCCCGAGACCGACCTCGTCGGCTCCTGGAAGGCGACCAGCGGCAAGGATTCGGTGCTGCTCACGATCACGGAAGACTCGAAGTTCACCTGGAAGGCGACCACGGAAGGGAAACCCCCGGTCGAACTCTCCGGCACGATCTCCACCGCCAGCGACGCGATCGCCCTCCAGAGCGAGGCCGCCGGCACGATGACGGCCAAGGTCGTGTCGAAGGGGGCCGACGCCTTCGACTTCGCCCTCGCGGGCGCCCCGCCCGAGGTCAAGCCGCTGGCATTCCAGCGGGTCAGGTAGCCGCGGCGGCACAGGCGTCACAGCCGGTAGCGGCCTGTTTCAGGGTCGTTCGTTTGCCGAAAGATTGACGGCCAGCGAACCCGGGGGTAGTCCTGACCGTAGAAGAGGGCACGCCCCCTTGCCGTGGAGTCTGCGCCCATGCCGTCGCCAATCCAGACCAGTTCACTGACCCGGTTCGGCCTGTTGTCGCCGTTCCGCCCGCGATCGGCCCGCCGTCGCAGCCTGCGCGGAACGCTCTCCAAGGGCAGGGGGCTTTCCGCCTGGGAAACCCTCGGCCACTCGGTGACAGGCCTCGAGCATCTGGAATCGCGGGCCCTGATGGCGGCCGACGTGGCCGTGGCCTTCGCCCAGCCGACGGCCGAGGTGGCCTTCTTCACCGCTCCCTCGCAGCAGGTCTACAAGGTCGACTTCACGAACGTCGGCGACGCAACGGCCAGTTCCGTCACCGCCGGCCTCTCGTTTGGCGGGGCGATCCCGACCCAGACCTGGACGGTCGCCTACTCGGGCGGCGCCTCGGGCACGTTCAGCGGCTCGGGGCCGTTCAACCAGTCGCTCTCGCTGCCCGCCGGCGGCAAGGCGACGGTCACGGTCACGGCCCGGGTGGCTGCCGACGCGACCGGTCCGCTCGTCGCCACGGCCACCGCCTCGGCAGCCGGCGATGCCAACGCCGCCAACGACTCGGCGACCAACAGCCGCCTGCTCACGGGCCAATTCCTGGCCCTCTCCGACTCCCTCGGCGCGAATGCCACCGGCGTCGTTCGGATCGTGAATCCGGCCACGGGCGCCGTGATCTCGAGTTTCACCCCATACAGCACGCCGATCAATGGCGGCCTGAGCGTCGTCAGCGGCAACTTCGACGGCACCGGCCGGCCGATGGTCGCCGTCGCCCCCCGCCGGGGCATGGAGGGCGTGCTGCGGGTCTTCGCCCAGAACGACTCGGGTGCCTGGCTTGAACGTCCCGAGTACCGGACGGAGGCATTCGTCGGCTCGCGGAACGGCCTGATGATCGCCGCCGGCGACTTCGACGGCAACGGCACCGACGACTTCGCCGTCCGCCAATCCTCGGGCAACGGTCCTGTGAGGGTGTTCCTGACCCAGCCTCGATCTGCCGGTGTGGCCGATCCGGTTGCGAACGTTCCGTATCGAACGATCGCCGGCATTGGTGGATCTGGCGGCAGCATCGCTGCCGCCGACATGGGCGCGTTCGCCAACGGCACCGTCGTCGATGCCGCGAGGCAGGACGGCAAGGCGGAACTCCTCCTGACAACCGGCAGGGGTGCTGCCCAGAAGGTTCAGATCCGCGATCTGTCATCCGCTGCTGCGAAGGTGGTCGATACCATCCTGCCGTCGAGCGGCACCGCCCGGGACGGGGTCGTCGTGACCGCGGCCCGGATCAACGCAGACTCGATTCCCGAGGTGATCGTCACCGACCGCCGCAGGACGGAGATCTTCGACGGCCGGGTGGCGGCCGCGGCCAACACCCGGATCTCGACTTTCACGCCGTTCGGCACTGGCGGCCGAGCCGCTGATCCGGGCACCACCGTCGGGGTCGACACCAGCGGCGACGGCATCGCCGACAACCTGCTCGCCTCCCAGGGATACCGTGGCTCGCCCGGCGTGAAACTGCTCTCCACGGCCGGCGTCGCAGAGGGCACGCGGGGCTCCTTCCAGGAGCCGACGTTCGTGGCGGCGGCGATCGCCCGCACCAATCCCGACATCGTCAGGAGCAGCACCGGCCTCGAGTCGATCAGCCTCGTCAGCGGGCCGGCCTCCGGCACCGCGGCCACAAACGGCAAGAAACTGCAGGTGCACTACATCGGCACGCTTCTCGACGGCACGAAGTTTGACAGTTCCCGCGACCGCGGCACGCCCTTCGAGTTCACGCTCGGGCAGGGGCAGGTGATCAAGGGCTGGGACGAGGGCCTGCTCGGCAGGAAGCCGGGTGACCGGCTGCAGCTGATCATTCCGCCCGCCCTCGGCTACGGCAGCCAGTCGCAGGGCAGCATCCCGGCGAACTCGACGCTCTGCTTCGACATCGAAGTGGTCTCCGTCGTCTGATGCCTGTCCCTCTCTGGCCTACCAGCGGGCTTCGAGGCCGAGGTTCGCGCCGGCGAGGTAGATGCTGCTGCCGCCGTTCAGGGCGTTGCCGCCGGCGGGTGCCGGGCTGAAGTCGAACTGGTTGGGTGCCATGGCCACTCCAGAGAGCCAGAGCATGTTGTAGCCCAGCCGCAGGCCCCAGGTTTCGGTCATCCGGTAGGTGAGCGTGAAGTTGAGGTCGCCGATCAGGCCCACGCCCCCTTCGCTGGCCGAGCGGGTCGGCCGTTCCTGAAACGTGGGCTGGAGCGCCGAGTTGAGGATCGGCGCCTGCTGCTGGCTCATCGCCGTGCCGCCGAGGCCCACCTTGGCCCAGCTCTCGAATGCCCAGCGGTCCCAGGCCATCCGGCCGCGGCCACCGACCTGGGCGGCGAAGATGTTGGAGGTGGCACCGACATCGTAGAGGCCCGACCCCGGAACGTCGGCAGGCGTGAATGAAAGCAGCGCCGTTTCGTCGAGATTGGCCCAGCGGAAGCCGGCCAGCCAGTCCCAGGTGCCGCGGTCGTAGTTGCCGCAGCGTCGCCAGGGCTCGCCCGCGAGCCGGTCAGGGCCGCCGTCGCACCAGCGGGAGAAGACGTTGGCCTCGAGCGAATTGACCGACGAGCGAACCGTCGCCCGGGCGACGGTTCCGCCGTTCAACACGCCCGTCGGATCGCCGAGCGGATCGGGCACCTGCAGCTGTCCGGCACCACCCGAGACCGTGTCCTCGGCAAACATCCCCCAGACGCCGAGGTAGCCGATCTCCCAGCCCCGTCCGCAGTCCGACGCCTCGCCGTAGAAGAGCCGCATGCCGGGCTGGGTGTTGAACGTCAGATCGCTGGTGCTGATCGCGGCAGGTCCGTTCGGGCCGCGGATCACCGTCGGGCGGCCGTAGGCCTGGTTGTCGCGTTGGAGGAAGACGGCGTCGAAGATCGCATACGACTCCTCGCCGCCGCGGCACCATGATGTGAATGCCGGCCGCAGCGGCACGCAGATGTCGGTGCCGTTCTGGTTGCAGGGGTCCGACTGCGGGTTTCCCTGAATGGGAACCTCGATGGGCGATTCGACGACCGGGCAGTCGGCGGCACGGGCGGCAACAGTGACCGCCGCGCAGAACGCGACCGCGAGCCACGCACAGCATTGACACCCCCTGAAGCCGACCATTCCTGCCCCTCTGCGAGCCGATACCCATCCAGATGGTTCCCCCCGGAGGAACCCTCTTCACCCCGTTTTTCGGCACAACCGGCAAAGGGCGTGAGAAACGTTGCCGACGGGATCAATTTGCTGCTGGATTGCGGAGGTCTGGGATCACCCCGCGGCGAAAATGGGCAGGGAGGGAAGTCGGCAAGACTTCGGCAATGACAGGCTGAGGCCTGTTCTACATCGGTCGGGCCAAGGGCTGGCGAGGCGAAGGGGTCGGCGAATGCTCGAGGAGCGTTTGGACCGAGTCCTCGAGGGCCACAGCGACGAGACTTTTGCCGCCCCGAAGCCGGCACGGCTGGGTTGGACGCAAACCACAACGACAGGCTCAAGCCTGTTCTACATCGGGCGGGCCAGGGCTGGGCTTACCAGCGGTATTCCGTGCCGAGGTTCACGCCCTGGAGGAACAGGCCACCGTTGTCGTTGATCCCGGTGCCGGCTCCCTGGGCCGTCTGGAAGTCCCACTGCGACGGGGCGAGGGCGGCGTTCGTCAGCCAGTAGAAGTTGTATCCCAGCCGCAGGCCCCAGTGCTGGGTGAGCTTGTAGATCGCGGTGGCGTTGATCATCCCGATGAAGCCGACGCCCGTGTCGCTGGCCGAGAGGGCGCCCCGCTCCTGGCCGGAGATCGAGCCCACGATCGGATCGGACGACTGATAGGCGTTGGTGCCGCAGAGGGCGGTCTTCCACCAGCCTTCGACGGCCCAACGCTGCCATTCCCGGCGACCCCGCATGCCGATCTGGGCACCGAAGTAGTTGGTCGAGGTGCGAACGTTGTAGCTCGCCTGCTCCGGCGGGTCGCAGCAGAGCGTGGTCATGCTGGCCTGCTCGTTGAGGCCGGCCCAGATGAAGCCGCCGAGCCAGTCGATGCAGTGGCAGTTCGGCTTGCAGCGGGTCAGGCCGCACCAGTTCGGGCCGCAGTCCTGGCAGCAGTCGTAGCAAAACATGTTGGCTTCGAAGATGTTGAGCGTCGAGGCGTAGGTGCCCCGGACGGAATCGGCATCGTTGAAGTTGTTGACGGCGAGGCCGAGCGGGGGCGGCAGTTCGAGGTTCGCCGGTCCGGTCACGGCCGCGTCGCCGAACATCCCGTAGATGCCGGTGTAGCCGATCTCCCAGCCGAGGTTTTCGGTGAACAGGCTGCCGTAAAACAGCCGGATGCCGGTGCCGGTCGAAGGATAGAGATCCTGCCCTGTCATCACCGGCAGGCCGGTGTCGGCGTTGTAGACGAGGGGGGCGTTGCCGATCTGGTTGTTTCGCTGCAGGAAGAGGACGTCGAAGATGGCGTAGTGGGTCCAGTTGGGGCAGCAGCAGCACTGCCTGATCTCGGCCAGGCAGGCCTCGTCGGCGAGCTGCTGCTCGGGGGCCGGGATGCCTGCGAACGGGTCGGGATCGGCGGCTGGGGCGGGGGTCGGGACGCCGGAGTCCTCGATCGACGGAATCTGGGCCACGAAGATGTCCTTGGCCAGGGCTGTGGTCGCTGCGGCTGCGAACATCACGGCCACGATCGACGAGAGCAACGTCATCCGCCTCATGATCCCCCCTCATAACCCAAAAACTGTCAAGCCACCGACGCCACGGTCATAATCGGCAGGGACTGCCAGCAGAAAACGGAAGGGCCATCGCCGCCCTCACAATTCCCCGGACCGGTGCGAGCGGCCAACCCCATGACAGGCTGAAGCCTGTCCCACTTCGGACAATGACAGGCTGAAGCCTGTCTCACTTCGGGCAATGACGGGCTGAAGCCTGCCTTACTTCGGGCAATGACAGGCCCAAATTTGGCAGTTTCAGGGCTCAAAACCTGGGGCGTGAAATTGGCCCCCTCGGACGGTAGGTTAGGGTGTCGGGCTTCGCGGCCTGTACCGGCTGGGTGGTCTGGCCAAGAAATGCCGTCCTCCACTCGGCCCTCCGAGCCGAACTATCAAAGCAGTTCCCTCCAATCCAGGTGATTCCAGCATGGTGTCGTCGCTGATTTTCCTTTGCCGTGTCAGCGGGTAGTCTCATTTTTGTATAGGGGTAGGTGTTGATGAGTGCTTCGAGTCGTGGTCTCTTCTCCCGTTCTCTCGTTGGTGCGGTTCGCGCGCCGCGACGTCTGTCCCGCGGCACCCACTCCCGCCGCCGAACGCTGGCCACCGAACCTTTGGAAAAGCGGTATGCCTTGGCGGCCACGCCGACCGCCACGGTCGCCGGCCCGGTGCTGTCGAGCTTGATCGGTCAGGACATTCCCCTCACGGTGACGTTCGATAACACCGGCACCGACATCGGCTATTCGCCGTTCGTCGACATCGTGATGCCAGTCACAGGCGACGCGCCACCAACGCCCAACGACGGCATCAGCTTTAAGCCGGGCAGCGCGACCTACAACGGCCTGTCGCTCACCACGACCGTGCTCACGTTTGATGCGGCCGGCAAGGCGACGCATCCCTTCGCCAAGAATCTCGACGGCACGCCGGTGATCGTCTCCGGCAAGGCCGGCGATCAGTTGGTCGTGGTGCAACTGCCCTTCGGCAGTTACGGCCCCGACCAGCCCGCGGCGGTGATCAACTTCACAGGCTCAGTCAGCCCGCTCGCCCAGCCGAACCACACCTACGACGTGACGGCCACCGGCGGCTTCCAGTATCAGGTCGACGGTTCCGGCAATCCGACGATCAACGTCGCCGAATTCGGTAGCGAGAGTACCGATCCGGTGCAGCCACAAGTCTTCCGGATCAAGAAGACTTCGAGCGCACCCGAGGCTGAGACCGCGACCGGCCCGAACTTCACCCACACCTACACCGTGAGCATGGCCGTTGCCCCTGGCCAGACGATCAACGACCTGCTCCTCTCCGACGTTCTGCCGAATAACGTCCAGTTCGTGTCGGTGAACACGGTCACCGGCAATGGCTCCACGACGATCACGCCCGTTTCCACGCCGAGCACCTCCACGCCCGGTGGCACGCTCTCCCGCCGGTTCGACAAGATCGTCGGCACCGGCAGCGACACCGACGCCGTGATGACGTTCACCTACTTCGTACCGCAGGATAACAGCCTCGGGCAGGACGTCATCCCGCTGGGCACGGGCGGCACGGCGATCGCCACGAACACGGCGAACGCGACCGGCACCTGGACGAGCGCAAACCCGAATTTCCCGACGCCGCAGACGATCAAGAGCGATCCCAACGACGCGAACTCGCAGCACACGCTCACGGCCCGCACCGTCGCGCTCCAGAAGAGTTTCATCGACCTCACGAACCCCGGCGCGCCGCGGGCCGGCGACCTGATCGAGTACACGCTCAACTTCCAGGTGAGCGATTATTTCGCACTTCAAGATTTCAACGTTGGCGACGTCCTCTCCGATGGCCAGCAGTTTGACGCCACGTTCACGCCGACGCTGACGTTCACGCAGAAATCGCAGACGTTCACCGCCGAGCCGTTCGACAGCGCGAACTTCTCGTCGACCGTGCAGGCGAACGGGTCGACGAACGTCGACTTCGACGTCTCCGCACAGCTGCAGGCACTCGGCCTCACCACGGGCCGCAAACTCGTCGGCGCCGGCATTCCGAATACCGGCACCGGCTCCCCCTCCACGCCGCCGAACCCGCTGCCGGGCGGCCCGGGCACGACGGGCACGATCAAGTTCCGCGCCCGGGTGCTCGACGAATATCGGGTCACCCCGCGGCCGGGTGCAGACGTCGTCCAGGGCGACGTGATGACCGACGTGGCCACAACGACGGCCGACGTCCTCGCCTTCAGCGACCTCTCACCGACGGCCAGCACGGTCAGCGACGGCTCGTCGGCCTCGTTCACGCTCGTCAGCGGCCAGGCGACGAAGAGCGTTTATGCGATCAACGGTGTCCCCGCCTCCGGCACACCCGTCGTCACCGCCGGCGACGCCGTCACGTTCCGGATCACCTACAACCTGCCGTTTTCAAGCATCAAGGATTACCAGATCACCGACTTCCTGCCGCTGCCGATCTTCGCAGCGCAGGCGCTCACGTTTGCCGGTGGCTCACCGAGCGACACCGTCCCGGCGGCGGGCCAGTGGAAGTGGGGCCCGACTGACACCTACAGCACGATCTCTGGGATCACCCCCACGAACTCGTCCAACTCCGCGGCCAACAGCGAGACCTGGAGCTTCGGCACGTTCCAAGACAGCCTCGACCGGCCCGCCGTCACCGACATCCTCTTTACCGTCACAGCCACAAGCCGGCCGTTCGCCGACGGCCTCCTGCTCACCAATCAGGCCGAGCAGCAGGAGCGCAACGAGACGGGCGACGTCTTGACCTCGAACACGGCGCTCGCCCAGGTGCAGATTTCCGTGCCGCTGCTCGGGATCACCAAGGGCGTGGTCTCCACCACCAACACCGCCGGCGTGTTCACGCCGCCGACGGTCGCTCCGGCGGGGGTCACCTTCTCGCAGCCCGGCCAGCCGGGCGCCGCCTTCACCGGCACGGTCACGTCCAGCGGCCTCGCCACCACGCCGATCGACTCGAACCTCTCGAACGTGCTCGGCAGCGACCTGTTGACGTTCTGCATCGTGGTGGAAAACACAGGCAGCGGCGTGAACGGGGCCTTTGACATCAATCTCAAGGACGTCTTCGATGCCACGAAGATGAAGATCCCCGCGAACGCGACGGGGCTCAATCTGAAGGTGGCCGACGGGACGGGCGCCTCGCTCCCTTTTACGGGCAACCTGTTTGGCACCGGCATCACGCTCATCGACCCATCGACCTCGACGGGGGCGCTCGACCCCGGCAAGACGACTGGCGGTACGGTGATCAACACCGGCGCCAACATCGCGATCATCACCTACGACCTGCAGCTGCTGCCGACGGTCGTGCCGAGCGACGTGATTCCCAACACGGCCACGCTCACGAACTACGCCTCCACCGAGGGCGGCTCCAACTTCCTGCCGCCGGCCGGACTCTCTGACGACGCGACGGTGACGGTGCAGGCGCCGCAGGTCACGAAAGCGCTCGTCAGCACGTCGATCGTCGACTCGTTCAACTCCAACACCCAGGGGGTAATCGGCGAGCTCGCCACATTCGAGCTCACCGTGGATTTCCCGCGGGGCACGACGCCGTCGGCCGTGGTCGTCGACTCGCTGCCGACCGGCCTGGCCTTCGTGCGAATGGTGGGAACGCCGGTCGTCGATCCGGGGGTGACTTTCACCGGCTCGGCTGCCCCGGTGGTGACCAACAGCGGCCGCACGGTCACGTTCAGCCTCGGCGACGTGACCAACTCCAACGCGGGCACAACGCTGCAGGGGATCACGTTCCGCTACGAGGCCGTCGTGCTCAACGTCTCGAGCAACGTCGCGGGCAAGACACTCACGAACAATGCCAAGCTCACCTGGACGGGCCACACCGAGCTACCCGCCGCGAAGTCCGGGCCTGTCACCGTCATCGAGCCCAAGCTCGCGATCGACAAGTCGGTGACGCCGACGACCGCCCAGGCGAGCGACACGGTGACGTTCACAATTCTGGTCACGGCGAGCCAGACGACCGCCCACAATGTGAGCCTGTCCGACATCTTTCCTGGCGGGATCGAGTATGTCGCCGGCTCGCTCCGGAACACGGCCGGCGTCGCGCCCGCGACGCTCGCCACGGCCGCCGGCGGCGACGCCTTCACGGCCACCTACACGCAGCTCACGCCCGGCCAGACGAGCACGCTCCAATTCCGGGCGAAGCTCAAACCAGACGTCATTGCCGGCGAGGCGATCAACAACGTCGCCACTCAGACCTGGACGAGCCTGCCGGGCAACCCCGGCCAGATCACGACCAACGATCCGAACGCTTACGAGCGGACGGGCTCCGAATCGACGAGCCAGGGCCAGCTCAACAACTACAAGTCGAGCGACTCGGCGATCGTGACGGTCGCGCAGCCGACGGTATCGAAGGCGCTCGTCACGACGTCGATCGTGAACCCGCCGTCGAACACGGCCACGCAGGCCGTGATCGGCGAGACGGCCACCTACACCGTCACGATGAAGTTCCCTCAGGGCCGCACACCCGCCGCCCAGCTCATCGACGCCATGGGA
>CAMDFJ010000066.1 GCA_945897435.1 Candidatus Kuenenia stuttgartensis | reverse complement strand
CGGACCGTGGGGCCAACGAATGCTCCGCCGACAGTAAAGTGGGTTCCCTGATACTGCGTGAGAGCCGCGGCGTTGCCGTTGATCGCCGAGAGAAAGTCCTGGGGCGATGCGACGCTCGTGCCCGCCATGCCGCCTGATGCCGGCATGAGTGTGTTGCGGAAGTCGATGCCATACATCTGCGCGGAGGCGATCCGGCCAGATGCCGCCAGCCAAACAAGGCCGATCGCCATCGCCCAGCGTCCGGAATCCCCCAATCTGCAGATCTGCAAACCGACCTCCGTAAACCTGAGCCGCCCTTAGAATCGTCACAATCGCCAGGGTTTCGTGAGACGATGCTCCAATCCATGGTCGAGACCCCAGAAGACCCCCTCCAGCGAATGGATTCCGTAATGCGAAAAGGCATTGATCTGCAGCGAAAAACACCCTCCGACGGCCGATGGCCGGCGGGTGCCGTGGGCCGTCCCGCTGCGGTGCGCATGAGCGTCAGCCTTTCGGGGATGGCCTTCGTATGGCTCGGTCTCTGGCTCCCGCTCGCGTGGCCCGTCGCCCTCGCTGCGGAGCAGGCCGATGCCGACCGGGCCGACCGGATCACGCAGGTTTCTCTGATCAACGCCCTGATGCTCGGCGAATACGACGGCTTTGTTTCGCTCAAAGACCTGCTCGGCTCGGGCGACTTCGGGCTCGGCACACTCGACCGGCTCGACGGCGAACTGATCGTGCTCGACGGCGCGGCCTATCAGGCCCGGTCGAGCGGCGAGGTGGTGGCGGTGCCGCCCACGGCGACGACACCATTCGCCACGATCACGCCCTTCGAGGCCGACGGCACCATTCCCTGCCCAAAACTGGCTTCGCTCGAAGATCTCGACCAGTTTCTCGACGAGCGACTCCCGGAGCGAAACAACTTCGTGGCAATCCGCATCGAGGCAGGCGTCGCCTCGATCACGTTACGGAGCGTGCCGGCACAGGAAAGGCCGTTCAAACCGCTCCAGGTGATCGCACGGTCGCAGCCGATCTGGACCCACCGCGGCATCCGCGGCAGTTTCGTGGGCATCCGCAGCCCGCAATGGGCCCGCGACATCACCGTCCCGGGATATCACTGGCACTTCCTCTCGGCCGATCGGCGGATCGGAGGCCATGTCCTCGAATGCCAGATTCAGGAGGGCACGATTCGCTTCGACGTCTGCGGCGACTGGACCGTGAAGCTCGATCGGTCGGCAGCCTTCAACGACAAGGATCTCAGCGGCGACCTGCGGGAGCAGGTGAAGCAGGTCGAGAGCCCGCGGGGCGAGTTCGAGTGAAAGTGGAACATGCCAGCGATGCAAGGATGGGTTGCCCATACCCCGAGAGCCGGCGTTGCTGACGAGCGCAGGCATGGATGCCGAAGCGAAGGCAGCATCGAGAGAGCGAAGGCCAGGATGGCCGCAGCGAACGTCCGGCTCTCGGGGCTTGGGCAAACCCGACCCACGCAAGACGCCGATACTTCAATCCATGACAGGCTGAAGCCTGTCCCACTTCTGCAGGGGATGACTTTTCCACGGACTGGCATGCGGCACCGCCCGGCGTTCCCGGCGGCACCCGGCATCTGCTAGCATCCGCCGCATGTTCGAGCACCACACCGACCCGCTGCTCCCAGGCCACTCGTTCCTGCTGCGGGTTCTCGGCCACGTCCTGATCGCGACCGTCGTGCTGGCGGCCGCCCTCGGCATGGGCGTCGTGGGCTACCACCACTTCGGCGGTCTCTCCTGGATCGACAGCCTCCACAATGCCTCGATGATCCTCGGCGGCATGGGGCCGGTCGATCCGATCCGAACCGACGCAGGCAAGTATTTCGCCTCGTTCTACGCCCTGTTCTCTGGCCTCCTGTTCATCGGCGCCGCCTCCGTCGTGCTGGCGCCGTTCATGCATCGCATCATGCACAAACTGCACATCGACTCCGAATGAGCGACACGCCCTCAAAGGGCCGCCAATGCTGACGATCATCGCGATCCTGCTCGTGCTCACCGCCGCGTTCGCCTACGTCAACGAGCGGTTCCTCAAATGGCCCACGACGATCGGTGCGATGGCGATTGCGCTCGCCTTCTCGCTCCTGATCGTCGGTCTCGATCTGGTCGGCATCGGCGGACCGCGCCGAAGCGAGCGGGCGCTCCTCGCCTCGATCGACTTTACCGAGGTGTTGATTGGGGGAATGCTCTCCGTGCTCCTGTTCGCGGGCGCCCTGCAGGTCGATCTGGACCGGCTCCGACGCCTCGTGCGGCCGATCGGCGTTCTGGCGATCGTGGGCACGGCCGTCTCGTCGCTCGTGATCGGCCTCGGCTGCTGGTGGCTGCTTTGGCTTCTCGGCATCGACCTGCCGTTCACCTACTGCCTTCTCTTCGGGGCGCTGATCTCGCCGACCGATCCGATCGCGGTGCTCGGGATTCTCTCGTCGGCGAAGGTTCCCGCCGACCTCGAGGACACGATCACCGGCGAGTCCCTGATCAACGACGGCGTCGGGGTGGTGATCTTCGCCCTGCTTCTCGAGATGCTCCATTCCGGATCGGCCCCGACGCTGGCTGCGGCCGGAGAAATGTTCCTGCGGGAGGCGGCGGGGGGCGTGCTGTTCGGGATTGTGGTCGGGGTGGCCGTCAATCGGGTGCTGGCGTCGATCGACAACTACCGGGTCGAGGTGCTGATCACGCTGGCCACGGTGATCGGCGGCTACGCCTTCTGCGACTGGCTCGAGACATCGGGGCCGTTGGCGATGGTGGCGATCGGACTGCTGGTGGGAAACGAGGGCAGGGCCCTCTCGATGTCGGACCAGACCCGCGAACGGCTCGACATTTTCTGGCACCTTCTCGACGAGATCCTCAACAGCGTGCTCTTCGTGCTCCTCGGCCTCGAGGTCGCCGTGATCCGCTACCAGCACGACTCCTGGCTGGCGGCGATCAGCGTGGTCGTGCTTTCGCTCATCGCCCGATTTCTGGCCGTCGGCCTGCCGGTGCTCGCCGCGCCAGGCTGGTTCGGCCTGCCGACACGGGCCGGATGGCTGCTCACCTGGAGCGGGGTTCGCGGCGGCATCTCGGTGGCCCTCGCACTCTCGCTTCCGCCTGGCCCCCACCGCGATACCGTGCTGATGCTGACCTATTCGGTCGTCGTGTTCTCGATCCTCGTCCAGGGGTTGTCGATCGGTGCCGTCGCCCGCCGGCTGGGCCTGACCGCCGATACGGCCTGACTCGGGAGAGCGGCTGCGCCGGTCTGTCAGCCGACTGATCCCTTGTCGAGCAGCCCTTCGATCAGGGCGGAGCGGGTGTCGATGCCGGTCGTAACCCGCCTTGCGGCCGGCTGTTCGAGGATCGACCGGGTCTTCAGGAGCCGCCGTCCGCCCGACTGGGAGTCGTAGCTGTTGAAGGCGATCCGGAGCCGCTCATCACCGGCGAGGGAGCTGCCGTCGCGGGCGATCCCGGTGATGCCGCCGTCACCGTCGCGGATGAGCCTGAACGGCCAGAGGGTCCGGTCGGAGCGTTTGTCGGAGGCGTCCTCGCGGGCGATGGCCAGGAGTTCGGCGGCCGACAGTTCGGCCGTCACCAGCAGGTTTTCGTAGGGGATGATCCGCCAACAGTCGGCGACGGTGCAGTCGCCCTGCTCGAGGCCGCCCGTGTCGAAGGTGCCGTGAAACACGCCATCGACCGGTGTCTTCGCCCGGGAGAGGGCGGCGGCGAAGAACTCGCAGAGCAGGGTCGCAAGCGGGCTGCCACGGCCTCCGCCCGTGATCGGCGAGCGGACCGTTGCCAGCCTGCGGGCCAGCTGCTCATCGCTCGCCGCCAGATCTGGCCGGGCCATCTCGATCACCAGCGGGTCGAGGGCAAAGCGGTCGTCCATCAGGAGGGTGAACCCGCGACGGTCGACCAATCGGCGGGATTCGAGATCGAAGGTCAGGTCGATTCGGCCGCAGTGGATGCCGTAGTAGCTGGCCTGGGAGCAAAGCACGTTGTGCAGCGTCCAGGAGGGCTGATTCTGGTGGGAGTGGCCGGCCAGATAGACGTCCACTCCCTCGGCCGCCCGAAGCACAGTCCGGACGGGATTCGCATAGTCGTCCTGGAACCTCCAGCCCATGTGGCCAATGGCGACGACCGCGTCGGCACCGGCGTCGCGGACCTCCTTGACGGTCGCGGCCAGGGTCGCCGCCGGATCGGTCGCCTCGACGCCGCCGAGCGTTTCGGCGGAGAGCCAGAAGTCGAGCCCCGGCGTGATCAGGCCGATCAGGCCGATGCGAAAGCCGCCCACCTCGCGGATCACCCAGGGCCGCACCTTCTCCCAGCCACCGGCCAGCCCGCCGGGCAGGCGGCCACCGCGGGTGATATTGGCCGTCAGGATCGGGGCCGATGAGGCGGCGAGCAACGCCTCCAGCTTCTCCGGTCCCCAGTCGAAGTCGTGGTTGCCGAGCGCCCAGGCGTCGTAGCCGAGACGGTTGAAGAGATCGATCATCAGCCGGCCGCCGCTCTGCATGCTCACGGCCGTGCCCTGGACGACGTCGCCGACGTCGACCGTGATCGAGTGCGGCGATTCCCGGCGCCACTGCCGGATGCAGCTGGCACAACGGGCGAATCCGCCCACGTCGTCGAGCCCCTCGTAACTGCTCGTCGGCAGGATCCGACCGTGGAGGTCGGTGGTGTGGAAGATCGAGATTGTCCGGGCGCGGCCGAGTTCGACTGCCCGTACAGCGTTTGTGCAAAGTGTCGCGCCGACCGCCGCGGCCGTCCCGGCGACGAAGTCCCGGCGCCGCGTCCGGCCGTCGCGATGGAGGCTCGAAAATTTTCCGGGAGGAATCATTCGACCTACCATGCCATGGGGTTCACCACCCCGCATGGGTGGTGGCAGATGAGCCCTTTGAACGCGTCGCATCGGGATGATGCCAGATCATGACGCCTCTCGCCAACGCTCGCATCGTACAGCAGGGAAGCCGCCACTCTGGCCGGCCCGCAGCATTCACGCTCGTGGAATTGCTGATCGTGATCGCGATCATCGGCGTCCTCATCGGTCTTCTGCTGCCCGCCGTGCAGGCAGCCCGTGAATCGGCGCGGCGAAGCTCCTGTCAGAATAACCTCCGGCAGGTCGGGCTGGCGATGTTTCAGTATGCCGACGCCAGAAACCGCTATCCCCCCGGACAGCTGAAATACTCGAATTTCAAGACGATTTCCTGGAGCAGCTTCTTCCTCGAATTCCTCGAGCAGACGCAGGTTCAGCCAACCTGGGAGCCCGTTGCCGACGAGACTGCTCCCGCGGCCGACTCGCGGCTCTATCTCTCGGCCCGACTCTCGAGCGTCCGAAACAAACGGGCGACCAGCACGATCATCCCGACCTACCTCTGCCCGAGCACGTCCCGGACCCACGCCACCAGGTCCGGCGGCAGGATCAGCGACCGCAACGGCGACGGCCTGATCGATCCCGCGCTCTTCGAGGGCATGGCCTGCATCGAC
Source organism: Candidatus Kuenenia stuttgartensis (assembly GCA_945897435.1). Lineage (GTDB taxonomy): Bacteria > Planctomycetota > Planctomycetia > Pirellulales > UBA1268 > RGVT01. Next base: position 10,474 of record CAMDFJ010000066.1, on the reverse strand, counting down.
TACGCGGGCAACGCCGGCACGAATGCCAACTACTCCCGCTACACGCTTCCCGGTGGCGGCGTCTATCCGGACGACAACGGCGTGCTGCTCAACACCGCCGTCAACTCGCTCGGCAAGGGCGTGCCTCCGCGGCAGATCAGCGACGGGCTCTCGAAGACCCTGCTCGTCTTCGAGGTCAGCGGCAGAGGCGTCAACACGACCGGAGGGAGCCCATCATCCTCAGACAATCCCCGCGGCGCCTGGGCCTCGGGCCTGAACTGCAACACAATCGGCCCCGAGTCGGCGACGACACCGCTCGTCAATCCGCCGACCTCGGGATCTGCGGGAGCGTGGAAGGACGATCCAAACCAATCGCTTTTCTCGGACCATCCGGGCGGAGCCCAGGTGACGATGTGCGACGGCTCGGTTCACTTTCTGGCGGAATCGACCGCCGACTCGGTGCTGACGGCGATCGCCTCGAGAAACTGCGGCGAGGTGAATGGCCTTCCCTGACAGGAAACGTTTGTCGTCTGATATCCATAGCCTCTGTCTGCGTCTGCCGATCGAGCGGCAGCCCTGCCGAGTGGGATTGCCATGGATGGCTTTTCCCGCCTGCAACTACACTCGCGGAATGTCTGATCGCAAGAACCGCCGCGCGGCGATCGCATGGGTGCTCCTCGACTGGGCTGCGAGCGGATTCTCGACGGCCGTGATCACGCTCGTGGTCGCCTACGTCGAGCGGATCGTGTTTGCCGACAGGGCCTGGGGCCTGCCCGGAGGCGTGATCTGGGCCTGGATCACGGCGACGGCGATGCTGGCGTCGGCCCTGATTGCGCCCTGGCTCTCGGCGCTCGCCGACCGCACCGGCAGCCATCAGCGACTGCTCCTCGCCAGTGTGGCGGCGGGCAGTTGCGGCTGTCTTGCGCTGGCCGCGGTGCCGCCCGGCTGGCGGCTGGCCGTGGCGACGGCGATCATCGTCGCCACGATCGGGTTCGACATGGCCCAGATCTTCACCGGCAGCCTGCTGCCGCGGCTGGCCCAGGGCGGGTCGGCCGACAGGCTCTCGGCTGCTGGATTCGCGGCAGGCTATCTCGGCGGAGCGATCGCCCTGATACTGGCAACGTCCGTGGTCGGCGGGCGGGATACGCTCGGCCTCTCGCCGAGCGGCGGCCTGCGGCTCTCGTTCGCACTGATCGCGGGATGGTGGATTCTGTTTTCGCTCCCGGCCGCGTGGACCAGGATCGATGACGGCCAGGCCGTTCGCCATGCCGGAAACTCAGCGGGGGAACTGCTCGGCTATGCCCGCTCGCTCGCGACAGGCGGAGATCGCGGGACGCTCGGCAGGGTGCTCCTCGGGGCCGTGATCGTGCTCGGCGTCGTACAGACTGCAATCTCGCAGTTTTCGAGCCTGGCGATCGAGCAGTTCCACCTCGACGCGGCGGCGCTCGTGAGGCTCGTGCTCCTGGTCCAGTTCGTGGCCCTGCCCGGCGCCCTCCTGGTGGGCTGGCTCTCGACCCGCTGGAGCAGGGCGGGGATGCTCGCCATCTGTCTCGCCGGCTGGCTGGCGGTGCTCACGCTCGGATGGTTCGTGCAGACACCGGCCCAGCTGACGGCGCTCGCGGTGCTGCTTGCGCTCGTGCTCGGAGGCATCCAGAGCGTGATCCGGGCCACCGTCGCCATGCTCTCGCCACGGGGACATGACGGTGCGACCTTCGGACTCATGCAGGTGGGGACGAAACTCGCGGGGTTCGCGGCCAGCCTCGTCTTCGGCGGCATGTATGCGGCCAGCGGACACCCCCGCAGCGGGCTTTTGACACTGATCGCACAACTGCTCGTCGGCTGGTGGATCCTGGCGACGGCGCAGCATCAGGCGATGCCGAGCACATCCCGCATCGAGTAGAGGCCGGGCTGGCGGCCGATCAGAAATGCGGCGGCCGCGAGCGCTCCGGTGGCATAGCAGTCGCGGCTCGTTGCCCGGACATTGACCGAGAGCGACTCGCCGTCGAGACCGAAGAGAATCGTGTGCTCACCGGGATTGTCACCGGCGCGAACGGCGTGATAGCCGATCTCGTCCGCCGGTCGGGCTCCCGGCCGGCCCTCGCGACCGTGGGCTGCCCGCGTCTGCCCCATCGCCTGCTGGACGATCTGGCCAAACTTGAGGGCCGTGCCGCTCGGCGAATCCTCCTTGTGCCGGTGATGGCATTCGACGATTTCGACATCTGTCCGGCTGCCGACCCGCCCGAGGAGCGAACCGGCCCGGGCGACGAGGTCCATCGCGATGTTGACGGCCAGACTCATGCTCGGCGATTGCAGGATCGGGATCTCCGCCGCGGCGTTCGCGATCACCTCGCTGGCATGCGTGTCGAGGCCGGTCGTCGCCACGACCAGCGGCACCCGTTTGGCGACGCAGGTCGCCACGATGGCGGGCACGGCCTCCGGAAGTGAGAAGTCGATGACCACGTCGGCCGGGCAATCCCAGGCATCGCCGATCGCGACACCAGCCGGCGGGATGCCGGAAAGCAGGCCGGCGTCGGTTCCGGCACGGGGATGTCCCGCCCGCTCGATCGCCGCCACCAGTCGCCAGGGCGTGGCGTCGGCAGCGGCGCAGGCGATGATCCGCTGGCCCATCCGGCCCGCGGCCCCATGGACGACCAAACGTCGCGGTGATGCGGAGGCGGTCTCACCCATAGCGGAGGCGGTCACCTATAGCGGAGGCGGTCTCACCCATACAGGTCGATCGCCTGCACGATCTCGTCGAGCCGGTTGCCCACGCTGACTGCCCGGTTCGCGAAGCTGGCCCGGCTCACGCCACGACTGCCGAGCACCTCGTTGAACAGCTTTTGGTCGGTGGTGTGGTAGGCGACCGTCGCCGTCGGGTCCTTGAGTTGGTGCCCGGTGAGGATGCAGACCACCCGCTCATCCCGGCCGATCACCCCCTCGGCCACGAGCTGCTTCGCTCCGGCGACACTGGCGGCGCTGGCGGGCTCGCAGCCGAGGCCGCCCGCTCCGACCTGGGCCTTGGCGTCGAGAATCTCCTGCTCGCTCACCTGCCGGACGACGCCGTCGCAGACTTCGAGAGCCCGCAGGCACTTGTTGAGGTTGACCGGCCGGTTGATCTCGATCGCGCTGGCGATGGTGTCGGCCCGCTTCCGGTCGCGGTCGAGTTCGTCGTAGTAGTGGCAGGCGGGGGAGAGGTCGGCCCGGCCGCCCTCCCAACGCAGACCCCGCCTGTGATAGAGCTCGTAGAGGGTGTTCGCGCCGGCGGCATTGATGATCGCCAGCCTCGGAATCCTGTCGATCAGGCCAAGCTTGCGGAGCTCGGCGAACGCCTTGCCGAAGGCGCTCGAGTTGCCGAGGTTGCCTCCCGGCACCACGATCCAGTCGGGCACCTCCCAGCCGAGCGATTCGAGCACCCGGAACATGATCGATTTCTGTCCCTCGAGCCGAAACGGATTCACGCTGTTCACGAGGTAGATGCCGAGCTTGCCGGAGACCTCCTTGACGCGGGCCATGGCGTCGTCGAAGTCGCCGGCGATCTGGATCGTGAGGGCGCCGTAGTCGAGGGCCTGCGAGAGCTTGCCGTAGGAGATCTTGCCCGAGCCGATGAAGATGATGCCGCGCATGAATTTTGTCACCGCGCAGTAGACGGCCAGCGAGGCGCTCGTGTTGCCGGTCGAGGCACAGGCGGCGCGGCGGGCCCCGATCATGCGGGCGTGGGTGAAGGCGGCCGACATGCCGTTGTCCTTGAACGACCCCGAAGGATTGAGGCCCTCGTATTGAAGGTGGAGCCGGCCCGGCTGCATGCCGACGTAGGCTCCGACGCCGTCGGAGACAGCCAGCAGCGTCTGCCCCTCGCCGATCGTCACGACGCTCTCGCGGGGCGCGTAGGGAAACAGTTCGTGAAACCGCCAGACCCCGCTGTAGGCGAGCGGATCGCTGCGCCGCATCCATTTTCTTTCGAAGACCTCGAACGAGGTCGGCGGCCGGAGTCGATCCCAGTCGTACTCGACGTCGAGCAGGTTGCCGCAGGCCGGACAGCTCGTGAGCACCTCGTCGACGGAATAGGTCGCACCGCAGGCCGGCGAGATGCACTGCTGGAAGGCGAGATCGGTGCGGGCGGCGACGGCCAAGGCTGGCACTCCACGGATCGGTAGATCGGTGATCCTCGATAGAGTCGGCAGATCAGCCCGGCCGGCTCCGGCGAGATTTCCCACCGATTTTGCAAAGGTAGGTCATCCTTTTCGGCTCAGCAAGCAAGTTTTACGAATACTCCGCCAGAACTGCCAGTTTGACAGCCTGTGGCGTCGAGGTATTCTCAGGGGCTCGGCGGAATTGTGGCCGGACCTCCCCAGGCGGGTGGGCGGTCGGTTCCCAAATATGTGGGTGGGCAGCATGAAAGCGGCGGAAATGAAGCCCTTCAAGGCGGCGCTCGTGGCGTTGCGGGCGCGGCTTCGGGGTGATGTCTCGACGATGGCCGATGCGGCCCTGCGGAAGACGCGGGGAGAGGCGAGCGGCGATCTCTCGAGCATGCCGATCCACATGGCCGACATCGGCACCGACGCCTACGAGCAGGAATTCACGCTTACGCTGATGGCGAGCGAGGAGGGCACGCTCGACATGGTCGAACAGGCGCTGGAGCGAATCCGGGCCAAGACCTTCGGAATCTGCGAGGAGTGCGAGGGCGTGATCTCGAAGAAGCGGCTGGAGGCGATCCCGTTCGCGGCCCTCTGCATCCGCTGTGCCGAGAAACTGGAGCAACCCTCCGGCCACCGTCCCCGCCAACCCCGTTAGCTGATCGTGGAAAAGTCATCCATGACCTTTTTCACTTGAGAAACTTTTCTCCCAGTCCCGGCCCCCGGCGAGAAGGATTTCGCGAGGCAATGTGGAATCCCCTCCGCGGCTGGCCGCTCTTCGCCTGGATCGCCGCGACGGCGGCAATGATCGACCTCGTCACGAAGACGGCGATTTTCGAACGGCTCGGAATGCCCGGGATGCGCCGGGGGATCGTGCTCCTGCCGGGCATGCTCTCGCTTGAAACAAACCTCAACGAGGGGGCGCTCTTCGGCATGGGACAGGGCCTTGGGATGCTCTTTTCCCTGATCTCGTGCCTGGCGATCGCCGGGATCGCCTACGTGGTCTCCCGCCCGGCCAACCGCGACGACATCTGGATGATCCTGGCCCTCGGCCTGATCGCCGGCGGGATCATTGGCAATCTCTACGATCGGCTCGGCCTGCCGCATCTCGTCTGGCACGCCCCGCTGGGCCGCGTCGGCCAGCCCGTCTATGCGGTCCGAGATTGGATCCATTTCAGGCTCGAAGGCCTGATCGACTGGCCGATCTTCAATCTGGCCGACACCTGGCTGGTGATCGGGGCCGGGCTGCTCTTTTTGCTTTCGCTGCGGCCGCCGGCGGATGGCGAGGACGCCGCCGGAGCCCGTTCTGCGAGAGGGGAGAACGTTTGATGGAAGGTCTCGAAATCCCCCGGATGCAGCCACTCCCAGCGTCGATCATCTCGGCGGTGTCGGCCGAGATCGCAGGCCGTCTGGAGGCCGCGCTCACCGGCGTCGCCCTCGCGGGTCGACAGACGCTCGAGCGGTTCGACGACCCTGGCCTGGCGGTGGTCGAAAAGGCGGACCACTCGCCCGTGACCGAGGCCGATCACGCGGCCGAACGGCTCCTGCGGGAGCACCTGCTCGGCCGATTTCCAGGCGACGCGTTTCTCGGGGAGGAGTCGGGCACGGCGGCGGGCTCCTCGGGATATGAATGGATCGTCGATCCGATCGACGGGACAAAATCCTTCATCCGCGGCGTGCCGCTCTACGCAACGCTCGTCGGCTGCCGATTGGCCGGCCGGGGCGTGCTCGGCGTGATCGCGATCCCCGCCCTCGGCGAACTCGTCTACGCGGCTGTCGGCGGTGGATGCTGGCACGTCCGCGGCCGCGGTGAACCGACGCGGTCGCGTGTCTCGTCGCGGGAGTCCCTTGCCGAGAGCCTGATCTGCAGCAGCGACTTCACCTCGTTTGGCAGGCGGAGGGATGGCTCGCAGGGCAACGAGGCCCGCGGCAGGCTCGAGCAGGCCTGCAGGTTGTCGCGGACCTGGGGCGACGGCTACGGCTACCTGCTCGTGGCCACCGGCCGGGCCGAGCTGATGGTCGATCCGATCATGAATGCCTGGGATGCAGCAGCCGTTGAGACGGTGATCATCGAGGCAGGGGGGCGATTCACAGACTGGCAGGGGCGGGAGCGGATCGACTCGGGGGATGGAATCGCCAGCAACGGTCTCGTGCACGCCGCCGCCCTGCGACTGCTCGGCGGTTCTGGGCCGCTGCCGCCAGGCTGACACGAGCGGCGACGGCCGAAACCCGCCTTGCCAAACCACCGGCGGCGGGTATTCTGTGGGCTTCTCGCACACGGCCCTTCGCGGCTCCTCACTCGGTTCACTCCTCAAAGAGCATTCAATCGTGGCACGTTCCTGTCAGGTCTGCGGCAAGGGTTTCTCGATGGGAAACACCGTGACGATCCGCGGCAAGGCCAAGTACCTCGGTGGCGTCGGCACCAAGGTGACCGGCATCTCCCGTCGCAAGTTCAAGCCCAACCTCCAGCGGCTGCGGATCACCGTCGGCCGTGGCACGAGCACCTCGGCCCTCGTCTGCACCCAGTGCATCAAGAGCGGAGCCGTCACCAAACTCGTCAAGCAGCAGCCGTTCCGCCTGCCGACCGTCGAAAAGGCGAAGACCGTGGCCGAGGAAGCGGTGCCGTCCGGTCCCCGCGCCCGTCCCTGAAACCCGGGGAGCAGCCGCGTCACATGAGTCTCTCGCGGCAGGATGTTGCAAAGGTCGGCATGCTCGCGCGGCTTGCCCTCTCCGAGTCTGACCTCGACGTCATGACGACGGAAATGTCGAAGATCGTGGGCTTCGTCTCGTTGCTCGCGGAGGTCGACACAGCCTCGGTCGAGCCCCTCGCCCATCCGCTCGACAGCCAGAATGTGTTTCGCGACGACCTGCCGCAGCCCTCCCTGACGACGTCCGAGGCGCTGCAGTCGGCCCCGAGGCACGACGGCGAATGCTTCCTCGTGCCCGCCGTGCTCGGCGAATCGGGTGCGGCCTGAAAAGCCGCCCCACAGACCCATGCAACCCGCCGAACTCTCCGCCGTCGATCTGGTCACAGCCGTCCGCCAGGGCGACCTCTCGGCCGTGCACTGCACTGAGGCCTTTCTGCGGCGGATCGAAGCGCTCGACGGCTCGATCAACGCCTTCCTGAAGGTCGACAGGGAAGGGGCGCTTGCCTCCGCGGCCCGGATCGACGAGCGTCGCAGGGCGGGCGGGCCGATCGGGCCGCTCGCCGGCCTGCCGATCGCCGTGAAGGACGCCCTCTGTACCGCCAACCTGCCAACCACCTGTGGCTCGAAGATGCTGCAGGGCTTCAGGCCCCCCTACGACGCCGACACCGTCCGCCGGCTGCGGGAGGCCGATGCAGTGATCGTCGGCAAGACGAACATGGACGAGTTCGCGATGGGCGGCTCGAACGAAAACTCCGCCTTCGGCCCGGTCAAAAACCCCTGGGACCTGTCGCGGGCACCGGGCGGATCGAGCGGCGGTTCCGCCGCCTGCGTGGCCGCCGACATGGCCCCTGTCGCCATCGGCTCCGACACCGGCGGCTCGATCCGGCAGCCTGCCGGCCTCTGCGGAATCACCGGGCTCAAGCCGACCTACGGCCGGGTCAGCCGCCGCGGCCTCGTCGCCTTCGCCTCGAGCCTCGACCAGATCGGCCCGATGGCCCGCTCCGCCGCCGACTGCGCCCTCGTCTTGGAGACGATCGCCGGCCACGATCCCGGCGACTCGACGTCGCTGTGCGACGAGGTGCCGCGGTACACGGAGATGCTCGAACAGCCGCTCACGGGCGTGCGGATCGGCCGCGTTCGCGACCACTACGCCGAAGGCCTCGATCCCGAGGTGGCCCGCGGCGTCGAGGAGGCTTTTGCCGTCTTCACGGCGGCCGGTGCGACCATTCACGACGTCGAACTGCCCCATGCCAAATATGGCGTGGCGACCTACTACCTGATCGCGCCCTGCGAGGCCTCGAGCAATCTGGCCCGCTACGACGGGGCGCATTACGGCCATCGCTCATCCCAGCGGACCGGTGACGGCTTCGAGTCGCCCCTGCTGGAGATGTATTGCCGCAGCCGGGCCGAGGGCTTCGGTCCCGAGGTGAAGCGACGGATCATGCTCGGCACCTACGCCCTCTCGGCCGGCTATTACGACGCCTACTACGCCAAGGCCCTGAAGGTGCGGCGGCTGATCCGCCAGGACTATCTCGACGCCTTTCGGCATGTCGACCTGATCGGCGGCCCCGTCTCGGCCACGCCGGCCTTCAGGCTCGGCGAGAAGACGGGCGACCCGCTGGCGATGTATCTGGTCGATCTCTACACGGTGGCCACGAATCTGGCCGGCGTCGGCGGGATCTCGTTTCCCTGCGGTTTCACCAGGTCTGGCCTTCCGGTGGGATTCCAGCTGCAGGGGCCGGCGCTGGCCGAGCCGCTCCTGCTGCGGGCCACCGACCGCTTCCAGCGGCTCACCGACTGGCACCTCCGCCGCCCGAAGGCCATCGCATGACCAGTGCCGCCAGCCCAACAGCCGAGCCCTTCACGACGATCGTCGGCCTCGAGGTGCACGTCCAGCTTCAGACCCTCACGAAACTCTTCTGCGGATGCTCCACGGCGTTTGGCAGCCCGCCAAACACGCAGGTCTGCCCCACCTGCCTCGGCCTGCCGGGGTCGCTGCCGGTGATGAACCGGAAGGCCTTCGAACTGGCGGTCCGGGCGGCCCTCGCGCTCAACTGCCGGATCGCCCCGTTCACGAAGTGGGACCGTAAGAACTACTTCTATCCCGATCTGCCCAAGGGCTATCAGATCAGCCAGTTCGACCTTCCGTTTTCGTCGGACGGCCAGCTGGAGGTGGTCGACCCGAAGGGGGCCTTCGCACCGCGGACGGTCGGCATCGTCCGGGTGCACCTCGAGGAGGACGCCGGCAAGAGCATGCACGACGAGGCCGCCGGCACGGCCGATACCCGGATCGACCTCAACCGGGCGGGCACGCCGCTCTGCGAGATCGTCACCCAGCCCGACCTGCGGAGCCCGCAGGAGGCCCGGGCCTGGCTCAATGAGCTCAAGCTCCTGCTCGTCTACCTCGGCGTCAGCGACTGCAACATGCAGGAGGGAAGTCTCCGGGTCGACGCCAACGTCAACCTCCACATCCCCCAGCCCGACGGCCGGATCGCCAAGACGCCGATCGTCGAGATCAAGAACATGAACTCCTTCCGCTCCGTCGAACGGGCGCTGACCTACGAGGCGGCCCGGCAGTGGGAGGAGTGGCAGGCGACGAAGGTCGAGATGGGCCGGATGCCGAAGCAGACCCGCGGCTGGGACGACCCCGCCGGCATCACCCGGCCCCAGCGGCAGAAGGAGGAGTCGAGCGACTACCGCTACTTCCCCGAGCCCGATCTCGTGCCGGTCACGGTGGACGAGCCGCAGCTCGCCAGGATCCGGGCCGCGATGGGGGCCCCGCCCACGGAGCTCCGTCGGACGCTCGCCGACCGCTGGAAGATTCCCGCCTACGACGCCGACGTGCTCGTCAACCAGGGCCGCGAACTGGTCGCCTACTTCGAGGCGGTCGCGACGGCGGTTGCCGACGGCAAGCTGGCGAGCAACTGGATGCAGCAGGACGTGCTGCGAACGCTCAACGAGCGAGGCGGCACGATCGGCGAGTTTCCGGTGCGGCCCGAGCAGGTAGCCGAAATCATCGGCCGCGTGCAGAAGGGGGAGTTCGACACCAGCCGCGGCCGCGAGATCTTCGCCGAGGTGCTGTCGAGCGGCCGGCCGGTGGCCGACGTGGTGGCGGCGCTGGGAATCGCGGCCGTGAGCGACGACGAACTGATCGCCCTCTGCAGGGAACTGATCGCCGCCAATCCGAAGATCGTGGCGGACGTGCAGGGGGGCAAGGAGCAGGCGGCCGCCGGTCTGATCGGCCAGGCGAAGAAAAAAAACCCCAATGCCAACCCCGGCAAGGTCAGGCAGATGTGCCTGGAACTGATCCGCGGCATGTAGCGGGAAGCGTCGCCGTACGTCTTGCGATCAGACGGCCCGCGAAACATGCACGCCTGATGTCAGGGCGAGCGAAACCGGCTCGCGGTCAAACTCCAGTTCCACGAGGGCCGCCCTGTATCCCGATGCCGGAACTGAAAGCGGTACTCGCCACTCGGGGCCGGCTCCTTCGATCGGACTTTGACTCCAGCGTGCACTGCGGAAATCCCTCGATTCCGAGGCCGCCGACCAGAGTCGGATCTGGTCTGGCCGCCGCTCGCAGCGGACGACGACGGCGGCATCGGGCCCAGCCTCGTCGAATTGCCAGTCCACGACCGGCATCGATTCGATACCCGCCACGTGCCTTCCGAGGCCGGCTACGAGCCCCACGATCCGCGCTGCTGGCAGGCTGTGATC
>CAMDFJ010000065.1 GCA_945897435.1 Candidatus Kuenenia stuttgartensis | reverse complement strand
CGCGTAGACGAGGGTGCCCAAGCCTCGTCTACGCGCCTGTGTGGCCACCCATTCCAGTCGATTCCGGATGTCGGACAGGCCGCCCAAGGATGGGCCGGCAGAGCGATTGGCAAACAAAGGTCGGCCAAGGATGGACGCCCGAACGATGGACCGGACAGATTCGCTGACGCGACACGGCGGCATCCTGATTCTGTTGGCCATCTGCCTGGTCCCGCTGCCGCGGGCCTTTGGTGAGCCATCCGCATCGCCATTTCCAGCAACCGTGCGGGTTGCCGCAGCCCACACGTATCTCCGCGCCGGCCCGGGAGACGACTTCTATCCGACCGAGCGGCTCGTCGCCGGTGACTCTCTCGAGATCTGGTCGATCGATCCCTCCGGTTCCTGCGCCGTGCGGCCCGTGGCGGGCAGCTTCAGCTGGGTGCGTGCCGCCGAGATCGACGACGAGTCAGAACTCGAGACCTCGACTTTGGACGGTGTCGCCAGGCGAAGCGGCAGCGGTGTCGTCGTGGCCGACGGCGCCGTGGCCCGGATCGGATCGCAGCTCAACGACCTGCGGCATGTCGCCCAGGTGCGGCTCGAGGCCGGGGAACGGGTGACGGTGATCGACGAGGTACGGATCAGCGCGGGACGCCATGCGGGCCTCTGGCTGCGAATCGAACCTCCTGCCGGCGAGTTTCGCTGGGCACGGGCCGCCGACCTCGACCTGCCGCCTGCATTGGCGAGACTGATTCCACCGGCAGAGGTGGCGGCTGATCTGCCGGAGCGGGCGACGCCCGCCGAGGCGGTCGATGCCATCAAGGAGGCGGGCGAGGCGATCGCGCTGGCAGTGAACGAGGCCCGCGAGGCCGCGACCACGCCGCTGGCGACGTCCGCCCCGCCGACGCTCGAACCGGTGCCGCTCTCGCAGAGACTCTTTTCCGGCTGGCTGCCGATGGGCACGAGCGTGTTCGACACCACGCCGCGTCCGGCCACGGCTGCATCGGCGACCGGTGGCGCCGGCATCACCACAGACGAACTGGCCGACATCGACCTGGCCCTCTCGCTCGCCGTCGCCGGTCCACGCGAGACATGGAACCTGCCGGGGATCCGCGAGCGACTGCGACTGGCCGCCTCGAAGACGACGACGCAGGGGGACCGGCTTCGGGCCGAGGCGATCGATGCCCGGCTCGTCAGATTCGAGGCAATTCAGAACAGGCAGCAGGAGATCATCGCCGCGGCACCCCCCGATCCTTCGCCGCTGCGGCTGGGGAGCATGTGGTCGAGCCTCTCTGCCGTGGGAACCAGGCCGATCCGTCCCGGCGTGCTCCCCGGCGGCGTGCCCGCCGACGGACAGCCGACGTGGACCCCTCCGAGCACGCTCGAGACGACAGGTCGGCTGGCGACGGTGGTCTCCCGCAGGCCCGATGCCCCTCGCTGGGCGATCGTCGACAACAACAATGCCGTGCTCGCCTTCGTCGCCCCGCAGAGCGGCCTGAATCTCGCCCCGCTCGTCGGCCAGCAGGTTTCGGTCCGCGGCGCCCAGGGCTACATGCCCGAATACAAGCGACCCTACGTGGTCGCCTCGGAAGCCCGCCCCCGGCTGGCAACGGCCCCGGCACTGAGCGGCGACACGATGCGGTAGCGGCCGCTACCGTGTCTCGACTTCGTCGACGGCCATCCAGCGGGAGGCGAGATCGGTTCGCAGCGATTCGCCGTCGTCGTCGTCCGCCGCCTGACGGCCGACCGATCGGACGATCGAGACCAGCCGTTTGCGGTCTTCCGGATCGGTCCGCGTGAGCCGGTTGGCAAGCACGGCCAGTCCCTCCGGCCGCGTCACTGCGGCCTGGGAGAGCGTCGCCATGAAGAGGCAGATCTCGTGGAGGTTCGAGGCGGCCGTGCGGACGATGATCGGCTGCAGTGTGCGGGTCACGACCTCGAGGCCGACACCATCGACGTCGAGGAAGGCATCGATCTGGACAGACTGCCGCGGACGACCGTCGGCGGCGGTGCCGGCCGGCCTGTGCTGCACGAGCAGCAGGCAGGAGCCCGAGAGCGGCCGCGGCGAGAGGGAGCCCGAGTAGCCCCCCTTGCCGTGAAATAGCAGCATTCCGGAGTGGCCCGTCCGCTCCTGGTGCACGAGCCGGATCAGTCCCACGGTGCCGTAGCCGTCGGCAAGCCGCCACTGGCGGGGCCCGGACGGGTCGAGCGTGAGCCGGCTGATGCCGAGCACCCGCCAGATGTCGACGATCGATTCCGGCCTCTCGAGCGCGAACTCGAGCAGGTCGGCATCACAGGTGATGGTTTCGACGGGCAGGCGCCGGTAGAGCGTCGTCGATTTGAGTTGCTTCTCGACGGCCCGCCGCTGCGAGGCCTCCATCCTGCCGAGCGGCATCGCATCGATGGCCCGTTGCCGCGAGTCGCGGCTCGAGGAGCCACCGTCGGAGAGCCCCGCCGTCAGCAGGAGCGGAGCCGCGTCCTCGGCGGCAAACGACGGTGCTGCAGCGGTCACGGCCGCTACGAGCAGGATCAAGGCCGGGACAGACTCCGGCAGCACGGGCGCACGCATGGACAGGTTCCCCCCTGACAACGGTCCCGTCCCGGCGCCTACGGTCGCGTCGGGACAGAGAGGGTTTTCGGCCTGCGGAAGGGTTTCCGGCCAATGATTCCGCCAACTGAAATAGAAGGTCTTCCCATCCTCCCCCGACTGCCAAAAGTCGGCCAATCATGGGTTGGCCCGGCTGCGCAGGTTTCCTACCATCGCCGCCCCCTCCGAGCGGAAACCGCCAACGCCGATGCAGACCGAAAGCGACCACGACGAAGATGCCGCTGCCGACGGCCCGGCCTCCAGGCCGCAGCCTCATGGCGGCCATGCGGGCCACGCCCCGGGTCTGCTCGGCCGGCTGCTCGTCGGCTGGACGCATCTCTGTCTCCGCTATGCGACCAGCATCTTCGCGGTCGCCGTTCTCTCCGCCGTCGTGGCCGGCTGGTGGACGTCGCAGTCGCTCGGTTACAAGGTCAATCGCACCGATCTGCTCGATCCATCGAGCGACTACAACAAGCTCTGGATCGATTACATCGCCGAGTTTGGCGAGGATGACGACGCGGTGGTCGTCGTAGAGGGCCCGTCCCGCGAGGCCGTGATCGCGGTGCTCGAGGAGGTCTCGGCGCAGGTGGCCCGCAACGGGTCGCTGTTTCGCTCCGTGCTCCACGAGGTCGATCTCTCGAAGATTCGCTCCAAGGGGCTGCATTACCTCTCGCCCGCCGATCTGACCGACATCGACCGATTCATCGAACGCACCCAGCCGATCCTCGACGGCGGCTGGTCGCAGCTGAAGGTGGCGAGCATGGTCGGCGGCCTCGCCGGCCAGATGGTCGCCGGTCGGCTTCCCGGCGGTGGGCCTGCCGACGAGTCACCGATCGCCGCCCTGGAACGCTACAGCGAAAGCCTGCTGGCCGGTCTCGAGGCGGTGATGCGTCCGGCCGACGCCAAGCCGGCGGACTATGTCTCACCCTGGCCGGGGATGCCGGAGTCGCTCTCCACGCTCCGCGATCTCTCCAGCGAACACCTGCTGGCAAAGGACGGCAGGCTCGGCTTCGTGCTCTTGCGGCTGGTCAAAGCGAAGGGCGGCTTCTCCGGATCCTCGGCTGCCACGGAAGAACTGCGGCGACTGATCAGGCTCGTCGGCGACAGGCACCCCGAGGCCACGATCGGCCTCACCGGTCTGCCCGTGATGGAAGACGACGAGATGCGAGCCAGCCAGAACTCCATGATCTGGGCGAGCGGCCTCTCGCTGGCTGCCGTGGTCGTGGTGATCGTCGCCGGCTTTGGCGGTGTGCGGCATGCGCTGATGGCCAATGGAGTGCTCGTGATCGGGATGGCATGGGCCTTCGCCTGGGCGACGGCGAGCGTCGGCCACCTCAACATTCTCAGCGTGACCTTCACGGTGACGATGATCGGCGTCGGCATCGACTACGGCACCTACTACATCGGCCGCTACCTTGAACTCCGCCGCAGCGGGCTCGACTGCGACGAGGCGCTCCTGCAGACGAGCGGGTCCGTCGGCCCCGGCATCCTCACCGGTGCGATCACGACCGCCGTGGCCTTCTTCTCAGCGGCGCTCACGAGCTTCGTCGGTGTCGCCGAGCTGGGCCTGATCGCCGGCGGCGGCATTCTGCTCTGCTGCGCCGCGGAACTGCTCGTCCTGCCGGCGCTGGTGGCAATCGTCGACCGTGGACCGCTTGGCCACCGGATTCCGGAGCCGGTGCCGGTGCACGTCTGGCTGGCGCCGGTGTTCCGGCATCCGCGGTTCGTGGCCCTGGCCTGTGCGGCTGCCACGATGGCGATCGCGGCCGGCCTGCATGATCTCAAGTACGACCACAACCTGCTCAACATGCAGCCCGAGGGGCTCGAGAGCGTGGAGATCGAGAAGAAGCTGCTCGCCGAATGCGACCAGAGTGTCTGGTATGCGCTCTCGATTGCCGACTCCCGCGAACAGCTGCTCGAGCGAAAAAAGCAGCTGACCGCGCTTGCAAGCGTGGAGCGGGTCGACGAGATCGCCTCGCTGCTTCCGGTCGACGAACAGCTCAAGCGGCCGATCATCGAACGGATCCGCGGCCGGCTGGCGTCGCTGCCGGAGCGGCCGCCCGAGATCCCGATCGATCGTCTCGACGCCCTCGGCGAGACTCTCGGCTGGGCTCAGACCGAGGCCTCGAAGCGGCCCGGTGCCCTGCGAACGGCCTGGCATCTGGAGCGGGCCCGGGAGTCGCTGCGGCGGCTCTCGCCGGAGGAATGCTACCGGGCGCTCGCCGGCTTCCAGCAGCGTTCGGCCGGCGACCTCCTCAGCCGGCTCCACGCGCTGGCCGGCGTCGCCGATCCGGAGGCGCCCTCGCTCGACGACCTGCCGCCGAGTCTGGTCGACCGGTTCGTGGGCCAGAGCGGCAAGCACCTGCTCAAGATCTACGGCCGGGGCGACATCTGGAACTTCGACGCCCTGAAGCGATTCGTGCAGGACGTCCGCAGCGTCGATCCCCGGGCCACCGGCAACCCGCTGCAGGCCTACGAGGCGTCGCTGGAGATGAAGCGGAGCTACGAACAGGCGGCGATCTACACGCTGGTGGTGGTCCTGGCGGTGCTCTGGATCGACTTCCGCAGCATCCGATACTCGCTCCTCGCCACACTGCCGCTGGCGATGGGCATGGCCCAGGCCTTCGGGATCATGGGCCTCGTCGGCATCGACCTCAATCCTGCCAACCTGATCGGCATCCCGCTGGTTCTCGGGATCGCCGTCGATTACGGAGTTCATGTCGTGCACGATGCGCTGGAGCGGCCAGGGCCGTACCGGATCAGTCCCTCGACCGCCAATTCGGTGCTCGTCGACGCGCTGACCACGATCCTCGGCTTCGGCGCCTTGATGGTGGCCAGCCACAAGGGGCTCGAGAGCCTCGGTCGCGTGCTCACGCTCGGTGTCACCACCTGCACGCTGACCGCGCTGATCTTCCTGCCCGCGATCCTGACGATGCTCCCGCTGCGGAACGCGGAAGCAGCCGATGCAGCCGAGGGTAGCGACTGAAAACCTGTCTTGTGGACAGGTGGCAGGCCGTGGTACTCCCCAGACTTCCTCCCTGCCCGATTCTTCGACACCGGTTCACCCAACTCTGGAACGCCGTTATGCGCCGCTCGTGGTCAGTTCTTGCCGGCCTGCTTCTCGCGTTCAATCTGCTGCCCGTCACGGGCTCAGCGGAGCCGCCGCTGCGGGCCGTGAACATCGCGATGGAGGACCAGTTCAAGACCCGGCACGAGACCGGTGCGATGCGGGGCGACGTGGTCGTGCTGGTCTATGCCGAACGCAAGGGGGGCGAGGCCGCCCACGAGGTCGGCCGTCGGCTGCACGTCCATTACCATCCGACCGCGGAGCAGGTTCCGGCCAGTGAATGGTCGCGGCAGCCGGTCGTCGGCATACCCGGAATGCCCCCCGGCGTCCGCCCGCCCGACGTCCGCTGCATCGCCGTCGCCAGCTTGCCCGAGATTCCCAAGGCCCTGCAGCCCGTGGCCCGGGCGCAGTTGCGGAAGGAGTCGCCCCACGTGCCTGTCTGGCTCGACTTCGACGGCCGCCTCGAACACCTCTTCGGCGTGGCCACCGGCAAGCCGAATGTCGTCTTGATCAACACCGTCGGCGAGGTCCACAGCGTGCTCTCCGGCACGGTCGATGCGACCCGCTTTCGGGAGATCGTGGCCACGATCGACGGCCTCCGCATTCAGCAGGCCCCCGCCCTACGAACCGCCTCCACGCCGGCACTCGTCCGCTAGGCCCCCGCCCGATGTGGGACAGGCTTCAGCCTGTCATGGATGCTTCACGGAAAATCTCGGCATCCTGCCGAATTTTCCTTGGCGACCTCTGGTCGCTGGTTCCCACCCGGCCCTCCAGGCCTGACGCCGCCCGATGTGGGACATGCTTCAGCCTGTCATCAACTCACCGCCAGCATCCGTTCGAGGGCCGTCACCGCCCAGCGGGCGGTCTCGTCGTCGACCCGGATCAGGTTGACCGGGGATCCCGCCGCGAGATGCTCGAGGCTCCAGCAGAGATGGGCCAGATCGATCCGGTACATCGTCGCGCACATGCAGACGACCGGTGAGAGAAACCGGATCGTCTGTCGCGGATGGTTCTTCTCGAGCCGCTTCACGAGGTGCAGTTCCGTGCCGATTGCCCAGACGGAGCCGGCGGCGGCCTCCTCGACCTGTCGCAGGATGTAGCTCGTCGAGCCGACGAGATCGGCCTTGTCGACCACCTCCATCGAGCACTCGGGATGCACCAGCACCTTCACGCCCGGCAGATTGGCCCGGATCGCGTCGACATGCTCCGGCTTGAACATCGCGTGGACGCTGCAGTGGCCCTGCCAGAGGATCACCCGGCTCGCCTCGAGCTGCTCTCGCGAGTTGCCGCCGAGGGCGGGGTCGTGCGGATTCCAGACGCACATTTCATCGAGCGGAACTCCCATCCTTCGGGCGGTGTTGCGGCCGAGGTGCTGGTCGGGAAAAAACAGCACCCGCTTCGTTCTTTCAAACGCCCATTCGAGCACGGCCCGGGCGTTGCTCGATGTGCAGACGATGCCGCCGTGACGGCCGCAGAAGGCCTTCAGGCTGGCGGCCGAGTTGATGTAGGTGACGGGGGTGATCTCGCCGGTATCGATCACCGTGCCGAGGTCGGCCCAGGCGTCCTCGACCTGTCCGATCGCGGCCATGTCGGCCATCGAACAGCCGGCGGCCATGTCGGGCAGGACGACGTCGACCCGCCGGCCTCCGCGGGCGGCCACCTGCTCGGGGCGGTTGGCGAGGATGTCGGCCGTCTCGGCCATGAAGTGGACGCCGCAGAAGACGATCGCCTCGCAGTCGGACCGCTCCGCCGCCGACTTCGAGAGCTGGTAGCTGTCCCCCTGGTAGTCGGCGTGGGCGATCACCCCATCCTGCTGGTAGTGGTGGCCGAGGATCACGAGCCGGCGACCGAGCCGGCGGCGGACCGCCTCGATGCGGTCCTCGAGTAGAGCGTCATCGAGGCCACGGTAGGCGGCGAAGGGGGCGGCGAGGGGGACGTCGGTGACTGCTGTGGCCATGCTCCAAGTATAGATGACCGTGCGGCGGGGCCGATGGATCGGTATACTTCCGGCCCCCGACACTCCGTCGGGAACACGGGACATTTTTCGGGAAGGACGGCAGGCATCCATGGCACGCAAAGTGGTGAATCGCAAGGAACTCAGGGCCCAGGCGGACGCGGCGGAAGCCCGCGCCAAGACCACGAAGAAGGCTGCCAAGGAGAAGCCGGCCAAGGAGAAGAAGGAAAAGGCCGCCAAGGAGCCGAAGAAGGTCGCCGCCAAGAAGACCAGCCGCAAAAAGGTCGCCAAGGAGACCCGGATGAAGGCCTACTGGGGAGTCTTCAACCCGTCGATGAAGCGGCTCGTGCTCTTCGAATATGCCGACAAGAAGGCCGCCGAGAAGAAGGCCGCCGACCTGACCGGTTCGTCGCGGTCACAGCACTTCGTGCAGCTCGTCAAGGAACCGATCAGCGAATGAGCGGTCGGATCGGCTGACGAGGACAGGCAGTCGGGTTTCAGGCGTAGGGATTTTTCCAATCGCCCCAGGCGGCGAGATAGCGGGCGAGTCCGGGCGACGTTGCGGCCCGTGACTCGATCCACTTCCGCGCGTCCTCGATGATCGCATGCTCCTCGTCGAGGTCGAGTTCGCCGGCCACGACCCGCGACCTGAGAAAGATGAAGTAGGTGTCGAGCACGTCGCCGCGGCAGTAGTCGTGGATCTCGGCCGCCCTGCCCGCATCCCAGAGGTCCTGCACCATATGGCCGGCGACGTCCATCTTGCCGGGCTTGCCCACGAGGTTGGCGGCCAGCGAGAGGCCACCGTTGAACCTCGAGGCGCCGTTGTTCGTGAGCCACTCGTGCAGGTCGAAGTGGGCCCAGGTGTTGTAGCGGTTGCGGGGCTGGTCGAAGCTCTTCTTGTCTTCGGCGAACCAGTCGGGGATCGAGATCCCGTAGCGAAAGGCGCAGAGCTCGAGCAGCGGCAGGTCGAATCCGCGGCCGTTGAAGCTGACCAGCCGCGGCCGCCGGTACTTCCGCCAGCCCTCCCAGAAGAGCCGCACGATCTCGTGCGGCCGCGACTCTGGCTCGTCGAGCGCGACCAGGTCGGTGAGCCGATAGTCGTCGGCGATCTTGGCGATCACGAGCGAGACGGGCAGCTGGAAGGTGTAGGGGATGAAGTCCTTGCCGTTCTCGGCCAGCAGTTCGGCCCGGTAGCGGGCGATCGCCTGCTCCGGCGAGAGGCTCTCCCCCGGATACCTGAGCCGCGAGACGAGGCCGCCGTCGGCCACGCTCTCGATGTCGAAGACGAAGTATTTCGTGCCGGACGTGCCCATCGCGACTGCCTCCCTGCCTCTCGATCCGCGGCTCAGCGTCGGGCCAGCGGGTGGTTCAGCGGCAGCCAGGCGCCGTTCGCCCGGCTCGAGGCCACCGACTGCTCGATGAAGTACATCCCCTCCACGCCGTCGTGGATGTTGGGATAGATCGTGTTGGTCCGCTCGTGATTGCCCGTCGTGGACTGCTGCTCGATGGCGTCGTAGAAGCCACGGTAGATGTTGGCAAAGGCCTCGAAGAAGGCCTCGGGGTGGCCCGACGGCAGCCGACAGGCGGCTTTGCCCGGGGCGTTCATGAAGGGGGCGTTGGGATCGCGGGTGTAGATCTGGTGCGGCCGGCCGTTGCTGCGGACAAACAGCTGGTTCGGGTTTTCCTGGTGCCATTCGAGGCTGGCCAGCGTGCCGTCGATCTGGATTCGGACGTCGTTCTCGCGGCCGTGGCTGATCTGCGAGGCGGTGACGGTGCCGAGGCCGCCGTTCTGGTAGCGGATCACCGCATGACCGTAGTCGTCGAGTGGCCGGGAGGGCTCGAAGATCTTGAGGTTGGCGCTGATCGTCTCCGGCAGCAGACCGGTCATGAAGCGGCCGAGGTTGTAGGCGTGGGTGCCGATGTCGCCGAAGCAGCCGGCGGCGCCGCTCTTGCTGGGATCGGTCCGCCAGGCGGCCTGCTTCTGTCCCTCCGCCTCGAGCCGGGTTCGCAGCCAGCCCTGGATGTATTCGGCTCTCGTGGCCTGGATCTCGCCGAGTTCGCCCGAGAGGATCATCTCCCTCGCCTGCCGCACGAGCGGATAGCCGGTGTAGTTGTGCGACACGGCGAACACGACGTTCGACGCCTGCACGATCCGGGCCAGAGTCTCGGCCTCCGCGAGCGTCAGCGTCAGCGGCTTGTCGCAGAGCACGTGGAAGCCGGCCTCGACCGCCGCCTTGGCGACCGGGAAGTGCATGTGGTTGGGCGTCGTCACCGAGACGAAGTCGATCCGCTGCTCGGCCGGCAGCGCCTTCTCGGCGGCGAACATTTCATCAAACGAGCCGTAGGCCCGGCCCGGATCGACGGCATAGTCGGCGGCGCTGGCCTTGGAGCGGGCGGCGTCGCTGGAGAAGGCGCCGGCGACGAGTTCGGCCCGGTTGTCGAGGACCGCCGCCGTGACATGGACGCGGCCGATGAATGAGCCCTGTCCGCCCCCCACGATTCCCATCCGCAGTTTTCTGCCCAGTGCGCCATTGGTGGCCATCGCGATCGCTCCTCTGCTGTTCCTCTTCGAGCCACCCGGCGCCGGACACGCCCATGTCCCCGTTGCAGCCGGGTCGTGAGACGGGAACTGTAGCACACCCGCCTTGCCTGCTACGATTCAGGGGTCTTTCCGTCCGCCCTCCGCCCACCCGGAACCTCCATGGGATTCGCCGACCGCGGCTATTACCGATCCGAGTCCCCGTCGTTCATGGAGGAATGGACCGGGGTGCTCACGATCATCGTGGCGAACGTCGCCGTCTGGGTCGCCAACCTGCTCGGGGCCAACGAGTTTGACCTCAGCAGGTTCCTCGCCCTCAAGGGGGACCTGCCCAATCACCTGCTCAAGGCCTGGGAACTGGTCAGCTACGGCTTCGTCCACGACTCGCAGAATCCCTGGCACCTCGTCTTCAACATGCTCGCGCTCTGGTTCTTCGGCCGCGAGGTCGAGGCGATCATGGGGCGGGCGGAATTCCTGCGGTTCTATTTCACGGCGATCGTGATCGCAGGGCTGGCCTGGCTGGTGAGCGTGCAGATCGGGAGCCCGCTGTTTGCGCCGCGGATGTCCCTGGTCGGCGCCAGCGGCGCGGTGATGGCCGTGCTCGCCGTCTTCATCTGGTATTTTCCCCGCCAGACGGTGCTCCTCTGGGGCGTGCTCCCGGTGCCGGCCTGGGCCCTGGGGGTGCTCTACTTCGTCTCGGACCTGCAGGGGGCCGCATCGGGGGGCGGGCAGGTGGCCAACGTGGCCCACCTCGCCGGTGCCATCTTCGGCGGGCTCTACGCCTGGCAGGGCTGGAACCTCGGCCTCTTCACCGATCTGCGGGAGCGGTTTCGCCGCAGCCGGATGCGGGTCGTCAGGCCCGACGATGACGAGCCAGGCCGCCGCGGCCCGGATGCCCGCTCGCAGTCGGCCCTCGACGCCGAACTGCAGGAGGCGGTCGATCGGATCCTCGAGAAGATCAGCCGCTCGGGCGAGGGCAGCCTGACGAACGACGAACGGGACACACTCACCCGGGCCAGCCGCCGACTCAAGGAGCGGTCTGGCCGTTAGTCGGCTGCAGCGCTTCGAGTGAACCGTGCAGGGCGACGAGGCGGCGGTAGCGGTCGTAGATCTGGGCGTAGGTTCTCATCGCAGCCGGTCGGGGGGTGAACCGGGTCGGCGTGCCGGAGGCATGGCCCGAGAGAAACGCCGACCACTCGGGAGGCCTGCCGGCGATCGCGAGGGCCCGATACCTGGCCATCAGGGCCGCCCCAAAGGCGGTGCCCTCTGTGGCCCCGTCGAGGATCGAGACCGGCGTATTGAAGACGTCGGCCAGGATCTGGCCCAGTGCCGGCGTTTTGGTGAGGCCGCCCGAGAGCAGGATCTCGGTTCTTGGAAAGCCCTGTCTCTCGAGCAGATCGCTGCCGATCCGGAGGTTGAACATCGTTGCCAGAAGCATCGCCTTGGCCGCGTTGCCAGGTGTGGCATTGGCCGCGTTGAGGCCGACCAGGCAGGCTGCGCCGCCACGGGAGACGCCGAGCCCCGGCTCGTCGTCCATGAAGGGGAGCGCGAGCAGGCCGCCGCAGTCGTCGGCCGCCGCCAGCAGCTGCGGCATCATCGCGGCGAATCCGGCCGAGCGACCTCCCGTGCCGGGATCGACCACCTGCGCGAACATTTCCACGACGGTGTTCATCGGCGTCGTGCCGTTGCGGAGCCAGACCATGTTGATCGGCCGACCGTCGGGGGCGCAGAAGTGGTCGATCGCATCGGCGATTCCGACGAACGGACGGTCGCCGACGGAATTCGCGACGACGCTCGTGCCGAAGCTCATCGCCACCTGTCCGGCTGAGCCGATCAACGAGCCGGTCAGGGCCGCGGGCTGGTCTCCCTCGGCGGGGGCGACGGGAATCCCCTCGGGCAGGCCGAGGAGCCCGGCGCCGGCGGCATCGAGCCTGCCGCCATCTTCGCCGGCCCGACGGACCCTGGGGAGGAGTTCGCGGAGTGGCCGGACGGCCGCCGTGGGCATCGTCGCGGCCGCGAGGGCGTCGAAGTCGGCAAGCCTCGCGGCGTCGTAGTCGAGGCTCTGCTGGTCGATCGGAAACATCCCGGCGGCGTCGCCGATGCCGAGGTTCCACTGACCGGTGAGCAGGCGGGCGATCCATCCCGAGGGCGTCGTGATGTGGGCCACCTTGGCGGCCTTCTCCGGCTGATTGCGGATCGTCCAGAGCCAGCGGGAGGCGGTCAGCCGCTTGGGGCACTTCACGCCGAGGCGTTCGGTGAGTTCCCTCCCTTCGGCCTCGTTGCGGCCGTCGCACCAGAGCCGGGCCGGCCCGAGCGCACGGCCGAGTTCATCCACATGAACCTCGCCATGCATCTGTCCGGAGATGCCGATCGCGAGGACCTCCATCTCGATGCCGGCGGCGGCGAGTTTTCGTCGCAGGTCGGCCATCGCGGCCTCGAGTGCCCGCTCCCAGTCGCCCGGATGCTGCTCCGAGCACTCCGGGCCGAGTCCGGGCAGCATCTCGTAGCCTCCCTCGCCCGTGGCGAGGATGCGCATCTGGTCATCCGTGAAGATCACCGACAGCCCCTGCGTGCCGGCGTCGATGCCGAGATAGCCGGTCCGTGTCACCATTGTCATCCTCCAAAAAGATAAAGAAGAGAGATTGCAGCCTCCCAGCCGCCTCAGGCAGAAGTGCTGAACTGCGTCGTCAGGCGTCCCAGCGGAGGCTCGGCGACATGCCATGGCCGCGGCTGCCGCAGAAATTCACCTCGATCCCGAGGGCCCGGGCGGCGGCAGCCTTTGCGAGGGCGGCCTTGTCGGCCCCGGCGGCATCCCTGGCATAGGCCACCTGAATGTGGTTCGCCTTGTGGCGGGCCATCATCTGGTCGCGTGAGATGCCGTAGGTCACCGCGTGCATGATCGGCCACTGCGGCGTGGTCGCATCGAGCCGGCGGCGGGTCTCCTCCTCGGGGAGTTTCACCACCTGGGCACGGCCGATGTCCATGCAGAGTTTTTCCTGCCCCTGCCGGTTGTCGACCCAGATCCGGCTCCAGACGATCTCGCCCGGCCTGCTCACGCCCGCCAGCGTGCTGCCACCGAGCCGGAAGTACATCGGCGGTTGCCGGTGGCCGTGGGCCCCCTTCCAGCCGCCGACGAAGTGGGCCGGCGGCGCGGCGCCCGAGATCTCGAACACCCAGACCCACTGGTCGGTCGATCGCGACTGGTCCCAGTCGCCCCAGCGGATGTCGTGGAGCGTGTTCTCGACCGGTTCACCGACCGCCTCGTGCACCCGCTGCGTCAGCAGGCCGTCGAGTCCGGCACACTCGTCGACCTCGTTGAAGTGGACGAGCGGCCGTCCCTTCCAGAGCACCTTCGACGAGCCTTCGGCGGTCACCGGCGGCCGCTTCGAGTCGTTGAGCATGCCCTCGACGAGATCGCTGGCCGGGAGCAGGTCCTTGAGCCCCTGCTGATACTGGATGCCGACGCAGTCGCAGCCGAAGCGGTCTGCGATTCGCAGCGTCGCCACATACATCTTGCACTGCAGCAGCACCTGGGCCCGGGTCAGATCGGCAGCCTCGGACTTGCCGAAGTGAAACGTCATCCCCGCCTTTTCCAGCCAGCGAAAGACATCGCGGGCCTCGGCATCCGAGACCCGCGTCGTCTCGTGGTAGAGGCTGCTCTGGCTGAGCCGCTCCTTGAACACGCCCGTGGCGTGCAGCAGGTGGTCGGGGATGATCGCGTTGAACATCCCCATGCAGCCCTCGTCGAAGACGCCCATCAACGCCTTGCGGCGGCGCAGGTCGGCGGCGATCGATTCGCCGATCCCGGCGAGAGCGCGGGGGATGCGGACCGATTCAATCGGCAGGACGTGGCTGGTGTCGTGATGGACGCGGCCCGAAGTCAGCCAGGCCTCGAGGTGGCGTCGGAAACTCGGGCTTGCAAAGTCGTCCGACCAGAGCGTGGAGTAGGGAACCCCCGCCTTTGTCAGCGAGCCGTTGAGGTTGAGCATGCCCACCAGGCCCGGCCACTGGCCCGACCAGTTGGCCACGGTCAGGATCGGTGCCTTGTGTGTCGACAGCCCCGGCAGGACGTGGTTCGAGTACTGCCAGACCGCCTCGGCCACAACCAGCGGCGTTTGGGGATCGATCGCAGCGAATACATCGAGCCCCTCGCGGGCACTGGCGATGAAGCCGTGGCCGCGGGATTTTCCGGCACGGTGGCCGCGGTCGAGTTTCCAGCCCAGGTCGCTGAACGCCCGGGCGAGGTCCGCTTCCATCGCCTGCTGGGCGGGCCAGCAGACCCGGTTGGCCTCCTCGCGGAGGTCGCCGCTGGCGACGAGAATGGCTCTCCGCCGTGATCCAGATTTTGATGCCACCATGGGTCTGAACCCTCCCAAAAAGCCGTCGCATGGAATCGCGACGGACGCGGCAACTATACTCGATTCCCCCAGCGTCGAAACCGGGAGACGGCCCAGGGATCGCGGCCGCAGTGACTGTTTTCGACGGCTGAATGATTTCCGTTTCAGGCTGTTGTGTCTCCAGGACAGAAGGGGCTCCATATGCTTCCGAATCGCGGCAAATGGTTTGGGATTCTGATCCTTGCAGGCCTGTACCCGATCTCGGCAACCATCGCCGCCGAACCGGCTGCCACGGCGGCGCCGGCCGCGAGCCCGGCTTCAGCGCCGGCCGCAACGCTCGATGCCCATGGTCGCTGGGTGATCGCGGCCGACTTTGCCCGTGACGGCGGCACGCTCGTCACGGCGGGGGGCGAAAGCCTCCTCTACAAGCCCGGAGACGTTGTGGTCTGGAAGGCCGATGGAACCCGCGACGGCGAACTGACCGGTCATCCGACGGCGGTCTGGGCGGTGAAGATATCTCGCGACGGACGTCTGGCGGCGACGGCCGGCTATGACGGGCTCGTGAAACTCTGGGACTTTCCCTCCCGAAAACTGAAGGCCGACCTGCGGAAACAGAAGGGCTGGGTTCGATCGCTGGATATCTCCCCGGACGGCTCGCGGCTGGCGACGGCCGGCGAGGATGGCAGCGTCGTGATCTGGGACACCGCGAGCGGCAAGGAACTCGCTGCGATCGCGGCCCATTCTGGCAGCGTCGGGTCCGTCGCCTTCGCGCCCGATGGCAGCACTCTGGCGACCGGCGGCGGCGACTCGCTCGTCAAGATGTGGGACGTCGCCTCGGGGGCCGAGAAGGCAAAGCTCGAAGGTCATGGCGATGCCGTCTGGTCTGTCGTCTTCTCCCCGGACGGTTCTCTGCTGGCGACGACGTCGGCCGACCGTACCGTGCGGCTCTGGACGACCTCCGATTCGAAACCACAAGTCACGCTCTCCGGACACAAGGACTGGGTGACCTCGGCCGGCTTCTCGCCCGACGGAACGCGGCTCGCCACTGGCAGCCTCGACGGGGTGGTGAAGTTTTGGGACGTGAAGGCCAAGGCCGAGCAGGAGGGGCTGGCGGCCCAGAAGTCGAGCGTCTGGTGCCTGGCATTCGCTCCCGATGCGCAGACGCTGTTCGTCGGCACGCACTCCGGCGGCCGGAGGATTGCCACGCCCGCCCCGAAACTCATTCCGGTGGCCGCTCCGGCGGTGGCGGCCGCTCAGCCTCCGGCCGCGAGCCCGCCCGCAGCCCCCAAGTCGGTTGAATTCAGCTGGAAGCCGCTCCTGCCGACGGAGTTCAAGAGCATGGCGAACGCGACCGGAACGATCTCGGCCGAAGGGGTCGTGATGGTCGGCGGCAGCCTTGCCAAGGACACCTACACGCTCAAGACGGTCGTGCCCGCGGGGTGCGATCTGAAGGCGATCCGGCTTGAACCGCTCGCCGATCCGAGCCTTCCATCGAAGGGGCCGGGCCGAGCCGGCAACGGCAACTTCATCGTCTCAACATTTGCGGTGCTGGCCCAGCCGGCAGCTGCCGGGCAGCCGCCAATCGTGGTCCGATTTGGCGGTGCGAAGGCCGATCACGAGCAGTCCAACTATCCGCTCGCCGCTGCCATCGACGACAAATCCGAGACCGGGTGGGGGATCGGCGGGGCCGCCGGGAAGGACCACTCGGCAATCTTCACGCTGGCCCCGGACGTCGTCGTGCCGGCAGGAGCAACCCTGACGATCACGATCGACCAGCAGTATGCCGACGGGCAGCACGCTCTGGGGAAATTCCGGATCGCGGCCGGCTCCCCGGGACCGAGCAAGCCTGACGAGAAGAAGCCTGACGAGAAGAAGCCTGACGAGAAGAAGCCGGACGAGAAGAAGCCGGACGAGAAGAAGCCGGACGAGAAGAAGTGACCCTGGGCCAAAATCTGAAGAGGGAATCGAGAGATGAGCAGGAATCGAATGCGGATGACAGACTGGCGTGATCT
>CAMDFJ010000064.1 GCA_945897435.1 Candidatus Kuenenia stuttgartensis | reverse complement strand
TCGAGGTAGGTCTTGCAGTCCGAGTTGCCGTACTTCTTGTCGACCCGGTCCTTGGCCTCGTCCCGCCACCTGGTCCGAACATCTGAGAGGGCGACGTACTGCACGTCTGCCCGGCCGAGAAAGGCCTTCTGATCGCCTGAACCCTGGTTTCCAATTCCGATGCCACCCATCACGATTCGATCACTGGCCGGGGGCGTCGTCGCATTTCCCAGCGCGGTGGACGTAATCACATAGGGCGCCGCAATCGCGGCCCCGGCGGCCATTCCAGCAGAACCGAGAAATGCCCTGCGGGTCTGTCGGACGTCTCCATCGGTCCGGCGCACGGTCGTTGGATCGCAGGTCATCTCGCGGCTCCCTCTGCAGTCAATGGATGGTGATTTGTCAGTCGATTCAGCGGCTTCGATTCAGGGCAGGAGATCGTCTGAGGCTACTTCAGGCTGCGAAGATACTCGACGACGTCGAGAAGTTCGTTCGGCGAGAGCGTGGCCGCGAGGCCCTCCGGCATGCTGCTCTGCTTGAGCCTCATCCGCTCCTCAATCTCGTCGACTTTGACTGTCTTCCGTTCCTTGCCGTCGAAGATCACGAGTTCCTCAGGGGTCTCGCCGACGAGCAGACCGGAGATGCTCCGGCCGTCGTCCGTGATCACGAGCGTCGAAAGATACTTTTCATCCACCGAGGCGTTCGGATCGATGATCGACTCGACGAGTTTGTAGGAATCGAGCCTGGAGCCCACCTTCGTCATCTCGGGACCCATGTCGGCCCCCTCGCTCCCGACCTTGTGACACGCCACGCAGACCCGGCGAAACACCTGTTTTCCCGAATCGGCATTGCCGCCCTTGATGTCGGCGATCGCCTGCATCGCCTTGTTGCGGCGTTCCTCCGGTTCGGGAGTCTGACTGAGCAGAATCTGCAGGTGGGGAATCACCTCGGCCGCCTTCTTCTCCAACCCCAGCACGCTGTCGACGATCTTGGCGGCAGGCGTGTTCTTGGCGACAAAGTCGCCGGCGTCGTGGGCCTTCCGCCAGACCGGCGTGTTGGCTGCAAGTGCGGCGTCGCATGTGTAGGCGATGTAGCGATCCGAGGGCTCGATGTTCGCGGCCAGAACGACCGCGTCCATCGCAGCCCGGGTACCGAAGAAGCTGAGCCCACGAACCGCCTCGGTCCGGACGCGAGAATTGGAATCGGTCGCCTGCCCGATCAGAAGTTGCTCGGCGTCCTTGATGCGGTCACGTTCGTCGGCGAGCACCCTCGTGGCTGCGGCCCGGGCATCGGGCGTGCCGGCCTTGAGCATTTCCTCGAGCAAGCCCTGGTCGACGGCATGGAAGCTCTGCTGCAGCCAGAGGACCTCCATCTTCAGTCGGTCGTTGTCGACGCCACCAGGCGAGAGCGAGGCGAGCCACTGGCCTGCGGCGGCAAGCACTTCAGTCCGCGGCCTGGCCTGCAATTCATCGCGGGCCCGGCAGCGGGTTCGCCATTCCGGAGACGCAAGCTGCCCGAGTATCTCCGACGTCGATTTCCCGGCCTGGATTTCCGGGGTGAGAAGCGGCTTGTTCTTGGAGACAAGTCGATAGATGCGGCCATAGACGTGATCCCGGTTTGGATCCCGCTGGCTGTACTGCATGTGGCCGATCAGCGGATTGGCCCAGTCGCCAAACCAGAGGGCGCCGTCCGGCCCGATCTGCGGATCGACGGGCCGGAAGTGTTTGTCAGTGCTCTTGATCAGATCAAATGCGGTCTTCGGATCCTTCGGGTCATGCCGGACTCGCTCTCCCTTGTAGCCTGCACCGTCATCGGAGATCGTCCAGCGAGGCATGCCGTTGGTGTTGATGACGCAGGCATAGATGAACTGATCCTGAACGTCATCGGGGAAATGGCGGGATCGCAGATACTCGCTCCCCACCACCGGCCTCATCCCCTCCGGATTGAAGACCGGATTCATCCCCTTGCGGCCGCGATATTGGGCACCGGAGAGGGGCGTGTCCCAGTGCTGTGACGCACCGGTTCCGTCTCCGCAGATGCCCTGTCCCCATTCGTTGAAGACATAACACCAAGGATTGCCGTAGCCGGGCGTGGCAAAGTGGCGAATCTTCCAGGTGCGTGGATCGAGCACGTAGCAGCCGGAAGTGCCCTGATTGCGAAATGGCCCCCAGGGTGTCTCGACCGCCGTGCTCATCGCAACGCCTTCGAGCATGTGGATCAGTCCGCCCGGGCTCGACTCGAAGGCCCCGATCGTGTGATGCGTGTCCTCCGTCGCCCATCCGTCGAGCACATGGACGACGACATCTGCCCGGTCGTCGCCATCGGTGTCCTTGAGCCAGAGCAGCCGCGGCTGATCGACCACGAGCACACCGCCGTCGAAAAACTGGAAGCCAGTGGGGCAGTGCAGCTTGTCGTAAAACACCTTGCTCTTGTCGGCGGTGCCGTCGCCATCGCTGTCCTCGAGGATCACGAGTTTGTCGGCCGGCTTCGGATCACCTGGCTTCCACTGTGGATAGCTCGGCATCGTCGAGATCCAGAGCCGTCCCTTCGCGTCGAATGCCAGTTGCGCCGGCTTGCCGATCTCGGGAAACCGCTGCTCATCGGCGAAAAGCCGGATCTCGAAACCCTCGGGCACGGTGCAGCTCTTGATCAGCTCAGCCGGCGGCTGGATCACTGGGCCGCCTTCGGGATTTTCGCTGTAGGCCTGTCGGGGTTCGCCGAAGCGGGTCTTGGGAACGATCAATTCGCCCGTCTGGGAGTCATCCGGAGCATCGGGAACCGGCTTGCCCTCGGCGACATCCCAGACGTACCGATCTCGAACAGCGGCCATATTCCGCAGCTTGAGATACTCCCGGGGAAAGGTTTCCGTATCCCAGGTCCGCCGGCCTCCGTAGACGTACCAACCGTTCACCATGCGGTGATCCTGGGAGTGGATCCAGGCCTTGTCGATGACGGCAGCCCGCAGCTTCGCGAACTGTTCGGGGGCCAGTCGGCCGGCGGCCGGCCCGCCGAAGAGCGAAGCATCGAGGGCATCACCGACGAACCTGTCGCCGGCTTCATTCACGTGGCAGCCGTTGATCGTGAATTGCAGACCAGGCTGCTCGGCAAACGCCTTCCGGGTGGCGTCGAACAGGTCGACGAATGCGATCCCGCGGTCTCGGGCGAGGTCCCGGGCAGCATCGCGGTAGAGGGCGAGGGTCGAGTTCTGCGCCTCGGCGTCGGGCATCAGCGGATCACCGCTCTGCTCGACTGCGATCGGCGAGACGATGACGAAACGCGGCTTCGCCTTGGTGTCGTCCCGTGGGTACTTGCTTGCCATCTCGTCGATCAGATTGCCGTAGTTCTCCTTGAACTTTGCCACCCCCTCCGGCCCGGCAAACGATTCGTTGAATCCGAAGAACATGAGATAGCTGTCTGCGCCGAAGGCGGCAACCGGATCGTCGAGTTTGGTGTAATCACCCGCCCGCTGCCGATTCGCGACCTCGTCGGCCGGTCGGGCAAAGTTGCGAACCACGAGCCGCTTCTGCGGAAACCGCTGGTGGAGCAGCGTCTCGAATTGGCCGAACAGGTTCATCCGTTCCGCGGTCGAATTGCCAACCAGAGCGACCCGTTCACCTTCGAGAAACTCGAGTGGTAGACCGCTGGGCTTGAGCGGAGGCCGCGCGGGCCGGGCCGGAATCAGCAGCAGTTCGCGGGCAGTCTTCAGCGGATCCGATTCCTTCGCCGGATCCTTCTTGGCAGCTTCCTGCGGTCTGGCCGCCGCCGGCGGTTCGGGCTTCTTTGCGGCCTCTGCGGCGACCAACGGAACGCCGAAGGCCGATGCCATTCCGATGGCGATCAGGCCGCTCTGGATCGTAGGGCGGCAACGTTTCACCGGAAGGGGTCGCAGAAAACCACACACAACACAGACCGCCGTCCAGAAATTCATGGATGGGTTGCTCTTCGGGGAAGATGATGTCCAGACGCGGCACTTGCGCCAGCAGACTGCCTCAGACCTCGTCCTAAGCATAAATCAAATGCGGTCCGGGAACAGTCTGCCGTCCTCAGGTTTCCCGGGCAAGTTTGCCCAAACCCACTTGCCGAAGCCTGAATCCGGCCGGTGGCGACGGAGTACGTCCGAGGCCGCCCCAGGACGCTTGCCGCCCTCAAAGCGCTTCCAGAACGTGAATGGCGCCTCAGCGGCGCGACGCAGGCTGACAATCCCGAAAAAATGCATGTCACAGCGAGGCTGCCACTTCAGGTACCACGAGCGGCCTGCCGCCGCGGGGCCGGCAGCGCCTCAGCCGCGGGACCCCCCAGAATATGAAAAACCCGGTTTGGTGGCTGATTCATCGATTCAACGGCTTTGGCACACCAGTTGCAATATTTCCCATTCAGCACTGCCGCTCGCTGTGAGACTGTTCTTTCCGTTCCTTTCATTTTGGAGTACCGCCATGAAGAAGATCGAAGCCATCATCCGCCACTTCAAACTGGAAGAGGTCAAGGATGCGTTGAACGCCCTCGGGGTGAAGGGCATGACCGTCACCGAAGTTCGCGGCTTTGGTCGCCAGAAGGGTCATACCGAAACCTACCGTGGAGCCGAGTACTCGGTCGATTTCCTGCCGAAGGTCAAGATCGAGGTCGTGGTCGGCGATGACGAGGCTCAGAACGTGATCAGCAAGATCATGACCACCGCCCGCACCGGCCAGGTGGGTGACGGAAAGATCTTCGTCACGAACCTCGCCGAGGTCGTCCGCATCCGCACCGGCGAAACCGCCGCTGCCGCGATCTAGTTCAAAGTCGGCAGGGCCATTCATGGCCCCTGCCGAATCGGGCGGCGGTGGGGAACGCCGATGGTTCCCCACGCCGCATGCGGCATGCGTGGGACAGGCTTTCGCCTGTGATGACTTGGGTTATCGGCGTCTCGCGTAGGTCGGGGTTGCCCGCGCCCGTCGCCGGACGTTCGCTGCGGCCATCCTGGCCTACGCTCTCTCGATGCTGCCTGCGCTCCGGCATCCATGCCTGCGCTTGTCAGCAACGCCGGCTCTCGGGGCGTGGGCAACCCCGACCCGTCTCACAAGGAAGCTTTCTACGAAGCCAGCGGCCTGGTCATCTCGACCGGCACGACCCACTGGTCGTACTGCTCGGCCGTCAGATAGCCGAGGGCCACGGCTGCCTCCTTCAGGCTCGTTCCGTCAACGTGGGCCTTCTTGGCGATCTTGGCAGACTTCTCGTAGCCGATGTGGGTGTTGAGGGCCGTCACGAGCATCAGCGATTCGTCGAGGTGGTGCCTGATCCGGGCCAGATTCGGTTCGATGCCGTCGGCGCAGTGGATCCGCATCGAGTCGCAGGCATCGGCGATCAAGTCCGCGCTCTCGAGCACGTTGTGGATCATGACCGGCTTGTAGACATTGAGCTGGAAATTGCCCTGCGAGCCCGCGAAGGCGACGGTGGCGTCGTTGCCGAAGACCTGGGCGCAGACCATCGTCATCGCCTCGCACTGGGTCGGGTTCACCTTCCCCGGCATGATCGAACTGCCCGGCTCATTTTCCGGAATCGAGATCTCGCCGATGCCGCAACGCGGCCCGCTTGCGAGCCAGCGGATGTCGTTGGCGATCTTGAGCAGTGCCATGGCGAGCCCGCGCTCTGCGGCACTCATCTCCACAAGCGCGTCGTGGGCCGAGAGGGCCGCAAACTTGTTCGGCGCCGACACGAAAGGATGGCCGGTCTCCCTGGCGATATGCCCGGCGGCCACGTCGCCGAAGCGGGGATGGGCGTTGAGCCCGGTGCCCACGGCGGTGCCTCCGATCGCCAGCTCATAGAGGCCTGGCATGGCCCGCTCGATCGACTGGATCCGATCGTCGAGTTGTGACCGCCATGCGGAGATCTCCTGGCCGAGCGTGATCGGGGTGGCATCCTGAAGGTGGGTGCGGCCGATCTTGACGAGACCGGCATGCTTTTCCTCGAGCCTCGCGAAGACGTCCCGCAGGCTGCGGACCGCCGGCAGGAGCCGGTCGTGGATGACCTCCACTGCGGCGATGTGCATCGCCGTCGGAAAGGTGTCGTTCGACGACTGCCCACGGTTGACGTCGTCGTTCGGATGGACAGGCTTCTTCGAGCCCATCACACCGCCGGCAATCTCGATCGCGCGATTCGAGATCACCTCGTTGGCGTTCATGTTCGACTGCGTGCCGCTGCCGGTCTGGAAGACGACGAGCGGGAAGTGGTCGTCGAGCCTGCCCGCAATCACCTCGTCGGCCGCCTTCACGATCAGTGCGACCGTCTCCGGAGACAGTTGGCCGAGCTCGCCGTTGGCCAGGGCCGCTGACTTCTTCAGGATGCCGAGCGCCCTCTTCGTCGCCCGGCCCCACTGAAAGCGGTCGACGCCGATCCTGAAGTTGTCGCGGGAGCGCTCGGTCTGTGCGCCCCAGTAGCGGTCCGCGGCAACGCGAACTTCGCCCATGCTGTCGGATTCAACGCGAAACGGCTGCTGGCTCTGCATGCAGGGTACCTCCGCCGATCAGTGTAGCCGGGGCGACGGCCGCCACTACCGCAGCAGCGTTCGCCGCGGCCCACGGGCATCGACAGACGGCAGGGGTTCGGCGGCCACCGACGCAGCCGCGGGCGGCTCCCGCAGTCCCATGGCGACGGCGAACCAGCCATCGGTGCTCACGGCCTGCAGGACATGCATGCCGGCAAGTCGGGGATTCTTCGTCAGATTCTCAGGCAGCACCGGGATCGGCCGCTCCTTGGGGAAGATTTTGCTGAAGATCGCCCGCAGGGCGAATTCCACCCGGCCCTGATGGCCGGGGCCGCTGAGCTGAACCGGCCCCTCGCGTTCGAGGAACACCTGCGGGTTGGAGGCAGTGGGCTTATAGGCAACCGACGCGACGATGTCGTACCAGTTGCGACGGCCGCTCTCGATCGCGTCGAGCGCCACCCGCAGGTGCACGACCCCGTCCCGGCATTCAACCCGGAGTGGCTGCGATCTCGCGAAGGTCACCCGCACGTCCTCCGGGAGATCGTCGGGCACCCGCGGTTCGACGCCGGTCCGTTCGCCGAGCAAAAGGATCAGTTCCCTGAGAGAGAGTCGCCGTCCTCCGAGCCCGAGCCGCTCGAGAGCGTTGTTGACCGTCGACTCGTGCAGTTGCAGGCTCAGGCTCGCCTCGGCCGGCGCCCGGGGCCGCGGCGTGTGTGCTGCAAGCTGACCGTCGGCCGCCAGCCGCAGCCGCAGCGTTGCCGTGGTCTGGGTCGTCTCCATCGCGACCGTCGTGGGCTCGAGGCCCAGCCGGACCATCGGCGACCAGACGCGTTCCCGGATCCGCTCCGACATCTCGGTGAACCGCGGCTCGGCCTGGGCATCGACCTCGCGACAGGCCGTCGATGTGATCCTGTCGGTGACCTCTCGGTTTGCCTCGGGCAGGCTCTCGGCATGCTGATTGCGGACGATGTTGCGGACCAGTGACCGCATGATCGGCACCGAGTCGAAGCTCGTCTGCACGTTGGCGAGCTGGGATCGATTCGTGGCCACGGCAGTGGCCGATCCGAAGAGCAGCCCCTCGCTGCAGACCTTGATCGGTTTTCGAACCGTGAACGACGAGTCGCCGTGGGATGTCAGCGAGGCGGTGCCGGCATCCGTCACGGTGCGCGATGCGACATCGCCGTGGACCTCGAGATCGAAACAGATTTCGTCGGAGTCGGGAGTGAAGCGGATGGTTGTCGTCCGCTCGACCGTTCGCGTGCCGCGAACCTTTCGGCCCAGCACGTATTCGTCCACCGGAGCCGTCGTCACAGTGGCGCCGGGGAGCATCTTTTCAAGAAACTGCTGGTGGACCGCGATCCGGAGGTTTGCGGCCTGGTAGTGATCCCGCACCGCCTTGACGAGGCCGAGCCCGCAGGCGTTTCCAGACTCCTCGATCACGCGGGTTGCCATGGCCGCGACGTTCGCATCGGCCGGAATCGCTGTCGACTCATACCGCTCGACCGCATCGAGCAGTCTGGCGACTTCCACCAGCATCCGACCGTTCTCGCCCGCAGCATCGTCGTCGGCGTCATCCAGCGAACGGCAGAGGCTGTTGGCCGCATGCCAGACTGCGACGCGTCTGGAAACTGCCAGTGCCGCCCGCCGGGTGTTGGCGGCATGGCTCTGATCGACGACCGTGTCGGCGATGCCGATTCCCTCGATCGCCGATTCACCGAGCGCGACCAGCGGCTGCTCCGCTGCGGCATCCCGGGGACCGACCGTGGCGAGCACGTCCTGCAGTTTCGCGACCGCCCGCATCGCCCAGGCCGTCGCCGGATCGTGCCGCGATGCCTCGCCGGAAGCGACGTGCCGGAGTTGGATGATCAGTCGGCTGGGAGCCGGCCAGACGGTGATGTCGGGAGCGGCATGATGCGGCTCGGAAGTGGTGGTCGCCGGAGCTCCCGCATCGGCGTCGATGATCGCGGCCCGGCCGCGGCCACGCAGCCGGTCGGCGATCCGCAGTCGCTGTCCCAGACCGAATCTCTGGGCTGCGTTCGCTGCGGGCCTCGGGAGCGGGTCGGTCGCCTGCCGCGACGTTCCGGCTACCGAGGACGGACCGGCCCAGTTGATGCTGTCGGAATCGAACATCTCGTCGCCTGGTAGCGGAGCCGCGCCAAGGGACGACCCTGCACCGCGATCCTCCGCAGCCACCGGTGAACGCGGCCCGCCCTGAGCGCGGACGAGGGGCTGGGCGACGGCCGGCGGGGCAAACCGCAACGGATGGTGGTGAGTGGCAGAAGGCGAAGGAGGTCGTGCAGATTGAACACGGTTCACCAGCGCACGCATCGACTCGGGATCGGCCTCCTGTCCGGGCTGAGGCAGTTCTGAGAGCGGCGGCGGCGAGGGTTCGGCCTGATTCTGACTGGGAGCCGTGGATTGGCTGCGGGGCGGCATGACTGCAGCCGGCGGATCGACCGAGGGTAGCGGCGGTGCGGCGGGCAGGGAGAACGTTTCGGGAATGTGCACGCTGCCGGCTGGACCCTGTGGGGCAGCCGTCGCCAGCTGCCGGTTTTCAGACTGACGATCAGGGGACTGCATCTCAGGGGACTGCATCTCTGGCGGCTGCAGGCCCTGCGGTTGCCGATCGAGCGGTGTGACCAGCACCTGCGCCATGACTGCTGCGGAGCCGGCCGACGAGGCGTTCATCGCCAATCGAGCCGGACGGCCGGCAGAGGGTTCGATCCTGGCGGATGGCTGCAGCAGCGGCGGCTGGAGCGTCTGTTCATCGAGCCCAAAGAATGGCTCTGGGACGGGTTCCCAGGCCCCGGGGGCGAAGATCGCGGCCGCAAGCAATGATCCGGCAACGAACGAGGAGGCGAAGATCCCGCCGACGTTCCGATCCGCCATGCTGCGCCCTGCCTTCGGTCGATGGGTGCCGAACAACGTTCCAAATCAACACAGCCGACGGCTGCCGGAACAGGCACTCCAAGGAGATGGATCGACGGGCACGACCCGAAAAATCGATTCTTCCGGCCCACCACCGGTACGGTCTGCCAGAGAGACGAGACCCGGGGACCAATCTGCAGGAACCCAGGCAGCCAGGCGAACCTAGGCCGACTGCGCAAGCCGCGGCTGCTCGAGGATTGCAGTCCAGGCATCGATGAGAATGGTGAGGTTGGCATTCCTCTCGAGGGCATCGAGGGCGTCGAGTGTTCGGGAGATCGCGGCCGCGGCCTCGTCGGCATCACCCTGCCATCGCGTCACGGCACTGGAGATTGACGCATCGGCGATCGTCGGTCCGGCCCCGTCGAACTGCACGGCCTTCTGCAACGCGGCACGGTAAAACTCAACCGTCGATTCGAGCACGATCCGCAGGCGTGCCCGGCGGGGTGGTGCATCCTTGCCGGCAGCCTCGATGAAGGCGATCGTGTCGCGGGCCAGATCGACTCCTCTGAGCGGGCGGGTGGCCAGCAGCCCCATCAGCCTGTCACGAAACGAAGCCACCTCCTGATCGAGGAGCAGTCGGGCACGGACCAGGCTGCCACCAGAGCCCGCCGCGGCCATCTTGAGCGATGCCTCGTTCAGTTCCGTCTGCCCGGTCTCTGAGGCGAGGATTCGCCCCACTGCGTCGGTCGCCAGTGGGCGAAATCGGACGATCTGACAGCGGGATCGGATCGTCGGCAGCTGTCGTTCGAGGGATGTGCCGACGAGGATGATCAGGGCATTGTCAGGCGGCTCCTCGAGCGTCTTGAGCAGGCAGTTCGCAGCCTCTTCTGAGAGATGGTCGGCATCGAGCAGGATCGCCACCTTGCGGCCGCCAAGCGCCGGCTTGAGCAGAAGCCGCCAGCAGAGCCCCTCCCGCATCCGGTGTTCGGCATCGCCGATCAGGAGCTCGATCGGGATCGTGGCCCGGTCCTCCGGCTTGCGGACGATGTCGATGTCGGGATGGGTGCCGGCCGCCGACTGCAGGCAGGAACGACAGCCGCCACAGGGCTCGAGCCCCGGCCGCGGCGACTCGCACACGAGCGCCTTCGCAAGCGCCAGGGCGAACGTGCCCTTGCCAACGCCATGCGGCCCGATGAACAGAAACGAGCCCGCCACGCGACCTCGTTCATCGGCCTGAATGAAACGCTCGAGGACCGCGTCATGCCCTTCGATGCCCTGCCATGCCATCGCCCTGCTCCCCTGCCGGCTGAACCGGCGGCGAATCATTTCAGTTCAGGAAACCGCGACTCGACGATCGTGCGAATCCGATCCGCCACCGTTGCCATTTCGGCCGAGGCGTCGACGAGCCGGATCCTGGCGGGATCCCGCGCCGCCTCGGCATGGTAGCCATCACGAAGCCTTTGGCGGTAGGCATCTCCACGGCTCTCCAGACGGTCGAGCGGCCGCGCGAGACGACGCGACGCCGTCTCCAGATCGATGTCGAGCACGATCACGAGGTCGGCAGTCAGCCCGCCGGTCGCGATGCCGCCGACGGCACGGATCGTGTCGGGGTCGAGCCCGCCGGCGTGCCCCTGATAGACGACATTCGCCAACAGGTAGCGATCCGAAACAACCCACGCCCCGCGAGCCAGAGCCGGCCGGATCAACTCCGCCACGAGCTGGGCTCGGGCCGCCATGTAGAGCAGCATCTCGGTGGTCGGATCGATCGACAGTTCGCCGCGGTCGAGCAGGATTCCACGGATCGCATCTCCGGCGGCGGTCGACCCCGGATCGCGACAGGCGACGACCTCCCGGCCGGTTGATCGCAGCCAGTCGACGAGCGCCGCGATCTGCGACGATTTCCCTCCGCCGTCGATGCCGTCGAGGGAGATGAACCGTGCTGCCGATGCATGTTCGTCCGCCTGCGGCATCATCGCCTCGGCTCTTCCGGCGGCCGCTTCGGCGGCTGTTTTCCGGCAGCGGCCACGAGCCGCTGGATGCCCAGCGGATCACTGCCGTCGAGGGGCGCGATCCGCCGACAGACATCCTGGGCCGTCTGCCGCCGGCCCATTTCCAGCAGGCAGTGGACGAGCCCCTTGGCAGCCTCGAACAGTGGCCTGTTGCCGGAGAGTTCGTAGGGAACCAGCCTCGGGGGACTTCCGGCGGCCTCGACCGCTTTCATGGCGAGTTCGTAGGCCCGTCCGAAGTGGCCGCGGGCGAGTTTGGGATCACCGTCCTCGAGGGCGATCAGGCCGAGGTGAACGTGGGCCTCGAGAAAATCAGGGCATTCGGTCAGGAGCCAGACGAGCTCTTCTCGGGCGATCTCGGCCTCCCCGGCCTCGACCATCGCCTCCACCTCCTCGATATCCTCCCGCCGGCGTCGGGCGCAGCGTGGATGCACCAGTTCCCAGCCTCCGGCCGTGGAGTCGGGATGCTGCCGGAGTCGAAGTTTTTCGCTCATGCCACGGACGCACTGTCGCTGAAGAGGCATACACTGGTCCTCGTTTGAACCGACTGAAAACCCGATTGCAAGGGGGCGCGGTGGGAAGGCGAACCAGCTCGCTCGATGCCAATCGTCTGCAGGCGATCGGACGTCCATTGCTGGCCTGGTATTCCCGGGCCAAACGGGATCTGCCCTGGCGACGTTCCCGGGATCCCTATGCCGTCTGGGTGAGCGAGATCATGCTCCAGCAGACACAGGTCGAACGGGTGCGGGATTCGTTCGTCCGTTTCATGGCTGCATTTCCCGACGTCCACACGCTCGCCAACGCGACCGAAGACGAGGTGCTCCGCCTCTGGGAAGGACTCGGCTACTACCGCCGGGCCCGCCAGTTGCATGCGGCCGCGAAGCAGATCGTGGTCCGGCACGCGGGCCTTTTTCCTCGCAGCGTCGACGGCCTGCTGGAACTGCCCGGTATCGGCCGATACACGGCAGGCGCGATCGCATCGATCGCGATGAATATCTCCGCGCCGATCCTCGAGGCCAACTCCCGCCGGGTTCTCGCACGACTCGCCGCCCATGCGGCCCCGCCCGATGCTGGAGGGGCGGATGCGGCACTCTGGACGCTCGCCGCCGCGATCGTGCCGCGGCGGCATCCGGGCCGGTTCAATCAGGCGCTGATGGATCTTGGTGCCATGGTCTGCACGCCCCGGCAGCCGCGCTGCACGGCCTGTCCTCTGGCGGCATGCTGTGCCGCCCACCAGCAAGGCCGGGAGGCCGAGATTCCAGGAAGGCCACGCCGCAGAGCCACGGAGTCGATTCGCGAATCGGCGATCGTCGCCCGGATCGGCGACCGGGTGCTCGTCCTGCGTCGCGGTCCGGGAGAATGGTGGGAAGGGCTCTGGGACTTTCCCAGGCTCTCCGCCGTCGGTCGGGGACTGTCGCCTGCGATCGAGCGATCGCCCCTGCTCGGCCCCCTCCGCTGCGGGCCGCCGCAGCGGCTCGGAAGCCTGACCCACTCGGTCACTCACCACCGGATCGCCGTCGCTGTCGTGGGCTGCGAGGCCGTCCGTCGCGGCCGGCGGGCCGCCGGGCTTGCCTGGGTGCCGCTCGCCAAAATTGGCAGGCTGGCGATGACCTCGCCGGGCCGCCGAATCGCCAAACTCGCGGCCGAGTGGCTGCCGGAATGAGCGTGTTTGCGGCTCGCGCCGTTCCGGTGCACCGCCCGGGAGCCGTCATGGTACTCTTCGCGGGATCTTTCTCGTCCCCGGGGAACCCTCCAATGCCGACCGCCGTCCGTCCACCGCTACGTCTTGCTGTCTGCCTTCTGCTCACCGTCATCGGGCTCACTGGCAACGCCGCCGGCCGCATCATGGCGGCCGATCCGGCGGCCAGGCCGCTCGAGGTTCTCTACATCACAGGCGGCTGCTGCCACGACTATGACGCCCAGAAGAAACTCCTCGTCGGTGCGCTCGAGTCGAGCGCACGGATCCGCACGACCGTGATCCACGAGGGAGGCGCGAGCGTCGATCACCGAATCTCGATCTACTCCAAGCCCGATTGGTCGAAGAGCTACGATGTGGTGTTCCACAACGAGTGCTTCGCCAACGTGAAGGATCCCGAGTTTCTCAAATTGATCGTCGCAGAGCATGCCAAGGGAACACCCGCCGTGGTCATGCACTGCGCGATGCACTGCTACCGGGCCGGCAACGACGACTGGTTCGAGTTCTGTGGTGTCACATCGCCCGGGCACGGCGCGAAATACGAATACACCGCGACTTCGATCGCCGATCATCCCACGCTCAAGGGCCTGCCGAAGGAATGGGCCGTGCCGAAGGACGAACTCTATTTCATCGACGCAGTCTGGCCGACGGCCACGCCACTGGTGGAGGCGATGAGCCGGGAGCGGAAAAAGGCGCAGGCGGTCGTCTGGACGAATCAGTATGGCAAGGCCCGGGTCTTCGGGACGACGATCGGCCACTATCCCGAGACGGTCGCCACGCCCGAATTTCTCGGCCTCGCGACCCGGGGCACGCTCTGGGCTGCCGGCAAACTCCAGGACGATGGAACTCCCTCGGCCGATGTTGCGCTCTCGCCCGGCGAGGCCAAGGCCGCCGGCGACTGGGCCGGTTCGGTGAATCTGCCCCCGGAGGAGCAGGCGAAGTCGGTGCGGCTCTTCGACGGCCGCGACCTCGACGGCTGGGAGGGCAATATCGACCCCTACTGGACGGTTGAGGACGGGGAGATCGTCGGCAGGAACACCGCCGACAACGCCCCGAAGGTGAGCACCTATCTGCTCACGAAGAAGCCCTACCGCAATTTCCGTCTGCTCTTCGAGGGCAAACTCGTGACGAGCGAGATGCATTCGGGCGTCGCCCTCTGGGGGAAGAAGTTCGACAAGGACGGCGAGGCGTCGAGCTACCAGGGGCATCTCGTGATGTTTCCCTCGGGCTGGGGTCTCTACGACCTCTTTCGACGCAACAGCATCAGCGGCGATCAGCAGGGACAGGCCAAGGCGGTGGGCAAACAGCACGACTGGAATCAGATGGAAATTCTCGCCATCGGCGACCGGATCCGATTCGCGGTCAACGGCAAGGCCGTGCTTGACTGGACCGATCCGAAACCAGAGCTCTGCGAGAGCGGGCCGATCGGCCTCCAGCTTCACTCCAACCAGGTGCCGCAGGAGGTTCGGTTTCGCGGGCTGGTCCTCGTCGAGGATCCGCAGGACGCGCTCCTGACGGCCAGCCCGACGCCGTGAGAACGGTCCGCCGGCTGCATGCCGCCGGGCGTCTGTTATGATGCGGCTTCTGACGGCAGGACAGCTCTCTGCAAGGGATTTTAGCGTGGCACGCGCGGCACTGGCACTGGAGGATGGCACTGTCTGTTTCGGCGAGTCGTTCGGGGCGGTCGGCACCGTTTCAGGAGAGGTCTGCTTCAACACCTCGATGACGGGGTATCAGGAGATCCTCACCGACCCCTCGTACCGCGGCCAGATTCTGGCGATGACCGCCCCGCAGATCGGCAACTACGGCGTCAACGACGCCGACATCGAGAGCGGCGGCCTGCAGATGGCGGGGTTCGTGGTCCGCGAGGCGAGCCGCGTGGCGAGCAACTTCACCGCCACCGGGACGCTCACCGACTATCTCACCCAGGCCGGCGTGGTCGGCATCAGCGGCATCGACACCAGAGCCCTCGTTCGACACCTGCGAATCCGCGGAGCAATGACGGGCGTGCTCTCGAGCGAGGTGCTCGATGGCCCGCGACTGGTCGAGATGGCGAGAACCGCGCCGCCGCTGGTGGGCCGCGACCTCGTCCGCGAGGTGATGCCGAGCGGAAGCAGGGAGTGGACCGAGCGGCTCGATGACTGGGCCCGCCCTCTCCCCCAGCCGGTCGAGGGTGGCGGCATGCCGGCCGCTTCGAAGTGGGAGGGCGAGAAGCATGTCGTGGCCCTCGACTATGGCATGAAATGGAACATCGCCCGGCATCTGGCCAGCACGGGCTGCCGCGTCACGGTGCTGCCGGGCAGGGCGACGGCCGCCGAGGTGATGGCCCACCGGCCGGACGGCGTCTTTCTCTCCAACGGCCCCGGCGACCCCGAGGTGCTCGATTACTGCGTCGCGACCGTTCGCGACCTCGTCGGCCGCGTGCCGATGTTCGGCATCTGCCTCGGGCACCAGCTGCTCTCGCTTGCCTGTGGTGCGAAGACGTTCAAGCTCAAGTTCGGACATCGGGGCGCAAACCAGCCGGTGATGGACCTCGAAACGGGCAAGGTCGAGATCACCT
Organism: Candidatus Kuenenia stuttgartensis; assembly: GCA_945897435.1. Taxonomy (GTDB): domain Bacteria; phylum Planctomycetota; class Planctomycetia; order Pirellulales; family UBA1268; genus RGVT01. Next base: position 1,234 of record CAMDFJ010000064.1, on the reverse strand, counting down.
CGCAGAACCACGGCTTCGCCGTCGACGAGGCGACACTGCCGGCCGATCTGCTGGTAACTCACCGGAATCTCAACGACGGCACGATCGAGGGCGTGCGGCATACGACGGCCAACGCCGCCAGCGTGCAGTATCACCCCGAGGCGGCGGCCGGCCCGCACGATGCGGCCTACCTCTTCGGCCGCTTCCGTCGGATGATGGCCTGAGGCCAATACGCCTCGGCTTTTGGGTGTGTCTGAAGTGGAAGAAGGTCATGGATGACTTTTCCCACGGGCAGTTCGAGAGACCGCTGCGGACCTGGAGGCGGAGGATTCGCCTGATATTTCCGGGTGAAATGCCCATTTTTGACATCCACGGCCCGTGTGCCAGAGTTGAGAGAAGTTGCGGCAACACCTCAGCTTCACCGTGTCCCGGTTCCCAGTCCCGCTCACGGTCCCCCCAGTCACTCCTCCAAGGAGGCTCCTTCCATGATTCGTTCGCTGTTTTTCTGCTGTCTTGCCGCAAGTCTGTCGTTCATCGCCACTCAGTCGGACGCCGGTTTCGGCCACCATCGTCGTCATGCTGACCCCAATTGCGCGGCCCCGGAAGGTGTCGGCTGCAGCCAGTTCGAGCCCGGCTGTGCCATCGAACCCTCGTGCGGCCGCGAGCCCGACTGCGGCGCCGAGACCTGCTGCCCGACGAATCCCTGCATCAAGTACCGGCACAAGCACGCCCACAAGCACAAGTGTGCCAAGGGCTGCTGCGAAGAGCCGACCTACGAGACGGTGCTGAATCCGACGAGCCCGGAGACCTGCCAGATGGTGGCCGTTCCGGTCTGCCTGCCGGCCTGCTGCCAGGGCTGCCCCTGCGAGTCGTCACGCTGCACGCTCTTCGGCTGCGGCGAGGTTCGCTATGACTACGCCTGCGGCTGCTCGGTGATCATCCGCTTCCAGAAGCACGGCGACATCCTCGTCACCTACGTCGGCTTCTAGTTCCATCCCCGTTGCATGCCCGCCGGGCCATCCCATGGCCCCGGCGGGCTCGGGGCCTCCGCGACCGCTGGTCGCTACGGCGTTGGCCCGCCAGGCAGGCACTCGCTGCCCGATCTGGGACAGGATTCAGCCTGTCATTCAAAGAATCACCGCCCGTGCCAGGCCCGGAGTTCCGGGTTTGAACCATTCGTCGGAGCCGGCGAAGCAAACAACGGCAGGACACCGTGCGTTTGCGTGAAGCAGCCGCAATGGTTCGTCGGCGGTGA
>CAMDFJ010000063.1 GCA_945897435.1 Candidatus Kuenenia stuttgartensis | reverse complement strand
AACTTCATGGAGCGTTCCTACAACCAGGAGGCCTTCGAGGGACCGTTCAACAACGGCTTCGTTCCGGGCATTCAGGTAATGAACAGCACCGAGGACCAGATGCTCGGCTGGGAGGTGGGCGTGTTCAAGAACACGGCGAACCCGTTCGGATTCTCGAATTACGACGGCGGCAGCATGACCGTCGGCCGCCTCGTCTACCTGCCGCTATACGAGGATGAGGGCCGCCAGTTGCTGCACCTCGGTCTGTCGGGACGGACGATGGGCCTGCGGAACAACCAGGTGCGGTTCCGCAGCCGCGGCAGCATTCGCAATGGCCCCCCCGGCCCGCTCAACTCGATCTACGCCGACACGGGCCTGCTCGAGGGCACCTGGCAAAACATGCTCGGCCTCGAACTCGTGGGCAACAGCGGCCCCTGGTCGCTGCAGTCTGAGTATTTCGGCTCCTGGCTCTACAACGGCAAAACCACGAACCTCGGGCCATTGGTGACGAATGGTTTCCAGCCCGCGCCGGGCACCAACGTGGGCACGGTCTACTACCAGGGCGGCTACTGCGAGGTGCTCTATTTTCTCACCGGCGAGAGTCGAACCTATTCGCTGATCGAATACCGGGTTGACCGTCCGATTCCGCGAAACAATTTTTATGCCGTCCGCGGCCGAAACCGGGAGTGGAATTTGAGCGAAGGGGCCTGGCAGGTGGGGGCCCGCTACAACTACCTCTGCCTCGACGATGGCGAGGTCAACGGCGGCGTGCTCAACGGAATGACGCTCGGGCTCAACTGGCTTCTGAACCCGAACGCCCGCGTCTACTTCAACTACGACTTCACCTACCGCCAGTTCGTCAGTACTCCCTACAAGAATTCCTCAACGGGAGTGGTGTCGTCGCCAAGCTATGACGGCAGCGGGGGCATCCACGGTTTCGGGATGCGGTTCGCGTTCGACTTCTGATTCTTCCTGAGTGCGGAGTACCACCATGTATTCGATCCCACGTCCATTGGTCGCTGGTCTGCTCGCAGCTGCCGCCGCTCTGGCGGGCGGTCCGATCGCCGTCACGTTTGCCCGTTCGCCGGCAGTGCAGCCGGTGGCCGATGCGGCCGCAAAGGCCGAGGCCGAAAAGAAGCCCGAGGACCTGAAGAGGGCCGGTCCGGCCAAGAAGGTCGACGAGCCGCCGGAGTGCATCCAATGTGGCGCGACCTGCGGCCTGATTCCATTCTGCAAGTGCGAGCCATCCACCAAGAAGAAATCCAAAACGATCTACGACAGCAGGTGTGATCTCGTCTGTGTGCCGGGCTGCGGCTGCCTGAGCCATGGCCACCATCAGCGGGCCGGCTGCACCGACTGCGAACAGTCCTGCGGAAAGATGCGGGTTCGCGAGAAGAAGACGCTCCTCAAGACGGTGAAGGAGGAGGAGATCGATACGGTGAAGCACACGGTGGCCTACATCTGCGAGTGCTGCGCCGGCCTGCGGGGCTCCTCCTGCACCGGCCTCCACGATCGATGTCATGAGGGCCACAGCCACGGCGGAATCCTCTCCTGGCTCTTTCACTGGGGCGGCTAGCTTTCCGCAGACACACGGCATCCTGCCGGTATGTGCTTGGCCGGCTCCGCCGGCTGGAGTCGGCCAGGCCCTGCGGGCCTGGCGTGGGGTGGTAGTGCTTGGCAATGGCAGGAACCAGGCTGCCCTGCGCAGGCCTCCCAGCCTGCCGTTTCAACAATGGCAAATTGAAGCGATCGCACGGGTTATGCCGATGAACGAGGGTCTTCCTACGGTGCTGCCGACGTGAGAACCACGAGGCAATCGATTCGGGGCCCGATGGATGGCCCCAGTCCATGCGAAAGGACTTTCGATTGCTGACGTCCGGACCCACGAATCGCCGCGGCAGAGCGATCGCTGCGGTGATCATGTTCGTGGTATCGAGTGGCCAGTTCTTGTTGGCCCAGGCCGACGAGCCTCCGGTCAAGGAGCAGCTTCCCGCCCCGGCCGAGGCGATCGAGTCGCTCGAGCAGGAATTGGAGCGACTCAAAATCCAGGTCGAGATGCTGAGCACCGGGGTATCTGCAGCCAAAGAGGGCGAAGGTGATTCTGTCGCGAAGGATGACGAACCGATTGCAGACCGGGTTTCGGAGGTCGAGAAGCGGCTCGGAAAGTTTGCCGATGCCGACGAAAAAAAGAAGCAAGAAGATGCCAGGAAGCCGTCGCTCGTGCTTGGAGGTCAGGTGCAGGGCGACATGGTCTATTTCGGTCAGGATCCCGTCAGCCGGGAGGCCGTCGGCGATCTCCAGGACGGAACCCAGTTTCGTCGCCTGCGTCTGACGGCCCGGGGCAAGAGTTTCGAGGTCCTCGAGTATTCGCTCGGCGTCGACTTCGCCCTGGCATACAACCCGAGCTACCTCGACAACTACATCGAGGCCCACGAACTGCCCTGGCTGCAGAACGTTCGCGTCGGACACTACTTCGAGCCATTCTCGCTCGAACGGGTCACGCAGAACCGCAACAACACCTTCATGGAGCGGTCGCTGGTCGACACCTTCGCACCAGCCCGCAACATGGGTGTGATGACCTATGGCAACACCGAAAGCGAACGAGCCACCTGGCAGATCGGCACGTTTCGCACCAACAGCGACAATACCGGCAACGATTCGTTCGACAGCGGTCAGGCGCTCACGATGCGAGGCACCTGCCTGCCCTACTGGGACGAGGCCAGCGACGGGGCGTTCTATCTGCATCTCGGCGCGGCCTACAGCTACCGGGAAACATCCCAGAAACAGGTGCGGTTCAGAAACACGCCCGAGCTCCGCAAGCAGCAGCCGAGGAACGTGCCCGGACCCAGACCTGACAGCAACTACAATCCGGGAACGACGATCCCCAGCCCCTTCGCCCCGATCTTCGTCGATACGGGAAATATTCCGGCCAACAACTTCCAGCTCTTCGATCCCGAGTTCGCCCTGATCCTCGGGCCGCTGTCGCTGCAGTCGGAGTATGCCTTCGCCTTCGTCGACCAGATCGGGGGGCAACCGCTGTTCTTCAACGGCTACATGGCCCAGGTGAGTTATTTCCTCACGGGCGAACACCGGCCCTACGACCGCAAGGCGGGCATCCACAAGCGGATGGAGCCGTACGAGGACTTCTTCCGGGTGCGAACCGCATCGAAAGGCATTCAGACAGGCCTCGGTGCCTGGGAGATCGCGGCCAGATTTTCCAACATCGTGCTCAACGACAAGAACATTCAGGGAAACAACCTGACCGACTTCACGATCGGGCTCAACTGGTATCTGAACCCGTACACGCGTGCGAAATTCAATTACGTGCGGGCATTTCTCGAGGATAGCCGCATCGACAGGACGACGGGCCAGCCGATCGGTAACAGTCTTACCGATCTCTATGGAATGCGGTTCGACTTCGAGTTTTGAGCGTTGCCGAATGCAGGAGGGGATGAGGTGCCTGCGGCTGCCAGTGGCAGTTCGACGGTGAACGTCGTGCCCGCGTTCGGGCTGCTCGCGACAGAGATCCCGCCGCCGTGCCGTTCGACGATGGCCCGGCGTGAAGGAGTGGCCGCGTTCGACGAGAGCCTGGCGCAGGGCCCGGCCAATGACAGGGTCGTCCTCGATGATGGAGACGTGCATTGTGCGGCAAACTCTAGAGACTGCGGAACCGGAAGCCTTGCATTGACGCAAGAGTTTCCGCTTATCGAAGACTCCATGGTAGCCTTGAAAACGAATCAGCGGTTCGGCGTTCCTGCAGCATCGATGAACAACTCCCGCAACGGTCACCGATCCTCGACACCCTCTTCGGGTTCGGGCGATCAATCTCCTGCTGGGACCCCGGCCGGTTTCGTCGAGTTCTTCCGGGCGGATATCACGGCTGGATTTCTGGTTTTTCTGATCGCCCTGCCGCTCTGTCTCGGTATCGCAGTTGCCTCTGGCTTTCCGCCGATTGCCGGCGTCTTCACCGCGGTCGTGGGCGGGTTCGTCGCGCCGCTGATCAGCAATTCTGAACTGACGATCAAGGGTCCCGCCGCGGGCCTGATCGTCATCGTGCTCGGAGCCATGCAGGCCCTCGGCTACACGGGAGGCGGGGATCCGGTGGCCGACGCGGAGGCTTACCGTCGGGTGCTGGCCGTATGCTGTGTCGCCGGCGGCCTTCAGATGGCGTTCGGGTTGCTTCGGGCCGGTGTGCTCGGCGACTTCTTCCCAACCGCGGTCGTGCACGGAATGCTGGCTGCGATCGGCTGCATGATCGTGCTCAAGCAGTTGCCGGTGGCTCTCGGGCGGTCGGCGGCGGGCGAGCCACTCGAACTCGTGCGGCATCTGCCCGATGTCCTTGCCCGGCCGAATCCGGCCATCGCCCTGATCGGTGTCGTCAGCATGCTGATCCTGTTCTTCCTGCCGTTGGTCAAGCGGCGGTGTTCTGCGGCCTGGATCCGCGGGCTGCCCGCCCAGCTGGTCGTGCTGCTCGTCGCGGTGCCGCTCGGGATCGTCATGGGGCTTTCCGAGGAGCACACCTATCGCTTCGTGGGCGGCGACTATCCCCTTGGGCCATCGTTTCTGGTGAATGTGCCGCAACGATTGTCGGCCGCCATCACGACGCCCGACTTCTCGGTCTTCGAAAGTCCGGCCATGGGGAAGGTCGCGGCCCTCTGGGTCGTTCTGTTGGCCGTCGTCGGCAACCTCGAATCCCTTCTCAGCGCCAAGGCGATCGATCTCGTCGATCCCCACCGACGCAAGACGAAGGCCGACCGCGACCTCGTGGCGATCGGCGTCGGCAACATGATCGCCGCCTCGATCGGGGGACTGCCGATGATCTCGGAGATCGTCCGCAGCCGGGCCAGCATCGACAGCGGTGCCCGGACCCGGTTCGCGAACTTCTGGCATGCGGTGTTTCTTCTTGCCGCGGTCGTCCTCATTCCCGGGCTCGTCTGCATGATTCCGCTGGCGGCCCTTGCCGCGATGCTCGTCTATACGGGGTGTCGTCTGGCCTCACCGGCGGAGTTTCTCCACGTCTACCACATCGGACGCGAGCAGTTGCTGATCTTCCTGGCCACCCTGCTGGGAGTGCTGGCAACCGACCTGCTCGTCGGTGTGGCGATCGGAGTGGCGGTGAAACTCGCGGTACACATGGTCAACGGCCTGCCCCTCAAGACCATGTTCATGCCGTTTCTCGATGTTGTGTCGATCGACGAGTCGACGGTTCGGATCGACGCCCGCGGGTCGGCGGTGTTCAGCAACTGGATTCCGTTTCGACGCCAGCTTCGACGATTCGGCCTCGAAAATGGCCGCAATGTCATCCTCAACCTCGAAGGCGCGAGGCTCGTGGATCACAGCGCCATGGAGGGGCTCGAGCAACTGCAGGAGGAATTCGACCGGGCCGGCCTGATGCTCGAGGTCACCGGGCTCGAGGACCACGTTCCGCTCTCGAAGCATCCTCTGGCCACGCGAAAGCGTCGCAAATCACCCTGATCACGGATGCGGCCGCTTCGGGTGGCATCACTCCCACTCGATCGTCGCCGGCGGCTTCGAAGAGATGTCGTAGACGACCCGGTTCACGCCACGGACCTCGTTGATCACACGGCTCGAAATCCGGGCCAGCGTCTCGTAGGGCAGGTGGCTCCAGTCGGCCGTCATGAAGTCTTCCGTCTCCACCGCCCGCACCGCGAGCACGTCGTCGTAGGTCCGGGCGTCGCCCATCACGCCCACGCTCTGCACCGGAAGCAGCACGGCGAAGGCCTGCGACACCTTCCGCATCAGGCCCGCCCGCTCGAGCTCCTCGAGGACGATGGAATCCGCCTCCCGCAGCGTGTCGAGCCGGGGCCTCGTCACCTCGCCGAGGCAGCGGACGGCCAGACCCGGGCCGGGGAACGGATGCCGCCAGACGATCCGCTCAGGCAGGCCGAGCTGAAGGCCGAGGCGGCGGACCTCGTCCTTGAACAGATCGCGGAGTGGTTCGATCAGCTCGAATTGCAGGTTCTCCGGCAGGCCGCCGACGTTGTGATGGAGCTTGATCGTGGCCGCCGGTCCGTCCGGGGCGGCGCCGCTCTCGATCACGTCCGGGTAGAGCGTGCCCTGGGCGAGATACCTGGCGCCCTGGATCTTCCCCGCCTCGGCGACAAAACAGTCGACGAAGGCCTTGCCGATCCGGCGGCGTTTCTCCTGGGGTTCGGTGATTCCGGCGAGCGTCCTGAGAAACATCTCCTCCGCCGGCACGACGTGGAGGTCGGTCTTGAAGTGGTTGGTGAACTCGTCGATCACGGCCGCGGCCTCGTTTTTCCGCAACAGGCCGTTGTCGACGAGGATGCAGGAGAGCTGGTCGCCGATCGCCCGCGAGAGCAATGCCGCGACCACCGCCGAGTCGACGCCGCCGGAGAGGCCGCAGATCACCCGGTCGTCTCCGACCCGTCGCCGCAGGTCGGCGATCACGCTCTCGGCGAAGTCTTCCAGCCGCCAGGCGCCGGAGCAGCCGCAGGTGGTGGCGAGGAAGTTGGCGAGCATCCTTCCGCCCGCCGGCGTGTGGGTGACCTCCGGATGAAATTGGAAGCCGTAGACCGGCAGACTGGTGTGACGCACGGCGGCCATCGGACAGGTCGGCGTCCTGGCCAGCGGCACGAATTCCTCCGACAGCCCGTCGACCTGATCTCCGTGGCTCATCCAGACCTCCGTCTGGCCGGGAACGCCGGCGAAGATCGGATCGTCGCCAACGATCTCGCAGACGGCCCGGCCATACTCGCGGGCCTGGGCACGGCCCACCCGTCCGCCGAGCGCGTCGCAGGCCAGCTGCATCCCGTAGCAGATTCCGAGAACGGGGATGCCGAGCCGAAAGAGCCGCGGGTCGCAGCGGGGGGCCGCCGCCTCGTAGACGCTTGCCGGCCCGCCCGAGAGGATGATCCCCTTCGGCGCAAGCGCCGCGATCCGGTCGGCGGAAAGGTCGTGCCGCACGATCTCGCAATAGACGTGCTGCTCCCGGACGCGACGGGCGATGAGCTGGGCGTATTGCGACCCGAAGTCGAGCACGAGCACCCGCTCGGACTGCTGCGAGGTGCGTTCGGCGGGCGTGGATGTCATGGTTGCTGCGGCGGGCGGAGCGGAAAAGCCCGAGAGTATAGAAACCTTGCGGGGGTAGGTTCTATAGTGTGTCGTTTTCCCCATGCTGGCACTGCTCACCAACGACGACGGCATCTTCGCGCCCGGCCTCGCGGCCATGGAGCGGGCCATGCGCCGGATCTGCGAGGTCTGCGTGGTCGCACCCTCCACCGAGCAGAGCGGGGTCGGGCACGCGATCACATTTCTGACCCCGCTGACCGCCAAGGAGGTCTTCGAGGGGGGGCGGAGCCGGGGCTGGGCCGTTGACGGCAGTCCGGCCGACTCCGTCAAACTCGGGATCTCCCAGTTCTGTTCACGCCGGCCCGACATCGTCATCAGCGGGATCAACGGCGGCCTCAATGCCGGGATCAATGTGCTCTATTCGGGGACGGTGGCCGCCGCCATCGAAGGGGCGTTTTTCGGCATCACGAGCATCGCGGTCTCGCTCGAGTACGACGAGCATGCCGACTTCGACCGGGCCGCCGAGATCGGCGTCGAGGTGATCTCCGAATTGATCGCCCGCAGGCCGCCGGCAGGAAGCCTCTACAACATCAATATCCCGACCAGGGCGTTGGCGGGCCGGCCGCAGTTGCGGGTCGTGCCGATGAGCACGGTTCGCTATGGCGAGGCGTTCGAGCGTCGAGTCGATCCCCGCGGCCGGGCCTACTACTGGGCCACGAATGATCCTCCTCCTCCCCCCTCCCCCTTCGAGTCGGACGTGACCGCGTTGGCCGCCGGCGACGTGACGCTGACGCCGCTCGATTACGACCTCACCCACCGCAACTCGATCGACGCGCTCGCCGAAGGCCCCTGGAAGATCAGCGGCCGAGCGATCTGAGTGCGAGCATCAGGCCGAGGCCGATCGCCACGAGCACCGTCGCGGCGACGAAGATCCAGAATCCGAGCGGCAGGCCAGCGATCTGCTTCGAACTGAGCGAGTCGAGGAAGCCCGTGGCTGCCGGGGTGGCTGGGCGGGTTGCCGCCGGGCCCGGACTGCCGGCCGATGCCGGGGCACCCACGGGGAGCGTCGGGCGGTCGGCAGTGGATGTGACCGGCGCAGTGACGGCCCGGCGGCTGGCATTTCCGCTCCCGATTCCGCTCCGTGACACCCTGCCTGGCCCAGTCCCTGATCCACTGCCGGAGCCGCTCCCAGCCCCACTTCTGAGCACCACGGAACTGGGCCCTGTCCGTCGCGGTGGCGGCGTCTGCGATCCCACGCCCGAGCCGGGATTTCTGCGGGGCGGCTGCCGTCGTGGTGGGTCGATCCGATCGCGGGGCTTTCCATCGCCGCTCGCCGAGAGCCACGATTCCAGGGCCGTGGCAACCTCGAGGGCGGTCTGCTGTCGGGCATCGGGGTGCTTCTCCATCATCCGGAAGTAGAGTTCCACGATCGCCGCAGGCACATCAGGCCGGGTCTCGAGCAGATTCGGAGCCGGCTCGTTGAGATGGGCACGGATCCGCTCGGCCAACTTTCCTTTTGCAAACGGCGCCCGGCCCACGAGCAGGTAATGGAGCGTGCAGCCGAGCGAGTAGATGTCGGCGCGACGGTCGGCCTTGTGGCTGTCCCGGGCCTGCTCCGGGGCGAGGTAGTCGGCGGTCCCGAGCACCTTCTCGTCGTGGTCACGGGTCAGCGAGGCCTGCTCATCGTCGTCGCCGAGGGCCAGCCCGAGGTCGAGGATCTTCACCGTGCCCCGTCTGTCGAGCATCAGGTTGGCCGGCTTGATGTCGCGGTGCACAAACCCCTCCTCGTGGGCGTAGTGCAGGCCTACCGCCGCCTGGCGGATGTATTCGGCTGCGTCGCGGACGTCGAGCGGCCCCTCCTGCTTCACCTTGCCATGCAGGTCGGTGCCCTCGACATATTCCATCACGATGAAGTGAACGGCGCCGGCGACGTCGAGATCGAAGGCCCGGGCGATGTTCTGGTGACTGAGCCGGAAGGCTGCCTGTGCCTCGCGTTGGAATCGGGCAAGGTAGGAGCTCTGGTCGACCCGCTTGATCGGCAGCACCTTGATCGCCACCTTCTGATGCAGCGTCGTGTTCTCGCCCAGATAGACGCTGCTCATGCCACCGGCGCCGAGCAGCCGCAGGAGCCGGTACTTCCCCAGCATGAAGCCCTTGTGCTTCCCCTTTCGCAGCTGCTCGACCTGCCACGAGGTCAGGAGCCCGGCCTCGATGAGCGCGGCGGGCAAGGTCTCCGGCAGGGGGCCCGCCTCCGCGAGCCAGGGCTGGGTCGTCCGGCTCAGATCGGCCTCGGCGACGAGTCCGCTGGCGCGGACGACCTTGAGAAAGTCGTCGATGCTCTGCGGATATTCGGGGACCTTGCTCATGATGTTGTCGATGGCTCCAATTCGATCAATCGTACATTCCGCATGAAGATCCTGCTCTATTCCCGTCGTGGCTGCCATCTCTGCGAGCAGGCGGAAGAGATGCTCGCGACAGTCGCGCCAGAGGCCTCCGTCGTCGACGTCGACAGCAGCCAGCATCTCGCCGAGGCCTTCGGCCTGCGGGTGCCGGTGGTCGAGATCGACGGGGCCGTGGTCCTCGAGGGCCGGTTCGACGAGCCCGCGCTGATCGCGCAGCTCAGAGCCCGAGATTGACGCCGCGGCGGTCGAGGGCGTCGATCAGCGCCGAGGCGGTCGTGAACAGCTCCGCGTCCCAGCCGGCGACTCTCGCCGCCTCGACGTGTGAGAGGATGTCGTCGGCGAAGAAGATCCGCTCCGGGGCCACGCCGACCGTCGCCGCGGCCCGTTCGTAGATCGCCGGCTCCGGCTTGAGCGCCCCGACCTCGTGGCTGAGGACGGTCGCCGCGACATGGCCCGGCAGCACGGCGTAGCCGCTCCTGACCAGGTGCTCCCAGTGGATTCCGCAGGTGTTGGAGAGAATCCCGATCGGAATCCCGGCCCGTTCGATACCGGCGATCAGCGGCAGGATCGCGACATTGAGGTCGAACATCGCGCTGGCCGCATGGGCGAGTGCGTCGGGGCAGGATTCCGTGCCGGTGCGGCGGCAGAACTCGTGGTGAAACTCCCGCCAGTCGATCCCGCCCCGCTCCAGCGATTGATGAAGTCCGCCGGCTTCGACGGCCTCTCGAACCCGCCCCTCGTCGACGCCAGCCACGGCGGCCATCTGTCGGTACGATCGCGCGCGGTCGAAGGTCACGATCAGGTTGCCGAGGTCGAGGAAGATGAATTCGGGTCGCATCGCGGGTGGATTCCTTTCAGGCGTCCGGTTCAGAGGCTATTCTGCTCGAAACCCCCGGAGAGAGAGAAGCATGACCCCGACGTCGCCCTTGAATCGCTACAGTGCCCGGATCACCCAGCCCCGTTCTCAGGGAGCGTCGCAGGCCATGCTCCTCGGCACGGGCCTCCAGCCCGCCGACCTCGACAAGCCGCAGGTCGGGATCGCGAGCATGTGGTACGAGGGCAACACCTGCAACATGCACCTCGACCGGCTCGCGGCCAAGGTCCGCGAGGGGGTTCTGGCGGCCGGCATGGTGGGGATGCGGTTCAACACCATCGGTGTCAGCGACGGAATCTCGATGGGCACCGACGGGATGAGTTACTCCCTGCCCTCGCGGGACATCATCGCCGACTCGGTCGAGACCGTGATGCAGGCCCAGTGGTACGACGGGCTCGTCGCCATCCCGGGCTGCGACAAGAACATGCCCGGCTGCCTGATCGCGATGGGCCGGCTCAATCGGCCGGCACTGATGGTCTATGGCGGCACGATCCGCCCCGGCCGCCTCGCCGACGGCACCTCGCTCGACATCGTCTCGGCCTTTCAGTGCTACGGCGAGTACGTGGCCGGCCGGATCGACGACGGCAGGCGGGCCGACATCGTGCGGCATTCATGCCCCGGTGCCGGCGCATGCGGCGGCATGTATACGGCCAACACCATGGCCACGGCGATCGAGGCGATGGGCATGTCCCTGCCGGACAGCGCCTCGATCCCGGCCGAGCATCCTGCCAAGATCGAGGAATGCCTGCGGGCTGGCGTGGCGATCCGCAACCTGCTCGAAAGAGACCTCAAGCCCCGGGACATCATGACCCGTCGGGCCTTCGAAAACGCGATGGTCACGATCATGGCGCTCGGGGGCTCGACCAACGCGGTCCTGCACCTGATCGCGATGGCACGCAGCGTCGACGTGGAACTGGCCCCGGCCGACTTCCAGAAGGTCTCGCGGCGGATTCCCTACATCGCCGACCTCAAGCCGAGCGGCAGGTTCGTCCAGGAAGACCTGCACTCGATCGGCGGCACCAGCGGACTGATGCGCTACCTGCTCGACAAGGGGCTGATGGATGGGGAGTGCATGACCGTCACCGGCAAGACCCTCGCCGAGAACCTCGCCACGAGCAAGGGACTCGTCGCCGGGCAGAAGGTGATCCAGCCTGTCGAGAGCCCGATCAAGCCGACCGGCCACATCACGATCCTCCACGGAAACCTGGCGCCCGACTCGGCGGTGGCCAAGATCACCGGCAAGGAAGGTTCCCGGTTCCGCGGCCCGGCCCGGGTGTTCGACAGCGAGGAGGCGATGCTGACGGCGCTGGAGCAGGGCGTGATCGCCCGTGGCGACGTCGTCATCATCCGCTACGAGGGACCGAAGGGCGGCCCCGGCATGCCCGAGATGCTCACCCCCACGTCAGCCCTCGTCGGGGCCGGACTCGGGGCCGATGTCGCCCTCATCACCGATGGCCGGTTCTCGGGTGGCTCGCACGGGTTCATCGTCGGTCACGTCGTCCCCGAGGCCCAGGAGGGCGGTCCGATCGCGCTCGTCCGTGACGGCGATCTTGTGGTGATCGATGCCGACACGGCCGCCATTGACGCAGAGGTTTCGGCCGAGGAGTTCGCCCGCCGAAGGGCCGAATGGAAGGCCCCGCCGCTCAAGGCCAGCCGGGGCATGCTCGCCAAGTACATCCGCTGCGTGGCCCCCGCCTCCCGCGGTTGCGTCACCGACGAACCCGCCTCCTGACACCCGCCTCCAATCGGCGGCATGTCACCTTGAATTCGGCAGCGGAAGCGATTCGATCGGGACGGGTCCTCCCGGGGCGATGACGGCACCGGGCGGCAACTGCTCCGCTGGAATCGGCGGGCCGAGGACTGGTCCCGGAGTGGGAACCGATCCTGGAGTGCCTGTGGGAGCAGTCGTCGGGGCCGAGGGAGGAAGTGAGGGTTGCGGCATGGGAGCGATGCCAAGGCGGCTCGTCACCTGCGAGAGCATCCGCTGTTCGAGGAGCGGATCGCGGCCGAGCGGAATCCAGCCGAGGTTTGGGGTCGGGTTGGCGACAGGTCGCGGCTGGTCGCCAACCTGCTGGCCGAGCGTCGGCAGCGGCGTGCCGTAGCGGTAGAGCGAGTCGTCGTTGCGGAACGAGGCGCCGCCGGTGGTGGCACGCATCGGCCGAGGCAGGTTTTCGAGTTCCTTGAGCACGACCGTCTCGATCCGCCAGCCGGAAGGATCCGGGATCAGCCTCATCGTGGCGGTCCGGCGGATCGACTGCAGCGTGCTCTCGAGCCGCTCCCGGAAGCCGATCGAATCGCCGCGCCAGGGCTCGAGGAGCGTGGCCCCTGTCTGCGGGTAGGTGTCGATCCTGCCTTCCGCCGGCACGCCGTTGGCGAACACGACCCGCTGTTCCGCCTGCAATTTGAAGTAGTCGTCCATGACGTCGACCATCTGCGTCCAGACCCGCTCGGCATCGAGCGGCGGGATGACGACCGAATTTCGAGGGGCCGGAGGCGGTCCGGGAATGACGGGGCCCTGGGGGCCGAGCACGGCGTCCGTCGGCAGTGGAGCGAACGGATCGGGCTGCTGGGGGGCAGGTGGCTGGCCGCTGGCCGGCCGAAGTGCCGCGCAGAGCAGCAGGCAGCCGAAGGTCAGTGCGGCGGACCGGAGCCTGTGGTTCGGCTGACGTGAGGCGAACATGGCCGGATGGTCGTGGATCGACCGTTCCGGCTCAAGGCCAGTGTTGAGGCCGGAAAACCCGTTACTCGGCCGCCCCAAGCCGGGCTGTCAGCTCGTCGAACTCCCGTGCGAAGCGGCTGTGCGACGTGTGCAGGTGTTCCCCCTGCGAGATGAACCGCATCCGGTCGTTTCTGACGATTCCCTGTTCACTGAGAACCCGCTCGAACGGCCTCCGGTCAGAGGCGTAGATCACGAGCAGCTTGTGCTCGTCGAGCTGAACCTCGAGCGGAAGTTCGGGGTGCATCACGGCGATGCCGCTGCAGCCGTCGTTGAGCAACAGGTCGTCGTATTCCCAGAGAACGCTTTCCAGCACCAGCCGCTCGATGCCCTCGCGGCTGAACTCGGTCCGGGAGGCATTCCTGCCCCCCTCGTGCGATGCCTCGAGAATCACGTCGCTGACGTCGCCGAGTGGCTCGAGCAGCATCAGGAAGGTTTCGAACAGCTGCTCACTCGAGACGGAGGCGACGATCGCCGGAAGGCGGGTGCCGCTGCGGGGGTCGATGTAGCTGTCAAACCGGTAGCCGGCCTGCGGCACGACGTCGAGCTGCCAGCTGGGGCGGATCGCCTCGGTGAGCGTGAAGCGGCCGTAGCGGCTGCGGGCGAGATGGCTCTCGAGACTGGCCCGGTCGGGTCGGACCGCCCCATCCTGCGGGAGGGTCGAGAGTCGCGGGCCCTGGGTGGCGTCGAGGTATTCGTCGAGGAATCGCATGGCTTTGGTCGGCTTTCTTTGGGACTTTCCGAACCCGGCGGCCCTTGCTGGCCCGTTCCGCGTCGGCCTTCAAACCTAGGCCACGGTTTTGCGCCGTGCCGCCGGCCGGCCGAATCGCCGCCGCGGCAGGCCGGGACGTTGCCCTCCCCGCCCCTTGGGCCGCATAATCCGCGGTTTTCCAACCGGAAACCGGAGCCCCCTCATGGATGGGAAAATCGTCGCAACCGGGATCACCTTCGATGATGTCCTGCTGGTGCCCAGGCACTCGTCTGTCGTGCCGGCCGAGGTGGACGTCAGCACCCACCTGACCCGCGGAATCCGGCTCAACATCCCGCTCGTCAGTTCGCCGATGGACACGGTGACCGAGAGCGAGATGGCCATCGCCCTCGCCCAGGAGGGCGGCCTCGGCGTGATCCACAAAAATCTGAGCGTTGACCGGCAGAGCGAGGAGGTCGACAAGGTCAAGCGGAGCGCCAACGGGATCATCATCGACCCCGTCACGCTCCCCCCGACCGCCACCGTCGCCAGGGCCCGCGACGTGATGGATCAGTACAACATTTCGGGCGTGCCGATCACGCTCGAGGACCGTCGTCTCGTGGGGATCATCACCCGCCGCGACCTGCGGTTTCTGGAAAGCGGCGAGACGCCCGTCGCCGACATCATGACCCGCAGCGGCCTCGTGACCGCCACCGGGGCCGTCACGCTCGACGAGGCCGAGAAGGTGCTCATGGCCAACAAGGTCGAGAAGCTCCTGCTCGTCGACCCGGCCGGCCTGCTGACCGGGCTGATCACGATCAAGGACATCGACATGATGAAGCGGTTTCCCAACGCCTGCAAAGACCGCCAGGGGCGGCTGCGGGTCGGGGCCGCCGTCGGCGTCTTCGATTACGACCGTGCGGAAAGTCTGATTTCCAAGGGGGTCGACGTGCTGATCGTCGATTCCGCCCACGGCCACTCCGCCAACGTGATCGAGACGGTGGCCGCGATCAAGAAACGCTGGGGCATCGAGGTGATCGCCGGAAACGTGGCCACCCGCGAGGGCTGCCGGGACCTCATCAAGGCGGGTGCCGACGGGGTCAAGGTCGGCATCGGGCCGGGGTCGATCTGCACCACGCGGGTGATTTCGGGCGTAGGAGTGCCGCAGATCACGGCTGTCTGGGAGGCTTCGCAGGAGGCGGCGTCGGCCGGTGTGCCGGTGATCGCCGACGGCGGCATCCGCTACTCGGGCGACATCACCAAGGCGATTGCGGCCGGCGCCCACTGCTGCATGGTCGGAGGCCTGTTGGCGGGGGTCGCGGAGAGTCCCGGCCAGACGGTGCTCTATCAGGGCCGGACCTTCAAGGCCTACCGCGGCATGGGATCGCTTGGGGCGATGGTTCAGGGATCGAGTGAACGCTACCGGCAGAGAACGACCGGCCGGGGTGGCGACAAGCTCGTCCCGGAGGGGGTCGAGGGCCGGGTGCCGTTCAAGGGGCCGCTGAGCGGTTTCGTCTATCAGCTCGTCGGCGGGCTGCGGGCCGGCATGGGCTACTGCGGCACCCGGACGATCGACGAACTGCGACGCGATGCCCGGTTCATCCAGGTTTCGTCGGCGGCAGTCCGAGAAAGCCACCCGCACGACATCGTGATCACCCAGGAAGCCCCAAACTACAGCGCCGAGCACAAGCAGGGCGAATGAGCGACCCTGGGCTGCGGTGGGCCTTGGGGGCGATGGGGTGGGACGGGCATTTCTGCCGGGGCTGTTTCCCACTTCCCGGCCTCCTCTGATGGCGGCAGGCCAAAGTTGGAGTCCTTCCCCGGTCGATTCCTTAGGCACGAGGGGCGCAGTCGCCCGCCGGGCCATCAGGAACCGCCGCCATGCCTACGTCGCCTCATGCTCTTCGATTCGGTCGGCTGGCGGCGGTCTGTCTGGCTGCAGCGTGCCTGGCCGGCGGAAGTCGCTTCGGTGATCCCGCGGGTGCCGCTGAATGGTCGACCGCAGACGTCGTCTCGACGACCGCGATCGAGGAGATCGTCGACGTCGGTCCGGATGCCGTCGTCGGATTCGTGTCGCCCGAAACGACTCGGGAAGAACTCTCCTCGATCGTCCTCGCGGCCGCCGCAAAGGACGCCTGCGCCGACGAGAACGAGGGCTGCACGAAGGCCCTCAAGAAACTTCGGGACGACCAGCTCGCTGCCATCGATCTCGACATCCGCGTCAGCGGACGGCCGGGCAACGACTACCCCTGCGAATGCCGGCTTGAAGGGGAGGCATTCAAGCCGCGGCGGTTTGCCTGCACCACGCTCACCTGGAAGGCGGCCGGCTACTGCCACAAGCCGCTCTACTTCGAGCACTGGAACCTGGAACGCTACGGCCACTCCCATGGCCCCTGGCTCGACCCCTTCTTCTCGGCGGCCCATTTCTTCGTCAGGGTGCCGCTCCTGCCCTACCAGATGGGCGTCGAATTGCCCTGGGAGTGCGTCTATCCGCTCGGCTACTACCGGCCTGGCGATTGTGCACCCTGGACATGCCCCGCCGTGCCGATCAGCGTCCGCGGCATGGCAGTTCAGGCGGCCACCGTCACCGGCATCGTTTTCCTGCTGCCCTGACGCGGGCTGGCCAGATCAGGCCGCCATCGATCAGAGTTTCGTGACCTGGGCGATGTAGGCGTAGCGCCGGGCCACTGACTCGAACCGCACGTCTGCCCTGCCCGAACGGCCGAGCTCGACGAGGGCATCGTGCACCTCCGGCCGGTAGTGGACGTGGAACAGCGAGAGCCAGCGTTTCAGTCCGGCGGCGAACAGCTCGGGCAGTTCCTTCTGATCCCAGAAGTCCACGATCAGCATCCGGCCGCCGGGTCTGAGGTTCGACAGGGCTGCCTCGATCGCACCCGGCCAGGTGGGCACCATCGAGAGGCAGTAGGAGAAGTAGATCGTGTCGAAGGGTTCGCTGCGGCCGAACATCCGCATCGCATCGAGCTGCTCGGCGAGCCCCTGCCGGAGCACGATCGGGTGGGCCCTGCCCCGATCGACGCCCGAAGAGGCGATGCTGCCGGCGGCCGTCTCCAGCATCTCGTGTGAGGCGTCGAGTCCGTAGAGGAGTCCGGGTTCGCGGCGTCCTGCCAGCTTGATCAGATTGCGGGCTGTGCCGCAGCCCACCTCGAGCGTCGCTGTCGTGGGGGAGGTGACGACCTGCTCCAGGAGTCGGTC
>CAMDFJ010000062.1 GCA_945897435.1 Candidatus Kuenenia stuttgartensis | reverse complement strand
GAATGTCGTTGAACGGTGCGCCGCCGATGTTCTGGCTCGAGAAGGTCTCCCCGTCCGGGGCGATCGACTCCGAGATGCCGTAAAACGAGCCGACCGAGAAGTAGTTGAGCTCGAAGGCCCGGCAGGCGTCGCGATTCCAGATCACCGCATACCGCGGTGACGCCGACATCCCCGGATTGGCCTCGGTGAGATTGAGGGCCGAGGCTCCGGTGGCGTCATTGATGTAGAGCGTTCGGCTGGGCACGTTGCCGAGGAACAGAAAGAGGGCATCGACCTGGGCGACCCAGTTTGGGCAGCGGGTCTTTTCGGCGGCGATTGAACCCCAGCTCGAGCCCCAGTCGGAGACCGTGTATTCGCTGATTCCGGCCTCGTCCCCAGACTGGGTCGAATTCCATTGGCCGGGATCGACCGTCAGATCCTGCCCTGCGGCGTCCTGCGGCATGCTCCCCTGCTCCACCAGAATCGGATCCCCGACGAGGACCGGCATTCCTTGGACCGGATCACCGACGAGAACCGAATCTCCGAGCGACTCTTCGCCGACCACGATTGGGGCTGGCTCGTCGGGCAGATCCGAAACCGAGTATTCCTGGGCAATCGCCAGGCCGGGGGCCAGGCAGGCCGCCCCGAGCAGGATTCCGGCGAACCGTGTGCCTGCCGACAGTCCACGAGAAAAACGGCCCACGCCGGCACGACGCGAACCAGGCTCACAGGCGGCAGATCGGGAAGAAGCGTTCATTTCGGTCAGGTCCTCCAAGGCCGTAGGGTCGCCTTGGAATCGGCCGCCGGTCGCAGCGGTCGTGACTGCCGTGCCTGGAATGCCGGTCGCGGAAAATGCGGCGGTCTGAATGAATAGGCTGACTTTTTTGCCACCCCGCAGACTCAGCCCATCCTGCCTGACGCGAACTTGCGGCACGACCCTCCCGCCGGATGACCGCCACGACCGATTCCACCGGTCGGAACGGTATTCTCGACGGAGGCAGCAACGATGTCGGTTCGCGTGACGTGGAATTTCCTGGCCAACGCATTCTCACCGGTTTCAAAGGAAATGCTGACGGCGGTGGCCCTGACGGCCGCCGTGTTCGCCCCCGCCGGACGGCTTCCGGCAGGCTCCTTCGACTCGGCCGACCAGACCGAATCGGTCCTCCTCGGCGACATCGCCGAACCCGAGCCGCATTCGCCGGCGACGCCGTCGTCGCCCTCGACCACGGCCGAAGCCTACGGTTCGACAGACCACTCACAGGATTTCACAGGAACGATCGGCGGCTGCCCGAACTGCAACGGAGTCAGCTGCACCTGCGACGGCGGTTCGATCATCATGGGCTCTGGCTCCGATGGCTGCTCGAACGGCATCGGCGGCTCCTGCAACTGCGGCCACTGCTCGGGCGAACAGTACGGCAGCTCTGGTCAGGGCGGTTCCGGCGACTGTGAAGACGACGGCATCCTCGGATGCATCGCCGACCGGCATTGCGGCCGGATGGTCGACTGCGATCCGCCGGGCCTGTTCCAGAAGCTCGCCAAACTCCACAAGAATTCGGGCGCCTGCTGGGCCGGACGGGCCGACGCCCTGTTCCTCTGGCGGAATGCCCCCGATTCGCTACCGCTGATGACCGTCACGGGCGGCGGCCCGGTCGTGCTCAATGCCAACCAACTCGAGAGCACCATGGCGGCCGGCCCGCGATTCTCCCTCTTCCGCACAGACGCCTGCGGCAACGCCTGGGAGACCACCTACTTCCGTGCCTTCAACTTCCGCTCCCAGCAAACGCTGCCCTTCATCGATCAGGGCTACGACGTCTCCCCGAACATCCTCACGCCCACCGGCGAGACCGGCCTCGACGGGGCCAGCATGAACCTCGGCAGTGGCATCCAGAGCTTCGAGGTCAACCGCTACCACTGCCACGGGCCAAACCTCCGCTTCCTGGCCGGATTCCGCTGGGTTGAATGGCGGGAGTCGGCCACGCTCTCGACCAACGGCGGCACCACGTCGGGCACCCCGTTCACCGACACCTACCAGTCGAACGTGTTCAACAGCCTCTACGGCGGCCAGATCGGCTTCGACGCCCGCGTGCTCTCGCTCAAGTGGCTGCGGGTCGATTCGGTGATGAAGGGTGGTGCCTACGGCA
The DNA here is from genome assembly GCA_945897435.1 of Candidatus Kuenenia stuttgartensis. GTDB lineage: Bacteria > Planctomycetota > Planctomycetia > Pirellulales > UBA1268 > RGVT01. The sequence goes on along the minus strand of CAMDFJ010000062.1, from coordinate 14,943 downwards.
ACAACGTGGCGGTCAACTCGCTGCTCGTGCAGGAAAACGCCGGCGTCAACCAGCCCTATTCCTTCTCCCAGTCGCCGGCCAGCTGCGGATTCGTCGGTGAACTCGGCTTCACCGGCGTGCTCCCGATCACCAACTGCCTCGACCTCCGCGTCGGCTACCTCGGCCTCTGGCTGCAGGGCCTCGCCCAGCCGACCCGGCAGTATCCGGTCGAGGATCTGGCGGCAGTGCCGCCCACCGGTACGATCGACACCAGGGGCGGCACCGTGGTGCAGGGTGTCAGCCTCGGCCTCGAGGGCCGCTGGTAGGCACCGCCCGAAGATGGCAGGGTCAGCAGACTCGCCGCTCTATCCCGACCACGATCAACGATCAGAAGATCGGCGAGAAGGCGGTTGCCTCGCTGGAATACGCCCCGGTGCCGGCCTTGTTCTTGGCCGCCACGCGGAAGACGTAGCCCGCCGAACTCTTCAGCCCCCTGAGCGTCGTGGTCGTGTTCGCGTTCACGCTGTCACGATAGGTCACCCAGCGGCTCCGACTGCCGGAATTGACCCGGTACTGGATGACGTAGTCGGAGACCGCCCCGCCCTCGAGGCTCGTCACAGGGTTGACCCGGAGCGAGTAGGTGCCGCCCCCCATCGCACTCACGGATGCGATGACCGGGGCTTCGGGCTTGGCAAATTTATTGAAGGGCATCAACGGCACGGTCGGTGCTGAGAACCGGCCGACGATCCCACCGACGACGGCCGCGACACGGAACCTGTGAGCGACGCCATTCTGCAGCCCCGTGATCGTGGCAGTGGTCGCCTTGCTGACGCCCTCGGAGGCCGTGGTCCAGGTCGCCCCGCCGTTGGTCGAATACTGGACGACGTAGTCGGTGATGCCCCGCGTCCGCGGTGCACTCCAGCGGAGCCTGACCGCGTTGCTCGAAACCGTTCCCGAGACCCGCATCGGCGGAGCGGCCTGCGGGCCGGGCGTCACCGGAGCAGAAAGCGCCGAGAATGCCCCCTGGCCGGCGGCGGTCCTCGCGGCCACCTGGAACTGGTAGGGGGTGCCGTTCACGAGTCCGGTCACGGTCGCCGACAGCCCGGGTCCGACGGCCACGTCCACGGTGCCCCGGCTGCTGACATGCCGGATGACATACCCAGTAACTGGCGAGCCGCCGGTGGCCGAAACCGCGGACCAGGAAACTTCCGCTGCTCCGCTGGCCGCCATCGCCGTGACGCTCCCGGCCCCGAGGGCTCCCGGCAGACCGAGCGGCGTTACAGCCGCTGAAGCGGCTGACCACTGACCGGCGACGACCGTCTGGGCCCGAACACGGAACGTGTAGGCAGAGCCATTGAAGAGACCCGTCGCCGTGTAGGCATTCACGACCGGCAGGCTCACCTGCGTCGTGCCGCCAGGGCCAGTGATCTCGACGACGTAGCCGACGATCGGCGAACCGCCGTCGTTTGCCGGTGTCGACCAGGCGAGGGCGACACTGGCATCCCCCGAAACCGCCGAGAGGATCGCCGGGGAAGTGGCCGCTGCCCGCGGCGTCACCGGGAGCGAGGCAGCCGACCAGTCGCCGTAGTCGATGATGTTGCGGGCGGCCACACGGAAGAGGTGGGGAACGCCGTTCGTGAGGCCGGCGACGGCGAGCGGCGAGGCGGCGGAGGTGCCCGCATCGATCCACGAAGCACCGCCGTTCGAGGAGTACTGAACCTTGTAGAGATCGATCGCCAGACCGTTCGCCGGAGGACCAACCCACGACACCGTCGCCGATCCGTCCGAGGCGATCGCGGTCACCGCCGTCGGCACACCCGGCACGTCGGCCAGCACGACTTCAAACATGCTGGCACCACCCGCCTGATTCGGAAGCAGCGTGTTGTTTGCCAGATCGGTCAGCAGTCCGGCCACACCGGGCACCGTGGCGGTCGTGGTCGCCGTGATCTCATACCTGCCAGAACCAAATACGGCAGCCGCCTCGAACGTCACCTGCTTGGTGTTCTGGTTGTAGACGAAGCCGTAGTCCTGGCCGGCCACGAGCGTGACGCCGTCCCGCTTCAGCACGAATGCCTGCTGCCTGACGGTGGCATGGTCGATGCCGACGCCGTTGTCGTTGAGCTGGAGCACGAACCTCGTCACGCCGCGTGCATCCGCCTTCTCGAGCCGGACGGCATTCGGGCTGGTGTTCTTGTCGCCCGCCGATCCGTCGAGCGGCTCGACGAGCAGGAGATAGGGCTGGGCAAGATCGACCCGGTCGACGGCTCCGCGGTCCTTGAACACGTTGCTGCCGAGCCCCGGGATGCTGGCCTGGGACGGATCATCGCCCCGCAACTGCCCGTACAAATCCCACTTGGGGGCGACGATCGGCGACTGCGGAACGTCGATCGCCGAGGTGACCACCACCAGCTCATTGCGGTCGCCCAGCGAGTCGATGGCGCTGTCGATCGCCCGAGAGCCGGCGGCCAGATAGAAGTTTCTCGCGGCGGCGTTGACGAACGGGTCGGCATCGAGGACGAGGCCCTGGTTCTGCGTCACGCCGGCCGTGACCTGGCTGCCCACGTTCCAGAATGCCGAGGTGCCGATCACCGTCCGCTGGTTGCCGGCACCGTCAACGCGGCTCGTGGCATCGACCGTCACCGCAGCCGCGAGATTCGCGAACAGGTTGTTGAGCAGCGTCGGCCCGGCGTTGTCGCTCACCGCGACGCCGGTTCCAGCCTGGGTCGGCCCACCGTAGATCGTGTTGTTGACGATCCGGCCGAAGGGCACGGCAGCCGTCGGCACGGCGCCCGAGTTTGGATCTCCACTGAACGAGATGCCGCCGATCCCGCTCGAGGCGATGATGTTGTTGCTCACCACCACGCCCGGCACGAGCCTGCTGTCGTTGAGCACGGGGAGATTGCGGACCACACCCGGGAAGGGAGTGCCTGCAGTCGCATCCCGCAGGCCGGCGTCGACACTGATGCCATACCCCGAGGCGGACGACACGATGTTGTTCTCGACGAGAAACTGTCCCTGTTCGCGGCGGGTGTTTGCATCGCCGAGAAGTCCGTTCGGCTCGACGAGATCAGCGTTGGTATCGAATGGATTGCCGATCGCCACTGCGCCCGTGAGCGGATTGGCGAGCACTCCATACTGCGTGCCGCCTCGGATCTCGAGCTGGTATGGACCCTGCAGGGTCTGCGAAGGCACAGTCGGCGTGCCCCCGGTCGGCGTGCCGACGTCGAAGAACCCGGTCTGGTTGGCAGCCGCACCCGTCACCATCTCGCCCCGCTCGGCGAAGCCGACGATGATGTCGTCAATATAAAAGCCTTCGAAGGCGTTGTTCCGCCCGCGTTCCGGTGAATTGAGGTTGCCCCTGATTCCGGCCAGTCCATTGATCTGGTTGATCAGATCACCGGCCGCATTACGGGCGGTGTCGTCGAACCGGCCGGCCGTGCTGAAGTCGAACCGCAGCCGAACATCGCTCGCACCGGCAAAACTGCCAAGATCGACCCGGGCCTGCCGCCAGCCGGCCCCGTCGAAGAGTTCCTGAACGTGCTGGTTGTCAATCAGCCCGTTCGAGATCCTTGACGACACTGAGGCAAACGCGGGGAGTTCGGCATCGCTCGTATTGGCCGCGGAACGGATCGAATTGTTGGTCGCGACGAGCTGCCAGGTCACACCGCTGTCGATCGAGACGTAGGCCCGGGCGCTGTCCCGCATCCGCGTGTCGTTGAAGTTGGAGTTTTCTGTCTCCAGCCGGTAATTGAAGTACAGCGTCGGATTGTCGTTGTAGTGGTATCCCTGCAGGCTGAAGGCGTTCGTCGTCAGGCTGCCGTAGGCACCGCCCGGAAGGTCGTAGCTGTTCGCCGCAACCACGCCGGTGGCCGTGGTGAGATCCCGCTGCCAGTTGCTGCCGACGACGCCGTATTGCTGACGGGGGGACTGGTAGTTGAGGTACGGAGTCACCCCGGTGTCGACGTATCCCTCGAGGCCAAAGTACATCGAGACGCCGCCCAAGGATTCCGAGTATGTCCGCGTGGTCCCAAGCTCGTCGACCACGGGCTGTCTCACAGAGCCGTCTCGCGTGTTGTCGAGTGCCGGATTGATGCCGTGGCCAGCGTCGTCTCCCCGCCGCGTCGTCGAGTGCCAGAGATTGACGTCGAGGGGCGAGAAGGCGAGGCCCGTGACGCCGCCGACACCCACCGCGATCGATGGTGCATCCGCGATGCCATCGGCGTCACTGTCAAACACGATTCGTCGGGTGCCGTCAGTGTCGAAGGCGTGAAGTTGGCCGTTCGACGTGATGGCGAACAACGAATTGGCAAGGATGCCGCCGTAGAGGTTCTGTGGGCCGATCGAGAGCCCCGCGAACTGGGCACCTGCCACAGGATCCGCGACGCCCGGCGTCGTGGGATCCATGTCGATCAGGGTCGCAGCGGCCGTATTCGTGTTGATCCTGAAGAAGTAGCCGTTGGTGTCGACGCCGTAGAGTGTGCCGCCGACGAACGCCATGCCGGTCACTTCGCCAAGAAGGTTCGTGCCGGCGACCTGAATCGTGCCCTGAATCCCATTTCCCTGGGGATTCGGGTTTGGCGTTGCCGCCGAACCACTGTTCGGATTCGCCCGGTACAACCGCGAGTTCGCACCGGCATCGACCGAGTAGTAAAGGTCGTTGTAGACACCGTTGCCGGTCCGCTGCCACGCGATCGCGTTCACAGCCGACGTATTGACCTCTGTGTCGGGGATCGAGTCGTTCCGCTGGTCCGTCCGGGCACCGGTGCCGGGGTTGACAAGATCCACCCTGCCGGCGGTGTTGTTGTTTGCGGCATTGATGCCTGCATAGGCATACAACCTGCCGTCAGTACGCATCACCAGATCGCCAATATCTTGATTTGGATCGTAGAGGTCCTCGATCGTCGTCTCGACGCCGCCCCGCATGGCATCGACCGTCACGAGGCTGCGGCGCGTCGAGACGAAGAGCGTCACGTCGGAGAGCGTGAACGGTGTGACGTGGGTACTGAGCGAGAGGCTGTTCGCGATGTCGATCAGCGGCCGCGTGGCCCCCGTGCCTGGATCGACGGTGGTCTGGTCGATCACCGTTCCCCCCGACGTATAACCCGTGAAGCCGATGTGATCCTCGATGAGTCGATCGACGGAGTTGATCGGCTCCAGGCGAATGAGTCCGTTCGTCGCTGCCGACCCGAAGGTCGCGTCGAGCACGGCCGGCAGCCGCTCGTTCGACGAGACTGCGACGTAATACCGCGTCTGCCCCGCGGGATTCGACAGGTTCCGAGATCCGGTCGGACTGCCGGCAGGCATCTGGACCGACCCGATGAATGGATCGAGCTTTCCGAGCGTGCCACGCGAGAGATCGTCGAAGTCGTTCCCCTGGCCAACACCCGGCTGATCCGAATCGACGTTCGAGTCGCGGCCTGTGTAGAGGAGTCGGCCCGTGGCGTCGAACACCGAGAGCGTCAGGTCGCCCCGGAAGCCGTCGCCGTAGTCGAGATCGAACACCGTCGACCACGACTTCAGACCGCTGTTAACGCCGCCGATGTTTTGCAGCTGCTCGTAGTTGAGCGCGAAGCTGTACCAATCGACGTCGGCCTCGGCCGTGATCTCGCCGGCCACGCTGATCGTGGCCCGATCCGATTGCAGCAGATTGCCGACATACTGGGCCGCGGCAAACGCGTCGTTGGCTGCGCCCGTGGCCTCACCCGTCTCGCCGGTCAGCAACGAATGAAGCGGCAGACCCTGAATGTCGATGCCGGTCGTCGGGAAGCGGATGTCGGCATAGCGGACGGTCGAGCCCGGCTTTTCGTCCCGCTGCTGGAGCCTGACGCGAAGTTCGTATGCGCCGCTCGTCGCCCCCGGCGCCGCAGCCGGGCTGGACTGGAGCCCCGCCTCGTAGGCGGGCTTCGTCGTCGCGGTTGAATATGTCGGCTGGCTGCGGACTCGGATGAAGTACTGCGACTGCGCTCCCGTCACGCCTGGCAGCACCACCCGCATCCCGGGATCCTTGGGATTCACCGAGTAAAAATCGCCGCCCCGCCAGGCATCCTTGGAAAGGTTGAGACCGATGCCTCGCGTGGCGCCCGAGAGGCTGAAATCGGTCTGGCTGTCGGCCGACCGGGCGAGGACGGTGCCAGCAGCATCGAGCAGTTCGACCATGCCGTCGAAGGCAGTGCTCGTCTTGTCGAGATCGATCCAGACCTCGGATCCGGCTGAGCCGACGAAACTGTAGACGTCGACATCCTGAGGTGAGTCGTTGGCGATCCGGCCGTGGACTTCGAATCCGAGCCGTCGGTTGTCGTCACCGCTCTTTTCCTGGGCCGATTCCGTCGTATTCGTCCCGGTCGCGAAATTCGGGGCCAGAACGCCGAGCTGCTGGGCCGACTGCGGGGCACCGTTGACGTCGATCCCGCCGGTCAGTGGCAGCTCCCGCTCCTGCAGGATCGAAACGTTGCGGTCGTTCGACATCGGCAGGAACTTCAGGCTCCGCCAGTCGCCTGCCGCGGCCACGGAGGCGCCGTCGGAGTTGGTGTCGTTCGTCGGCCGGCCAAGCGAATCGAGACTCGCGCCGACGCTGTCGTCCTTGAGCGAGGTGAGCACGACCGGAAAGCCGGGCTGTCCGAGAATCTGCACCGTTCCGCCGATGCGGTCGTTGATGTCGAGGCCGTATCCAGCGGCCGTGAAGCCGGCATTCGTGCCGGCGAGTTTGACGACGAGGCTGGCATCGGACCGGCTCACGAGCCGGACGCCCGTGGCCGTGTGGAAGTTCTGAACGATGATCTCGTCCTGGAGAACATGCACGATGTCGACATCGTCCCAGACGCTCTCGACCGTGATCTCGTCTCCGCGAACCTGAAGGCCGGCGATCGCCCCTGCCATGGTCGAGATCAGTCTGTTCTCGGCGAAGAGTGGTCCACGATTGTCGTCGTGAGCGGCGTTCCGATCGATCAGGCCGGTGCTGCGGCCCGGATCAGGACGCTCGACATCGCTCAGCGCATTGGCATTGATGCTGACGAGGGCGCCCTGATTATTTCGGAAGTCGTTGCCGAGAACCACGGGCTGCCCGCCGCGAACGAAGATCGTCGCGGCCACATTCGCGCCGCGGCCGGTGCGATCGGTCGCCGACGTGCCGGCTGCATTGTTTTCGACACGGCTGTTGGCCAGCCGCAGATCGCCCTGATGGGTCTCGATCACGTTGAACCGGTCGAAGGTGCCCTCGATCGGCGTCTGGCCTCCACCGTGGGCGATGTAGGCATGATCGATGCTGGCCTTGGCCCCGGCGTTGAGCACGATCCCGCCCCAGTCGCCCGCGGCCCGGACATCGGGCAGGTTGCCGTTGGTGTCGAACGTGCCGCCTGCACCGAAGCGATTGTCGCCAAGACTCGTGAAGGTCACTGGACGACCTGCGGTGCCCTCGGCGATCAGCTGGCTCCCGCCCCGCTCCAGTTCGATTCGGGCTCCCTGAAGTTTCACGATCACGCCGGGATCGATCGACAGTTGGCCGGAGGGCCGAGCCATCCGCAGGCCCGCATTCTCGATGTAGCCGCCCGCGCCGCCGCTGATCAGCAGGTTGTCCTGGAGAACGTAGACGATGTCCGTGCTCCTGAATCGCGCCGACACGTCGAGCCTGTCGAGAGGGCTGCCAAACTCGGTGCGGATCTTCACGAACAGGCCGTTCGTCGAATTGCCGAGCAGGGTATTGCCACGGATCTCAGGGCCGACACGGCCATTGCTGTCCTCGAAACTGTTCGGTGTCGCGGCGATTGCGGCGCCGGCGCTGTTTCGGATCGTGTTGAAGGCCAGCGTCGGGCGGGCGGACTCCAGCTGGATCGGGGCGAACGAATCGAGCTTCGAATCGACGAGCACCTGCCCGCCGCCGTAGCTGATCGCGGCGTGGCTGATCGAGTTGACGAAAACCTTCTTCGTGGCGGAATCGGAATCGCCGCGATGCACGATGCCGCCCCACTGCCCCCCGGAGACGGCCGGACCGAAACCGTCGGAGTCGCCGCCGATCGCGTCGTCGTGATAGGAGGTGATCTTCACCTCGTTGTCCGGGGTTCCCATCACCTGGAGCGAGGCTCCTGCCCGTGACGGAAACGACGATGAACTACCGACGTCGATGTTGGCTGCCCGAAGTTTCAGGATCGCACCCTGGTCAATCATCACCGTCACGCCTTGCGGGACGTTGAACGTCGCGCCGTCGGGGAGCGGACGGCCGGCGAGATCGGTGCCGACCAGGTAAGGCGCGGCCGCATTGCCGGCGATGCGGATGACACGGGTCGTCGGAGGGGTCGTGGCCGCGATCGCATCTTTGATCGTGTTGAACGGCGCGGCGAGCGACCCGTTGCCACCGGCCGGCGCCGTCTTGTCGACATGGAGCGTGTTGGCGGCCGACGCGGTGTTGAACCAGAACTGGAAAGCCCCACCGGGCCTGCCATCGCGGTCGCCGTCGAACGCGGTTCCGGATGCGTCGACAATCGTTGTCAGGGCCGAACTCCTCGGCTGGAATCCGAGCCGGATCTGATAACTGCCGTCGGTGCGGCCGCCGTAACCGGAGTCGGCAACCTCCGGGTTGAAGGCCGTATTGCCGGCGCTCGTCACGGCGAGGAAGTAGGTGCCCTGATCGAGGTCGAGCCCGATGAAGGAATCGATGCCGTAGAAGTCGTCGTTGCGGGCGATCAATTCCCGCTTGCCGGTGGCCGAGTCCAGACGGTAGAGCGTCAGGACGCTGTCGAGCAGGCTGACGACAGGCTGCCCCGGACGGCCGACGATCGTTTCGGCTGTCAGCCTGCCGGCCGTCGGCAGCGAGAACTGATAGACATCGACATCCGAACCGTTGGCCGGATAGAGCTGGGCGAGATGGATCGTGTCGTAATCACCGGGAAACACGGCCTCGCCTGAGAGCTGGCTCATGATCGCGGAGAGATCGTAGGTGTGATCGAGCCCGAGCGAATGCCCGATCTCGTGCATCGCAACCCGGAACCACGCACCACCATACTCACTGGCACCCCAGTTTTCGGTCGAATCCATGATCGCCATGCCGGGGCCGGCAAGACCACTCGGCGCTGTGTTGATGTTTGGATCGAGGGCCCGCATGTCGCCGGTCACGACGGTGATGCCAAGGCTCGGTGTCTCCACGAACCGAACGCCGACGACACGGCTGTAGATTTCGAAGATCTCACGGGCCCGCTGTTTCTGGGCCTCCGTGATCGCGTTGTAGAGCGTGTTTCCCTGGGGATCGGTGCCGTAGATGCTCTGAAAGTTGTATTCGACGACCCGGATCGGACCGCTCGGGGCAACCGTCTGGCCTGGGGCGCCGTGGGTGTTGCCATATTCGGACGGAACGCTTCTGTGCCCCGGCTCGTCGCTCGATCCCGGCTGGGAAGGAAACCCGAGGCTGCCTGCGGGAGTGGCGACAGTGCCCTGGGCAACGATCGAACCATTGACGACCGCGCCTCCGGTGCCGATCGTTCCCAGATTCTGGGCGGTCGCGAAACTGGAGTTGCTGTTGGTCGCCTCGCCCACCGGGGCGGAAGCGGCGACCAATGCCTCGGCAGAGCCAATCTGCAGTCGATACTGGCGATCATCGGCAATCGCCCCCGTCGCGAAGGAGAGGACGGCCTTGCCGGTTGACTGGTCGTAGGAAACTCCGGTGGGGTTGATCGGCGAAAGCGGAAAACGATCGTCGCCGGTGGCGGGGTTCACCTCGAAGAGACGATACGACGTCGTCGTCTGGGCCGAGGCGACGTTGAGCGGGTCATTACGGTTGAAATAGACGGCGATTTCATCGCGATTCTGCTGCAATCCGCCGGCTGGATTGCGGGAAACCGGCTGCGGCACCACCGACACGACAAACGCCCCCAGATCGACCCGCAGGTCGATGGCAGCCGATCCACCGTTTCGGAACGCCTCGCCGGCGGTCGTCTTGAGGCCGGGACCGATCGAGATCCGGTAGGCATCGTCGGGGAGCGACTCCTTGAAACGGATCGTGACCTGATTGGCGTTCGGCAGGTCATCGACAGTCACGCTGCCGGGAACGATCGAGATGTCGTTGCCGTTGCCAAACGGGTCAGTCGCACCGCCGCTGCGGACCAGCTGGATGCTGCCGAGTGTGTTTGGATCGACGGTCGTGCCCGGGCTGAATCGAACGGTGATCTGCTGCGGGGCATCGGTGAGCGTTTCGGCGACCTGACCCGACACGAAAAATGGCCGATCACTCGACGCATAGGCCGCGACGAGATCGAACGCCATCACCCGGCGTTCCTCGAGCCGCTCCATCTGGCCGGGCCGTTCGCGGCCAACACGGGCAGGCTTCGAGCCGGCAGCACGATGGCTTCGGCTCTGGAACAGCGACTTGAGCGATGCCGTCAGGGAAGACTTCTTCATGATCTTCGGGATCTCACTTCGTGATGGGGATCGACTCTGCAACACGGACAGACCGCGAAAGCAGACTGTCAAACAGCAACAACCAGACGCCCTTGCCCAAGACTCGGCCGTCTCTTAATCAGCAGATCAGCCCGGGCCACCCTGCCCCATAATCTCCGCCACGGCAGCCCAGCCGCGGGCGATTTCCCCCTCTGTACGGGGCAAAAACCGGCTTGGTTCGAGCCTAGCATCGGCCTTTCAGGTGGGCAACGAATTGGCTCGGTGGATCCCCTGCAAACCTCTAGTGATCGGATCGATTCTGCGGAAGGTGCCTTCTGGAGTGGCTGCGGGCCCCGTCACCCCTACCTCAAATCCGCCGGTTTCAGGCCCTTTTTCCCGCCGTTGAAGCCGAAGGCGGTCGGCTCGTAGGTGCCCACGATGTCGACGTTGGCCGCCTCCGGGATCTGGCCCTCGAGGCCCGTCGCCCAGTAGGCGGCGTTGACCAAGAGCCGCCGCAGGCCGGCCGAGGAGAGGTCGGTGGCCGCCCCCATCGTGGTCGCAAACACCCTTCCCTTCGGCCCGCCCTCGAGGCTGTAGGTCTTCGTCCAGGCGACCGGCATCATCGGGTCGTTCTTCTTGGCGTCGGCCCCCTCGACCAGCGGCGAGTCGGGCGTCATCCCCTCGAGCACCTGGCCGAGGACGAGCGGCCGCGAGTCGCCCGGCAGCGGCAGGCGAACGCCATACACATCGCTCGGCCCCCAGATGTCGCCATCCTTGATGCCGCGGAGGATCGGATCGGTCTTGGCGGCGGGAGCGACGAGCCCGCGGGTGCTCTCAAACTTGTGGTGGCCGTGGTGGCTGATCCAGGTCTCGCCGAGCACATGCCGGCCGAAGCCCTGCGGCATCTTTTCGGCCTTGGAATCGAAACTGTAGTGGCCGTAGGCCCGGTCGGCCGGGATGTTGAAGGCATGGGTGGCGGTTCGCATCCCGATCACGGGCCTGCCAGCCTTGAGATAGTCGTCGATCTCCTTCATCTGCTCGTCGGGCAGGTTGCGAAACCGGGTCGCGATCACCATCAGATCGGCCTTCCGCAGGGCCTCGAGGCCGGGGATGTTTTTCTGCTCGTTGGGGCTGATCTCGCCGGTCTTGGGATCGATCGCAAAGAGGACGGTGCAGCTGAACCCGTGCCGGGCGAGGATCTTGGCCAGTTGCGGAAGCCCCTCCTCGCTGCGGTATTCCTCGTCGCCGCTGATCAGCACGACCCGCTTCCCCTTGCCCGGGCCCTCGGCACCCTCGAACACGAGCCATTGTTCGGCAGCAACGTCAGCCGCCCCGGCGATCGCGTGGGCCAGAAAAAGGCTGGCGAAGACCCCGAGACAGACCCTGAAGAATTTCATAACTCTTTTCCAGAAAAGGACTTAGGGAAATCCACCCAATCGTGACAGGCCGCACAGGTTACCATGGTGGCCGCTCGGCATCCTGCCAGGCTGACGCGGACAGGACGGACTGCCTGTTTCGCAACCGCTGATTCTGCAACCACGGAGGAGCATCCATGACTATGACGTTTTCAGGACCTCGGCATCAACTGTTTGGGATCGGAGCCCTCGTTGTCTTTGCCGGTCTCTGCCAGACCGGGCCGACAGGGGCCCGGGAGCCGACCACGATCCTGGCCGCAAAGCCAGTTGTGGGAACGAGTTCCGCCGAAATGACGGCGATTTCCCAGACCAATGCGGCCCGGGCCCGCCACGGCCTGCCCCCCTTGGCAGTCGATTCCCAGCTGATGAACGGGGCCCGCAACCATGCCCGCTGGATGGCCTCCCGCAACAGTCTTCAGCACGGCAGCGGCGTGGCGGAAAACATCGCCATGGGGCAGTCGTCGGCCTCCGAGGCGGTGTCGGACTGGATGAACAGCCCCGGCCACCGGGCCAACATCCTCGGCTCGGGCTACACCCGGATCGGGGTTTCCTTGGCCTATAGTTCTTCTGGCACCGCCTACTGGTGCCAGCAATTCAAATAGGTTTGGGTTAGTCTGGTGCCATGCAAAAAAACCCGCAGTTTCCCGAGTTTCCCCAGTTTCCTCGCAACGCGGGCATGCAGTTGCCCCTGATTTTCATCGGGGCCCTCGCCCTGCTCCTGTTCTCGGGGCTCGCCCGGGGGGTCTACACCGTCGGCCCGGAGAGCGTCGGCGTGATCCAGCGGTTTGGCCGGTATGTCGGCACCGTCGGGCCGGGCCTGCGGTTCAAGCTCCCCTTCGGCATCGACACGGTCACTATCCTGCCGGTGAAGCGGCAACTGAAGATGGAGTTTGGCTTCGCCTCGCCGGGAGCCACGAACCCCGATCAGGTGTCGCACGAGCAGCAGGCGGAGAGCGACATGGTGACCGGCGATCTCAATGCCGCCCATGTCGAATGGGTCGTGCAGTATGAGATCAACGACCCCGAGCAGTTCCTGTTCAACAACCGCGAGCCGGGGCCGACGCTCCGCGACCTTTCCGAGTGCGTGATGCGGGAGGTGGTCGGCGACCGGACGGTCGACGAGGTGCTCACGATCGGCCGCCAGGGAATCGAGAACGAGGCGATCGCCAAGCTCACCGAACTGGTGCAGGAGCTGAAGATGGGCCTGCGGGTGCAGCAGGTGCAGCTCAAGAACGTCCACCCGCCGGACGCCGTGCAGCGGTCGTTCGACGAGGTCAACCGCGCCCAGCAGGAGCGGGAGCAGATGATCAACCAGGCCAACGGCGAATACAACAAGGTCGTGCCGAGGGCCGCGGGCGAGTCGTCGAAGAAGATCAGCGAGGCCGAGGGCTACGCCACCAAGCGGGTCAACGAGGCCGAGGGCGACGTCTCCCGGTTCAAGGCCCTGCTCGAGCAGTATGAAAAGTCCCCCGATGTCACCCGGCAGCGTCTCTATCTGGAGATGATCACGGAGGTGATCCCGCAGCTCGGCGGCAAGGTGATTCTCGACGCCGACGCGAAGCAGTTTCTGCCCTTCATGAACCTGCAGCAGCTCGATCCCCGGCAGGTCCAGCCCAAGAAAACAGCCCCATGAACCAGCTCCCGATCAACCATCCCCTGCTCCAGTTCGCCCGCTTTGCCTCTGGCCTGCTCCTCTCGCCGCTCGGCGCGGCCGCAGCCCTGCTGGCCGGGATCGCGATCCTCGGCTGCGCCTACACCGTCGACCAGACCGAGCAGGTGGTGGTCACGCAGTTTGGCCGCCCCGTCGGCGAGCCGATCAATGCCACCGGCTCCGACAACGGAGCCGGACTGCACTTCAAGCTCCCCTTCGTGCAGACGGCGAACCGCTTCGAGAAGCGGATCCTCGAATGGGACGGCACCGCGAGCGAGATGACGACCCGCGACAAGCTCTACGTCGTCGTCGACACGTTCGCCCGCTGGCGGATCGCCGATCCGCTCAAGTATTTCCAGAGCCTTCGCGACGAGCGCAGCGCCCAGTCGCGGCTCGACGACATCATCGGCAGTGAGACGCGAAACGTCGTCGCCCGCCACGACCTGATCGAGGTCGTCCGCTCCGACAAGACCCGCAAGCCCGAGCAGGATGCGACGATCGCCGAATCGGGAGCCAGCGTCGGCGTGCTGCCGCCGATCCGCTTCGGCCGCAAGGAACTCGAACGCGAGATCCTCGCCGCCGCCTCGCAGAAGGTCGGCATCTGGGGGATCGAACTGCTCGACGTTCGCGTCAAGCGGATCAACTACAAGGCGGGCGTGATCGAGAAGATCTACGACCGGATGATCTCCGAGCGGCTGCAGATCGCCGAACGCTTCCGCTCCGAGGGCGCAGGCGAGGCGGCCAAGATCGAGGGCCGCAAGGAGAAGGACCTGCGGCAGATCGAGTCGGACGCCTACCGCAAGGTGCAGGAGATCAAGGGCGCCGCCGACGCAACCGCCTCGGAAATCTATGCCAAGGCATACACCTCGAGCCCGACCGCGGCCGACTTCTACACCTTTCAGAAAACGCTCGACACCTACCGGGCAACGCTCGGCCGGGATTCGACGCTGATTCTCACGACCGACAGTGACCTCTTCCGGCTGCTGAAAAAGGTCGACCCGGCAAAGTAGACCCCGCGTCTGGCCCGGAGCGGTAGTTTTTGAGGACGACAGGCTGAAGCCTGTCCCACTCAGGCATGGCCGGGGTCTTCCCCGGCCCTTCTCAGGCCTGGTCCTGCCCGGTGTGGGACAGGCTTCAGCCTGTCTTGGCTGCTCGCGAAACGTGTCTGAGGGCCATCGTCAACGAACGCGACCTCTCCGCCTTCGTCTGTGCCTGGGGCCTGGAACTCGATCCGGCGGATTCTGAGCACGGCCTGTTGGATCACGATTGCCGTCATCGGCCGACCCCGCAATACGCTATAAATCCAGGCCTTCGGGCCCGTAGCTCAGCGGTTAGAGCAGGGGACTCATAATCCCTTGGTCGTGTGTTCGAATCACACCGGGCCTAGTTGGTGATGATCGTTCTGGACAAGGTTGGGGCGGACGGAGAATGAGCAGGTCCACGCGGGCATCTGCACGCAGGGCCTTCGGCATCAATCGCATCAGTGCCGCGCGAGACTGGAGAGCGTGATCGCCGTCTGTTCGACGAGCGACGTCA
>CAMDFJ010000061.1 GCA_945897435.1 Candidatus Kuenenia stuttgartensis | reverse complement strand
AGCCGCCCTCGGCCAAGCGGCGGGCCGCCAAGGTGCGGCTGACCGTCGATGGCACCTCCGAGGAATTCTGGCTCGCGGGAAGACCGATCCAGCCTGTCGAGGATCCACCGGGGCCCGCCGAGCTGAAAACCGTCGAGGGACGCTCCCGGAAGGTACGAATCTCGCTCGATCCCGATGCCATCGATGTCGGATTCGAGATCAAGCTCGACAACTTCGAACGGCGGCTCGATCCTGGCACGAGTCAGGCCTCGCATTTTTCCAGCGTTGTCGAGTTTCTCTCCAACCAGGGCAGAAGCCTGGTTCGGAAGCCGGTCACGATCACGATGAATGCCCCGGTCGATTTCTCAGATCCGGCCAGCGGCAGGTCCTACCGACTGTTCCAGGAGAGCTACATGGGCCCCTGGCTGCCGGGGGACGAACTCTACGACCGGTTCACCAAGGGATGGACTGAAAAGCCGGAGAAGCTCGAGGCCTCGGTGCTGACGGTGAACTACGATCCTGGCCGGGGCGTGAAGTATGCCGGAAGCGGCCTGATCGTGGCCGGCATTTTCACGATGTTTTACATGCGTGCCTATTTTTTCGGTCCCCGCAGCAAGACTGCCGGAAACACGAGCCCAGCGATCGGAACCGCCTGATGCACACCCTCCTGCAGAACACCTCACTCGTTCGATTTTCCGCCCCCAGCCGCAGCCACGTCGCCGCGGCCCTCCGGGCTCCGATGCGAACGCTCCCGGAACTCTCGCCGTTCCAACCGCCTGCCTCTCCTGCCTGGCAGCGACGTCACTCCCGATTCGCTCTTCATGCTCTGGCGATCACAGCCTGGCTCTGCCTGGCGACACCGCTGGTCGCGTCAGGCAGCGAGGCGATTGCACCGGGGCTTCACCCGGTGCTCGCCGAATGGCGTGAGATCCCCGTGCTCGACGACGGCCGGGTGATGCCCCTCGACACCTTCGCCAGACGGCACGTCGAGACGATCTGCAACGCCCAGGAACCGCGGCTCCAGACCGGTCCCGGGGGAACGGCCGTGAAATGGCATGCCGACGAACTGCTGCTCGACTGGCTGGCCCGGCCGCAGTCCTGGGAGGACACGCCCTTTTTGATTGCCGAGCACGAGGAACTCCGCAAACTCCTCGACCTGCCGGTCTTCGAGACGACGGGTGGTTCCCTGCGACGGCTGAAGCATGCGGCCCCTTCCGATGTGGCCGAGAGCGAGCCGCTGCGAAAGCGTCTCGTCGAGATCGACGAGCGGCGGCGGGAGGCCCGCATGGCGGGCGATCAGTTCCAACTCGACGGCGTCGACGCAAAGATCGACCAGCTCTGGCGGGCCTACGTGACCTGGAGACAACTGACGTTTCGTGCGGCCAACGACACGATCGGCAGATCACGGTTCGTGCAGCGTTTCGAGGAACTTGCCGGACGCTGGAGACAGGTCCGCCAGCGTCTTGCCGAACAGTCCGTCGAGTGGGCCGAGGCCAGCCGCGGCGTCGATTCGGCACTCCTCTCGCTGGCCGAATCGCTCGGCCAATCGACCCGGTTCGCCACCGCTGATGCAGCCCCGGGCCTCGAGAGGGTGTCTGCCGCGGTCAAGAGCCTTCGGGAGGCGACCGACGCGGCTCCGGCAGCCACCCAGAAGATGCTGCGGCAATTTGCCGATCAGGTCGCGGTGCTCGGGGAAGCCCTCTACGACAATGGGGGCGGCCTGCTCGTCGTGCCGGCCCTGCATGCCGAGCCGCTCGAGGCGGAACGAGACACCGCCGACGACACGCCGCCGTGGCTCGCGCTCTCCACGCTGCTCGACGCCCCGGAATCGATCCTTACGGGCTATCCGACCGAGAGGGTGCAGGCAGTGCGGGAGTCGTTCGCAGCGCTCGCCACGGCCGCCGTCTCCCCGGCCACCGACGAAGGCCGACTCGACGCCGCCCGGATCGCCACATCGAGTCTGACGGCAGGCCTGCGGGCGTTGGGCGACGCCGTCGAACCGCTGCGACGCCAACTCCCGGTCGAGCGGGTCGATGCAGACCTGATGCGCTACACGGCCTATCCGCCCGCGGGCAGCACGCGGCGGGAGGCCCGATACAACGAGAGTGATCCCTTCCGAATGTCCTGGGTGTCGAGCCTGGCGGCGATGTTCGCCTTTGCTCTGGCATTCGGCCGGGCTCGCGGGCCGATGTTCTGGCTCGGTGTCGGACTGCTCCTGTTCGAACTCTGCTGGACGGCGGCGGCATTTGCGTCCCGCGTGGCGATCACCGGCTGGGCACCGGTCACGAACATGTACGAGACGGTGATCTACGTGCCATTTTTCCTCTCGCTGCTCGGGCTCTTCTTTCTGCTGGCGCCCGCCTGTGCCCGCGGTGTCGGCGACGCCTGGCGGATGACCTCATTGCCGGAGCCATTCGGCAGCCTCCTCCCCGGCGAGGCGACACCGCTCGACGACCGCCAGACAGGCATGCTCGCCCGCTCCGGCTGGAGCCTCGCCAACTGGCTGCTGCTCCTGCCGAGGCTTGCAGTTTCGGCAGCCGTGGTCTGGGTGCTGGCCGTGGCGCCCTATGCCGCAGGAGGCCGCACGATCATCAATCTGCTGCCCCAGACCGATGTCGATCGCTCGATCCCGAATCTGAACAACCTCGTCGTCTGGATCGTCGGCCTCTCGATGCTCACCCCCGCTGTCTGGTATCTGCCCCGGGTGCTGCTCGCCTCGATCGCCTCGATCGTGACCGTTCCACTCTCCTGGCGGTGCGGCCACCTCGCGGCCAAACTGCCCGAGGTTTACGAACGGAAGTCGTTCGGCCTGGTCGTCACCGCCGTGGCCTTCGCGGGCACGTTCATCGCCTGGTTCTTTCCGATCCCCGGGAAGCAATTCAGCCCGCTGCAGCCCGTGCTGCGAGACAACTTCTGGCTCACGATCCACGTGCTCACGATCGTGTCGAGCTATGCGGCCGGGGCGCTCGCCTGGGGCCTCGGCCTGCTCTCGCTCGGCTACTACCTGCTCGGATCCTATCGGCCGGCGGCCGGTGGTCGACCGGCACAGCCGCCGGCGGCCTGTGCCGATCTTGCCGGATTCATCTACAAGGCGATGCAGGTTGCCGTGCTCCTGCTGGCCGCGGGTACGATCCTCGGCGGCCTCTGGGCGGACGTCTCCTGGGGCCGGTTCTGGGGCTGGGATCCAAAGGAGGTTTGGGCGCTCGTCTCGCTGCTGGCCTATCTCGTGGTGCTCCACGGCCGGTATGCCGGATGGATCGGCAATTTCGGCCTCGCCGCCGGGGCGGTGATCGGGGCGGCGGTGATCGGGATGTCGTGGTACGGAGTCAACTTCCTGCTCGGCGCGGGCCTCCACTCCTACGGTTTCGGCAAGGGGGGACAGACGGAGTTTTTCACCTTCCTCGGACTGAACGTCGCCCTCCTCGTCGCGGCCGCCTGGCGCTGGCGCCGGGAAACGACGCTGCCGGCCACCCGACCCACCGGCTGAATGCCAACTGCCAGAGGCAAA
Organism: Candidatus Kuenenia stuttgartensis; assembly: GCA_945897435.1. GTDB lineage: Bacteria > Planctomycetota > Planctomycetia > Pirellulales > UBA1268 > RGVT01. Next base: position 13,911 of record CAMDFJ010000061.1, on the reverse strand, counting down.
TTGCCTCACGGCAACGCCATCCGCCCGGACCCGCACCTCGACCGCGCCCCGCTCGAGATCGCTGCCGCTCGTCTTGAATACCCGGCTGCGGCGATCGCCTCTGCGGGCGCTGGCGTAGGCCCGCCGCACCTCCGGCCAGCGGCGGCCCCCCAGACCGCTGACGATGATCAGGTCGGGCCGCGTCTCGCGGGCGATGTCGGCTGGCAGGCTCGTGATGCTGCCGTGATGCGGCGCCACGAGCACGTCGCAGACATCGGGTTCCGCCGCCACGAACCGTGCCAGTCCATCCCCCTCGATGTCGCCGGTGAGGAGCAGCCTGCGGCCCGCGGCCTCGATCGAGAGCACGATGCTCGTCTGGTTGTCGTCGGCACCGCGTTCGTCCTGATGCAGCACACGGATTCGACAGAGCGGATCGGCGGGGATCTCGTCACCTGCCGCGAGCTGACGGATCGGTATCCGGCGTTCGTGGATCAGACGAAGCAGTTCACGGACGGCGAGAGCGTCGCTCCGCAGGAAAGCTCCGGAGACCGCAACCTCCCCGACCCGAAACCGCTCCAGCAGATCGGGCACGGCATTGAAATGGTCGGTGTCGGCATGGGAGAGAACGAGCGTGTCGATCCGACTGACAGACCGGCTCCAGAGAACGGCGGCCATCCCCCGGCAGGCGGCTCCCGGAGCGCCGAGACGGCCGGCATCGTAGACGATCACCCGCCCCCCGGGACTGCGGACGACGATCCCGCAGCCATGCCCCATGGACGCCACGACCATCTCGACGGATTGCGATCGGGAGCCCGTCACCGCCACGCCAATCCCGCCCAGCCCAGACCAGACCAGCGCCGCCAGAATCCATGTGGCCGGCCGAAGAAGGGTCTCGCGGGGCAGGCTGACGAGCATCGCACCAGATCCGAGATACCAGCCGACCGCCCACCAGAGAGGTGGTCCGATCACCCACGCATAGCCTCCCGGAACCAGAGCGGCGGTGTCCACGATCGCTTCGATCGCTCCGAGGACGAGATCGCAGAGGCTGCCGAAGAGTCCGGCGAGGAGTGAGGAGACCGGAGCGGCCAGAAGGCAGAGGCCCCCGAGGGCCATCGCCAGCGGCACGAGTGGAGCGATCAGCGGATTGAGGAGCAGCCCGATCGGACTCACGACGTGAAAACGTGCCGCCACCAGCGGCGCCGTGACCGCCCAGATGGCCGCCCCAACGACAACCAGTTCGAACAGCTCGAGACCGATCCGTCGCAGTCGCCGCTCCCATGGCGGACGATTTGTCTCAATGAGTCGTTCGATCGGATCGTCGATCATCCGCCAGCGGCCGAATGCCCGAGTGACTCCAACGAGCACCGCCGTCGAGAGAAACGAGAGCTGTGTCCCGATGCGAAACACCTCGGGCGGATGCCAGGCGAGCACGAGGATCGCCGCAGCGGCGAGCGATGTCATCGCCTGCGGCCGCCTGCCGATCGCGGCCGCGAGGCAGGCGATCCAGACCAGCAGTGTTGCCCGCACGACGGGCGTTTCGGGGCTGACGAGCAGCATATACAGGCCGACACTCCCCGCCACGAGCAGGAGCGCACGGCCCCGTGGCACGGCCAATGCATGCATCAGCCAGAACAGGCCGGCGGCGAGCAGGCCGACGTGCAGCCCCGAGATCGAGAGGATGTGGATCGTGCCGGTGACCAGATACGTCCGCGAGGCTTCGGCCGAGAGGGTCTCGCGGCTGCCGAGGAGCAGCGCCGAAGCGAGCCCGGCGCGGGCGGGCGAGATGTGAGCCTCGAGCGTCGCGACCCCGGCGACGCGGAGCCGATCGATCAGGGTGGGGAGAGCGTAGGGGGGAGGTGGTGCAACCGTCGACAGGCAGTCGCGGGTCTGGCACCGGATCAGAGACAGGCAGCGCAGCAGCCGGGCCCGCTCCCGGAAATCGAATTCGCCGGGATTGAGCGCTGGTGGCGGACGCAGGCCCCGTCCGAGGATCCGGAGGCGACCGCCCACCGCGATCCCGGGCAGTTCGCCGTCGACCGCGACCAGCGCCCGACCGGAGGCGGGCCGCCAGACGAGGCCGTCGCGGATTGCATGCACATCGACGATCGACTCGCTCGCGGGAGAGCAGCCAGCACGCCTCAGCGGATCCGCCCGCACCGCATCGAGCCGGCGCGGCGCCGCAACGACAGTCGCCTCGATCGCCACTGGTCGCGGCGATTCCGTCAGGCACCAGGCCAGGTCGTCGGCGGCGAAGAGGCGATGCCTCGCGACCGCCCAGCCCGCCGCCAGTCCCACCACGGCAACGAGCAGGGCGGTCGCGTTGGATTCCCGGTCACGGTCCGCCATCCCCCGGGGGCGAGCCTCGAGCCCCCAGCCGCAGCCCCAGCACACGAGGGCCGCGGCAGCCAGGGCCCACCACAAGCAGACGATCCGGATCGTGGAACCGCCGTCTGGACTGCCTCCCCAGATGCCCGTCACGAACGGCCCCAGAACAGAGCCGGCGATCACCGCCAGGGCAACGGCGACGAGCGGCCGCTGCGGAAGAGGCTCGGCCCGGAGCCGGCCTCGGAGCCAGACTGCGGCGGTGCGGCCCTGCCGCTCGATCGTACCGGCCAGATCGGCCAGCCAATCGGTGCCCCGGACGGCCAGGTCGCAGGCCCGATCGACGACCCCGTGAAAGGTTTCTCGCATGAAAGGCTCCTCTTTCAAGAACGAACGCGGGCCGCGTCAGGGGCAATTTTTTTCTGGCCTGCTTCGATCTGCGGCCGATCCGGTGCGTCCCCTGATTGCGAAACTGCCTTTACAAGGGCTATCCTCGGGCCGATGAAAGCCCTGCTTCTGACCGAATACAAGACGATGTCCTGGGTCGACGTGGCCGATCCGGCCTGTGGACCGGACGACGTGCTGATCGAGGTCCGGGCCTGCGGAATCTGCGGCTCCGATATCCATGGCTACGACGGCTCGACGGGCCGCCGCATCCCGCCGCTCGTCATGGGCCACGAGGCCGCGGGCGTCATCGCCTCCGTCGGTGCCAATGTCCGGGGCTTCGCCCCGGGCGACCGCGTGACCTTCGATTCGACGGTTTTCTGCGGCGAGTGCGTTCATTGCAGGCGGGGCGATGTCAACCTCTGCGACAACCGCCAGGTCCTCGGCGTCTCCTGCGGCGACTACCGCCGCCACGGGGCCTTCGCCGAATTCGTCGCCGTCCCCGCCCGCATCCTCCACGCACTTCCCGCCGAACTCGGCTTCAATGAGGCCGCGATGATCGAAGCCGTCTCGGTCGCCGTGCACGCCGTGCGGCTCACCCCCGTGGCTTCGGGCGACACGGCCGTGGTCGTCGGCACGGGTATGATCGGTCTCCTCACCCTGCAGGCCGCCAGAATCGCCGGTTTCGCCCAGGTCATTGCGGTCGACACCGAAGACTCCAGGCTTGCGGTCGCCAGGGAACTGGGTGCCACCCGGAGCTTCAACCCAAACACCGACGGCGACCTCACCGACTTCGTGAAGTCGCTCACCGACGGGCAGGGTGCCGACGCGGCCTTCGAGTGCGTCGGGCTCAATGCCACCGTGCTTTCCGCCATCCATGCCGTTCGCAAAGGGGGCACGGTGACGCTCGTCGGCAATCTCTCCCCGATGACGGAATTGCCGCTCCAGATCGTCGTCACCCGCCAGCTCCGCCTTCAGGGCTCCTGCGCCTCGGCAGGTGAGATTCCGCGCTGCATCGAACTGCTTGCCAGCGGACAGATCAGGGTCGACAGGATCATCTCCGCGGTCGTGCCGCTGGAGCAGGGGAGCGAATGGTTTGCAAAGCTCTACTCCGGCCTGCCCGGTGTGATGAAGGTCATTCTCGCGCCTCACTCCTGAGCACTCGAACCGATGGCCTTTTTCGATCTCACAGGCAGGGTCGCCTTCATCACCGGCACGAGCCGGGGCCTCGGCCAATACTTCGCCCGGGCCCTCGCCGAGGCCGGTGCCGAGATCGCGATGTCGAGCCGCGATGCCTCCAGACTCGCACCGTTCCGCGCGGAGATCGAGGCCCTCGGCCGGCGGACCTGCGGCGTCGACCTCGACGTCCGCGACCATGCCAGCATCAAGGCCGCCGTGGCCGCGGTCGAGGCGCAGATGGGCCGCATCGACATCCTCGTCAACAACGCCGGCTGCAACGCCCGCAAGCCCGCCCTCGAGGTCAGCTGGGAGGACTGGAACATGGTCCTCGACACCAATCTTCGCGGCACGTTCTTCACCGCCCAGGCCGTCGCTCCGGGGATGATCTCCCGCGGCTACGGCCGGATCATCAACATCGGCTCGGTCACCTGCGTCGCCGGGTATGCAGGCCTCGCCCCCTACGGCGCCAGCCGCGGAGGGGTCAAACAGCTGACGATGAGCCTGGCCGACGACTGGGGCCGCCACGGCGTCACGGTCAACTGCCTGGCACCGGGCTGGTTCAAGACCGCCCAGAACGCCGTCCTCTACGAAAACCGCGAATGGGTCGAGTACCTCTGCGATCGGATCCCGCTCAAGCGTCCTGGATCCCCCGACGACCTCGCGGGTCCGGTGGTCTTCCTGGCCGCCGAGGAGAGCCGCTATGTCACCGGCCAGACCCTGCTGGTTGACGGCGGCATCAGCACGGGTGCCACCCGTGCCACGGTCGCCCCACCGAAACCCTGATTCGCAGCCGAAATGGCCTACGCACTGCTCGCCATCGCGATCCTCGTCCTGCTGGTGACCTGGCTGAGGCTCAATCCGTTCATCGCGCTGCTGATCAGCTCGCTGGCGCTGGGCGGGATGGTCGTCGCCGACTCGGGCTCCCTGACGATGACGGAGGTCCTCAAGGCCTTCCAGACGGGCTTCGGCAACACCCTGGCGAGCACGGGCCCGATCATCGTGCTCGGAGTCATCTTCGGCAAACTGCTCGCCGAATCGGGCGGGGCAGGGGTCCTCGCCAGGCAGTTCATCCGCACGCTCGGCCCGTCGCGGATCGGTCTTTGCATCATCCTGCTCGCGCTCTGCGTGGGCATGACGACCTGGTTCGCGGTCGGCCTGCTGCTGATCCTGCCGATCGTCATCACGCTCGCCAAGGAGACCGGCCAGCCGTTCCTGCGGCTCGTCCTGCCGCTGCTTTCATTCCTCTCCGTGATGCACGGACTGATGCCTCCCCATCCCGGCCCCGTGATCGCCATCGACACGCTCCATGCCGACACGGGCAAGGTCATCCTCTGGGCGCTCCTGCTTGGCATCCCTGTCGCTGCGATCGCCGGCCCGTTCTTCGCCAGGCTGGCCGTCAGGCGGATCACGATCGCAACGCCGGAGTTCACGCCGTCGGTGTCGGCAGGCCAGACCCTGCCCTCGTTCGGGATGACGATCTTCACCGTGCTGCTGCCGGTGATCCTGCTCCTGTCGGGCACGCTGGTCGAACTCCTCCATGCCCGGGAGGAGATCTGGGGCAAGGTCTGCCTGTTTGTGGGCCATCCCGTGATCGCCCTGCTCGTGTCGGTGCTGTTCGCGATGTGGGCCTTCGGAAAACGCTGCGGACGCACGTCCGCCGAGCTGCTCAAGTTCTCCGAGGCCAGCGTGGCCGGCATCGGCATGACGCTGATCCTCGTCGGTGCCGGCGGCGGCTTCGCGCTCGTGATGCGGACGGCAGGCGTCGACAGACAGCTCGCCGAAATCGCCGCGGCCGCCGACCTGCCGTTGCTCGTCTACGGCTGGCTCGTCTCGGCCTTCATCCGCGTCGCCACCGGCTCCGCGACCGTCGCCATCACCGTCGCCTCGGGTTTCGTCGCGCCCATCCTCGCGGCCCATCCCGGCACGAGCCCCGAACTGGTGGTCATCTCCATCGGCTGCGGCTCGCTCTTCCTTTCGCACCTCAACGACAGCGGCTTCTGGATGGTCAAGGAATGCCTCGGACTGTCCGTCGGTCAGACCCTCCGCACCTGGACGATCACCGAAACCCTGATCGGCCTTTCCGGCCTCGGCATGGCCCTGCTCGCCGAGCAGGCGCTGAAGCTGTTTCAATAGTCGGAGCACCGGAGGGATTCAACGGGAGGCGTGCGATGGCACCCCAGCCCGCCTCGTTCACGACGGCTCCGTGGCGACGGTCTCGACCGTGGCAACGTGCATCAGTGGACATGTTCGGCCCATTACCGCACCTGCGCCGAGAGGACGCTCACGTGATGATTCGCCCGTCGCAGCTTCGTCGCCAGCGACGCGCCGATATTTCGCAGGATCGTCGCGTGGATCCCCTTTCCAGGTTCTCCCAGCCAGACGCCGACGAGCCCCCTGATCACGAGAAACAGGTTCGTGGCCTCCTCGCCGTGGCGGATGATCAGCTCGCCCGGCGCGTACGACCGGCGCACGAGCAGCCGGCGGAGGACCTCAAGATCCTCCTCGCTGAGCCCGCGGGCGATCTCGAACGACCGCAGGTCGCCGAGCACAGTCGGCATCACCGGCATGATCTCCCGCAGGAGTTCGTCTTCGCACCACTCGAGTGCCTGATCGGGCAGGCTTTCAGACTCTTTTCGTCATGTGAAATCCTTCAATCCTGAATCCATGGGAAAAATAAAACCGATGGGCTTTTTCCAAGCTGACGTAGGTATCCAGACGAACCATCTCACACCCTTCGTTCTTTGCATTCTCATCGACCCAGTTCATCAACTTCGACCCAATACCAAGTCTTCTATGCGCTTCATCGACGATGAAATTGTCGACTTCGATGAACTTGCCACACCAGAGCTGGGTTCCGATCCAGATTCCCGTCAGACCAACCAGTTTGCCTGACAGAAAGCAGCCGACCTGAAAATAGTTCCCAGTTTCACCATCTCACGGATCAAGTCGAGATACCGCCCGCGGGTCATGCTCGGATTGAGTTGCTGAATCAACGGAAACGACTGACACATTGAGTCGTAGTCCTTCAGAACCCGGATCTCGAGATTTTCAGATTCTGGTTTCATCGGTAACCGCAGGAATGGAACGACGCGAATCCCCGCCAATGCCGGACCGGAAGAGAGCGAGGTAAAAACCGTGAGTCTAACTACGAATCTTTCGCAGGTTTAGACGGCCGTCTCGGCTGGTGATGTTCACTGCTGAGAGATGAGGGTATCGGGAGGGGTTGCCCGTATCCCGAGAACCGGCGTTGCTGACAAGCGCAGGCATGGATGCCGAAGCGTAGTCAGCATCGAGTGAGCGAAGGCCAGGATGGCCGCAGTGAACGTCCGGCTCTCGGGGTGCGGGCAACCCCGACCTACGCGAGACGCCGTTACTCAAAGGCATGACAGGCTGAAGCCTGTCCCACATCGGCAGGGCCAGGCCTGGAGGGCCGGGTCAGAACCAGCCGGCGGAGCCGGCCAAGGAAAATTCGGCACGATGCCGAGATTTTCCGTGAAGCAGCCATGACAGGCTGAAGCCTGTCCCACATCGGGCAGCGCGAGGCCCGGAGGGCCGGGTCAGCACCAGCCGGCGGAGCCGGCCAAGGAAAATTCGGCACGATGCCGAGATTTTTCGTGAAGCAGCCATGACAGGCTAAAGCCTGTCCCACATCGGCAGGGCAAGGCCAGGATGGCCGCAGCGAACGCCCGGCTCTCGGGGTGCGGGCGACCCCGACCTGCGAAACAGGCAACTTCCTCTGGACCCCTCAAAAACGAAAGCGTCGAAGCTAGGCCTTCCGGGCCTGCACGATCCGTGGCAGACCGGCGAGGTCGGGAATCGTGGCTTCGGGAATCAGCCCGGACTGCCCTGCGAGCACCGCCTCCGCGGCCGCCTGCGGGCCGATCTCGACCACGAGCCAGCCGCCCGACGCCAGCCGTTCGACCGCCTCGGATGCCAGCCGCTCGATCACTTCTGCCCCGGTCGGACCGGCGACGAGGGCGGCCTTCGGCTCGTGCATCCGGACATCGCGAGGCAGCCCCTCAAACTCGTCATCGCGAATGTAGGGCGGATTGCTGACGATCACGTCCCACGGCCCTTCAAGCCCCGGGCCGGCGAGCAGATCGCTGGTCACGAACCGGATTCGATCGGCAAGGCCGTGACGTGCGGCGTTTTCCCTGGCCACCGCGATCGCCTCCGTCGAAATGTCGGTCGCGGTGATCAGGGCCTGGGGCAGGTGCTTGGCGAGCGTGACCGCGATCGCGCCCGAGCCGGTACCCACGTCGACGATCCGTGGGGCCGCCTGAGGCCGGCAGAGATCGAGCACCCGCACCACGAGCCCCTCCGTCTCCGGCCGCGGCACGAGCACGGCCGGAGTGACGTTGAAGGGCAGGGAGAAAAATTCCCGGCTACCGACGAGGTAGGCGACGGGCTCTCCCTCGCCCCGGCGCTTGACGAGTTCGCGAAACCGGGCCCGCTGGGTGTCGTCGACGGGCGTGCCGAAGGCGGTGTAGAGGGCGATCCGGGGACAGGCCCTGACATGAGCGAGCAAAACCTCGGCATCAAGCCGGGGCGAGTCGGCCCCTTTGGAGGCCAGCCAGTCGGTCGTCCAGGTGAGCAGCCGGCCCACGGTCCAGACATCGTCGGCCATCTGCAGACCTCACCCTGTGACGGTGCCGGCCGCCGGCTTCGAGGAGCGTTCCATGGCCGACTTCCGCTGCTGCCGGTTGAACTGCTCGATCGCTTCGATGACCAGTCCAAGCCTGCCGGCCATCACCTGATCGAGGGTGAAGCTCTCGTTGATCCGGTGGTCGGTGAGCCGGTTCTGCGGGAAGTTGTAGGTGCGGATCCGCTGGCTCCGATCGCCCGAGCCGACGAGTGTCTTCCGCTCGGCCGACCGCTTGTCGTGCTCGATCTGCCGCTGGTGCTCGTAGAGCCGCGTCTTCAAGACCCGAAGCGCCTTTGCGAGGTTCTTGTGCTGGCTCTTCTCGTCCTGGCACTGGACGACGATGTTGGTCGCCAGATGGGTGAGCCGCACGGCAGAGGCGGTCTTGTTGACGTGCTGGCCGCCCGGGCCGCTCGCGCAGAACAGGTCCTTGCGATACTCGTCGGGCGAGAGCGATACCTCGACATCCTCCGGCTCGGGCAGCACGGCGACCGTCGCTGCTGAGGTGTGGATGCGTCCCTTGGTCTCGGTGTCGGGCACCCGCTGCACCCGATGACCGCCGCTCTCGTACTGCAGCTTGCGGTAGACGTTGTCGCCGCTGACGCCGAGCACGAGCTCCTTGAAGCCGCCGAGCTCGGTCGGGCTGGCATCGAGGACCTCGACCGCCCAGCCGACCTCCGTGGCATGACGCCGATACATCTCGTAGAGGTCGCGGACGAAGAGCGCGGCCTCGTCGCCGCCGGTGCCGGCCCGGAGTTCCATGATCAGCCGGGCCCGGTCGGCATCCTCGTCGTCGGAGCAGATGTCGAGCAGTTCGTCCCATTCCCGCTCGCGCCGGGCCGTGAGTTCGGGAAGCTCTGCTTCAGCCAGGGCCTTAAACTCCTGATCGTCGCCCCGTCGCATCTGCTCGAGTTCCTCAATCTGAGACTCGAGGCCGACAAACCCGCGATATCTGCGGGCCAGCTTGGCGAGCGTGCCGTGCTCCCGTGCAACCGACGCCAGCCGTTGAGGCTGCGCGAGCACGTCGGGATCGACCATCGCCCGCTCGAGTTCCTCGAATCGGGCGAGCCTGGCTTCGAGTTGGTCGCGCATGGATCAGGCCCGACGGGCAGGCCTCACGAGGCCGCCGAGTCTGCGGCCGCAGGAGCCTTCTTGCCCTTCTTGAGGCTGGCATAGCCGGCGCTCGCGAACTTCGACTTGAACTTCTCGATCCGGCCGGCGGTGTCGACGAACTTGAGCTTGCCCGTGAAGAACGGATGGCAGACGTTGCAGATGTCGACCTTCAACTCCGGCATGGTGCTGCGGGTGTTGAAGGTGTTGCCGCAGCCACAGCGGACCACGGTGTCGATGTAGTTGGGGTGGATGCCGTCTTTCATAATCTCGTCCTTCGATCGGTCGCTGGAGGGGCGTTCTTGCAGGAATCCTTGGGAAACGGGAATCCCCAACAATACAACTTCGCCGCCCTGCGGGCAACGCAGACCTGTCTGCCACGGTCCGGAAAGGCTTTGCCGGCGGTCTCCACCCGCCCCGCGGAGGCTGCCGGCGGCCTTCAACGGCCGTTGGCTTTTCCGTCATTCCCGGCTGCTTCACGGCCAATCCGGCTGGCGAGGAGCCGGCTGCCAAATCGCTGCGGTGATTGATCGGCCTCGAGCATGGCCACGGCCTGCCTGGGGTTGCCGAGCTGGAGCAGGCCGCGGGCGAGGTTGACCCTGGCTGCATCAGACCATGGTCCGTCTGGAGACGCCTCCAGCGTCATCCGGCCGAGGTAGTCGACGGCGGTTTCGGCGTCCCCCTCGTTGAGCGTCAGCACGCCGAGCCAGTAGGTCGCATCCTGCTTCATCGCCTCATAGAGCCGCTTCACGGCATCGGTCTCTGCCGGGGGCGAACGCTTCAGCGCCTCGGCGATTGCCGCAGCCGAGGGACGGGCGGTCAGATAGGCCGCCTTGGCACCCTCGGCTCCCTCCAGGTCGCCGCGAAATTCACGCAGTCGGGCAACGTACAGCGGCCGGACGACCCGCGCCATGCCGTCGCCTGGCCGCCGTTCTTCAAGGGCCACCGAGAGCGGTGCGAGTTCAGACAGGAGCGCCCGGATGGTCGGCTCCTGACGCCGCCGACGCAGCGTCTCCCAGGGAAACTCCCAGAGCCGCGTCCGGCCCGCCGCGGGCTCGCCGGGCAGGGCGGCCAGTCCGCGTGCCGCAAGGGCGGAGGCGTCGATTGCGATCTCCATCCGGCCTCGGCCGGCGAGTCGCTCGTCGAGCATCTGCATTCTTCGGGCAAGGTTGATCGGGGCCGCGGGCACGAGCACCGTCAGCGACGCCATGTCTGGGGCCTGGAGCGGATAGTTCCGATCCGGAAGCGAAAGGCCTCGCAGGATCGCCGGATCGGCGGCCGCCTGACGTGCGGTGGCCACGCCAACGCCCCCAGGACCGGGAACGGGCATGCCATAGGTCGGTTCAAAGAGGTAGGCCTCGCCAGCGGAGAGCAGGGCGGGAATCCAGGGCTGCAGGCTGCCATCAGCCGGGTTGCCGGTCGCAAGCATCACGCCATCGAGACCGGCATGCCGCAGCAGTTCCAAAAACACCCAGGCACGCTGGGCGGAGCTCGCCCGGCCCGCAAGGAGCACCTCGCCCGGGAGAAACCAGCGGCTGCCCGGTGTGGCCTGGGTCGGCACCATCGGAGGATCGCTGGAGATCGCCAAAGCCCGAACCGTCCACTGGAAAAGATTCTGGGCCACCGCCAGGTCGTCGATCGCATCGCCACGGGCATACGACGCGATGTCGGACAGCCAGCGCTGGTCGCGGAGCGCCAGAACGTCCTCGTCGGCCGCGAAGACGCTGCTCTCGAGCGCCGCCACCGGCACTCCGGAACGCAGTTCGGCGGGGAGCGTTTCATAGAGCGGGTCGAGCCTCCAGCCGCCTTCGGCCGGTCGCTCGGTGGCCAGCGCATGGCTCCACTGATTCAAGCGGTCGAAGACCTGCGCATAGGCAGCCTGCTCCTCGTAATCATCGAGCCTGCCGAGCACGGCGATCGCTCCATCGAGGAGTTGGTCACGAACCTCGCGGGAGACCGCCGGCACGGCGGCCGTCGTGGGAGAACCGGAGCGGACCGCGGAAACTGCGGTGCTTCGCGACGAACAGCCTGCTACCGACGAAAGGATCGCGATCCCGGCTGCGATCAGAGACGTCGCCCTCATGACACCGGCCCATTGGCAGCGTCCGCGTCGGCGGTCACGTCTCCTTCGACAGACAGACGTGCCTCGTGGATCCGAAGGACATGCTCGAGAACCGAACCGAGACGGTGCAGCGGGACCATGTTCGGACCGTCGCTGGGGCTCGTGTCGGGATCGGGATGGGTTTCGAGAAACAGGCCGTCGATGCCCACGGCAGCCGCCGCACGGGCCAGCGGTTCGACGAGCGTACGATCGCCCCCTGTGGCCTCACCAAGACTGGCGGGCTGCTGCACGGAGTGCGTGGCATCGAAGATCACCGGCACGCCCAGCGCCCGCATCGTCAAGAGGCCGCCGAAATCGTTGACGAGGCGGCCGTAGCCGAAGAACGTTCCCCGCTCGCAGAGACAGATGTCGGAGCAGCCCCCGGCGAGCAGTTTGGCAACGGCATGCCGCATGTCACCCGGTGCGAGAAACTGCCCCTTTTTCACGTTCACCGCCCGGCCCGTCGCCGCTGCGGCCAGCAGCAGGTCGGTCTGGCGACAGAGAAATGCCGGAATCTGAATCAGGTCGCAGACCTGACCAATCGCCGAAGCCTGCTCCGGCAGATGGATGTCGGTCGTCACCGGGAGGCCGGTTGCCCTCCGCACCCGATCGAGCACCGCCATGCCTTCGTCGAGGCCGAGGCCCCGGAAGGCGCCGCCGCTGGTCCGGTTCGCCTTGTCGAAGGAGGCCTTGAACACCACCTGAATCGGCAGCCTCGCGGCAAGGCCCGCAAGCGTCTCCGCAATCTGCATGCAAAGCGGTTCGTTCTCGATCACGCAGGGCCCGGCAATCACGAGCAGCGGGCAGCCGGGACCACAGCGATGGCGACCGATGATGGCGGGAAGTCTCGGCGTCACGGGAATCTCTCCGGGCAGGCAGCCGGACGGAGTCATTCCGACTGCGACAACTCACACCCAAACTGCATCAACCCCGACTGTGGCACTCAACTGCATCATACAGTTCGCGGCCGGTTGATCAGCCCCGCCGGCAGCCGCAGGTCCAGCCGCCGCAAAATGCTCCGGAGCGTTGCAGAATCGAACGGCGAGCGGGCGTTTTGCCGCTCTGGGCCCGTTCGGCTGAGGCGCTGGCATTCTGCTGGCAAGAGGCCGATTCGCCCTTGAGAAATGCGATTCAGGGGAAAATCCTTCCGTAAACCCTCCCCGGCATCGACTTTGGCACGCCGGATGCATTTCCCCTCCGGCGTCGCCGGTTTCCGGCCGGCGACACACGAATTCCGCGTATTCTCCCCACGCACTCAAGGTGGGGCCTCCGACTAACTCAGGTCCTGCGGTCGCTTGCCCCTGACCCGCACGACCTTGGCAGGACGCTCCTGCCGAGTCAGAGGCCCCACTTTTTCTTTTCGCTTTCCCGGCCCCCTGCCGACGGCGACTTGACGTTGGGGGGCGGGCTGCGCTAATTTGCGGGGTCCGATCGTCCTGGAACGGTCGCCAGCGTAGCTTCAATTGGCAGAGCACCGCATTCGTAATGCGGGGGTTGTGGGTTCGATTCCCACCGCTGGCTTTTGGACCTCCTGCGTCATTGTCTGCCTTCCATTGCCGCCCCCTTCCATTGCCGCCCTTTTTAGAAGAGACCCTACCGCATGATCTCCACCGTCAGCCTCGACATCCGCGATCTTGTCACCGGCACCGGACCCTTCGGCCCGTCCGACATCAGGCGGTTGCTCGAGGCACTTGGCAGCGACCCGACCGCCCACCGCGAACTGAGAACGGCTGTCCAGGAACTGGAGTCGTCGGGCGAGCGAAGTCCGGCGGCCTCGGTGCGGCTTGGCGTCGCGCAGCAACTGCTCGGCAGGTCGCAGGATGCGCTCGAGACTCTCAAGGCCGGCGACGGCGGAGCGCTGGCGCTGTTTTATCAGGGCCTCGCCCACAGCTCGCTCATCGAACGCGACCCTGCCCATGCCGACAAGGCCCGCGACGCCTTCGAGGCGGCCCGCAAGGCCGGCTACGAGGCCACAGCCTGTTCGGTGGCCGTGGCGGAAACGCTTCGTTGCGCCGGCCGGATCGCCGATGCTGCGGCAGCCCTTGCGAAGGCCGAAAAGCATGATGATTCAGCCGATTACTGGGCACTGAAGGGCTCGCTTCTGGCCGACGAGGGTGCCAGTCTCCACGACACCGTGGCGGCCCTCGAGAAGGCGATCGCCATCGACGCGGGCCATCCGACCGCCCTCTTCGCC
>CAMDFJ010000060.1 GCA_945897435.1 Candidatus Kuenenia stuttgartensis | reverse complement strand
CGGCAGATGCCGCTCGACGAACTGCGTCATGGCGACGAACTCACCGCGGACGAGAAGTCCCGGTGGCGGGCCTGCCCGTCCCGCGGCACGCCGCCCCCCAACGACTGGATTCCGATCGAACCCCGGCACGTCCGCCTTGGCAAGCCCGATACCGACCAGACCTACGGCTGGGACAACGAGTACGGCGTCGAGGAGGTCGACCTGCCGGCCTTCCAGGCTGCCAGGCGGCTCGTCTCCAACGCAGAATTTCTCGAGTTCATCGCCGCTGGGGGCTACGGGGACGATTCACTCTGGACCGAGGAGGGCCGGGGCTGGCTCCACTACACCCGGGCCGAGCATCCGAAGTTCTGGCTCAGGCGGGACGGTGAGTACCTTCAGCGAAACCTGCTGGAGGAGATCCCCCTGCCGCAGGACTGGCCTGTCGAGGTGAACTGCCTCGAGGCCCAGGCCTATTGCAACTGGCTGGGCCGCAGGACGGGCCACAACATCCAACTTCCCTCCGAGGCCCACTGGCAGACGCTTCGCGACGCCATCCCCGGCGACCAGCCAACCTGGAATCCCGCCCCTGGCAATCTCAATCTCGAGCGGTTCGCCTCGAGTGGGCCAGTCGACATGTTTCCGCAGGGTGAGTTCTGCGACGTCGTCGGAAACGTCTGGCAGTGGACGCGAACGCCGATCATGCCCTTCAAGGGCTTCGAGGTCCATCCGCTCTACGACGACTTCTCGGTGCCTACGTTCGACGGCCGCCACAACCTGATGAAGGGGGGCTCCTGGATCTCGACGGGAAACGAGGCCCTCAAGAGCGCACGCTATGCATTCCGGCGGCACTTCTTCCAACACGCGGGCTTTCGCACGGTCATCGAGGAACCGGGAAGCGAGGCCGCGACCGCGGGCGCGCGGCTCTACGAAACAGACCAGCTCGTCACGCAGTATCTCGACTTCCACTATGGCCCCGATCTGCTCGGCGTTCCCAACTTCCCGGCCGCCTGCGTCAGGGCGACGATGCGACACGTTCCCTCGGATCGACGCCGACGCTGCCTCGACATCGGCTGCTCCGTCGGCCGCTCGGCATTCGAGTTCGGCAGGTTCTTCGAGCAGGTTGATGCGATCGACTTTTCGGCCCGGTTCATCCAGTCGGGCGTCCGCCTGCAGCTGGGGGACGAGGTCCTCTACGAGGTGCCGACCGAGGGTGAACTGACCGTCGGCCGGGCCACGTCGCTCATCCGGCTGGGCCTTGCCGAAGCCGCCCCGCGGGTGTCGTTCATGCAGGGTGACGCCTGCAACCTCAAGCCGATCTTCACGGACTACGATCTGGTCTTTGCCGGAAACCTGATCGACAGGCTCTACGATCCGGCCCTGTTCCTCGATGTCATCGCCTCGCGAATTCCATCCGGCGGCATGCTCGCGATCAGTTCGCCGTACACCTGGCTCGAGGAGTACACGCCGAAGTCGAAATGGCTCGGCGGCAGACGGGAACATGGCGAACCGCTGGACACGTTCGAGGGCCTGACACTTTCGCTGACCGGCTGCTTCACGCTCGTCCATCGCGAGGAACTGCCGTTCGTGATCCGGGAAACGGCCCGCAAGCACCAGTACACGATCGCCGACCTCACCATCTGGCGGCGGCTCTGACCACGAACAGGGCACGGTCATGGCACAGCCATCCTTCGATCCCTGCAGGCAGTGGCTCGGCATCGACGCCGTCGATCTAGGAGATCCACGGCGGGTGCTCGGCCTGACTGCTGCCGAGACCGATCCGATGGTCGTGCTCCGGGCGGCGGATGCCCGGATCAGCCGGCTCAAGGGGCTCGCCCCCGGGCCTTTCGCGATGGCCCGCGACGCGCTCGTCAGGCGGGTCGAGGAATCGCGAGAGACCGTGCTCGGGGAGATCGCCCGTCGGCAGCCGGCTGCTCCGATCGGAAGCCGCGGGTTTGCGATGCCGCCTCCTCCCGGCGGCCTGCCGCAGCCGCCCTCGCCGGCCATGCTCCATCCCGCCGACACTGCCGAAGAATGCATCTCCATCCGACCGGTAACCAGCCATCGAAAGTCGTCGGGCGGTGTCAACGCAGTGCTTGGGCTGCTCCTCGTCGGCCTGGCAACGACTGCCGGAGGTCTCTTCTGGTATCAGGCAAACGGCCGTCTCGCCGGAGGGCCCAAGCCAGCACAGCCTGCAAGGCCCGAACCGACTGCGGCCATGACTCCCGCCACAGTGGCCGTGGTCGATCCTGCTCCGCCAGTTCCCGAGCCCGAGCCGGAACAGCGGGCCAAACCGGAACCCACGAAGAAGACCGGGGCCGCCCCAGTTCCTGTCTCTGTTCCTGCCCCAGTTCCTGAACCGAGTCCTCAGCCAGAACCTCAGCCGACACCAGCTCCCGATCCCCGGCCAGCGATCTCAGTTGATCCGTTGTTGCGTGACGCCTTCGCGGCGTTGCAGCGACAGCGATTTGACGCCGCCGACGAGGCGATCGCGGCCGCAACCGTCACTGCCGCCGCCGACGCCCCACTGCTCGGCCGCGTCGCCCAATGGAAGCTGCTGGCGACCTACGCCCGGGGCTTTGCGGGCTTCCGCGAGGAGGCGCTCAAGACGCTCGCATCCGGCCAGGAATTCGATGTCAACGGCAAGAAGATCGGGATCGTCGAGATTGATGCGGAGAAAGTGGTCTATCGGTCGGCGGGTCGAAATCGCACGGTGCCGCGTGACAGGATTCCCGCCGGCATTCTGCTCTCGATCGTGACGACCTGGTTCGACGGCAGACCGGCGAATGATCTCTATCTCGGCGCTTTCCATGCCACCAAGGCCGAACCAGATCTTGCCAAGGCCCGGGCGGCATGGGAGCGGGCGGCGGGCGGCGGTGCAGCCGCTGCCGAACTGATGCCGCTGCTCGAGGATCCGCTGATCCTGCAGGCTGCTGAAGGGAGCGATCAATAGATCTCTGCGAGCAGTCCTTGCAACTGTTCGACACCGAGTTCGACCGGATTGCCCCGCATGCTCGCGCCGCCGGAATTTTCCGCGAGCCAGCCGATGCGGGCCCGCTTGAGGCCGACCTCGGAGAGCCGCCGCGGGGTGCCCGCAGCACTGCAGATCGCCTCGACTCGACCGACGAACGAGCGGGCCGCAGCCGCATCATCTGAGGGGGCGAGCGGATCGATCGACCGTTCGAGGACCGCGAAGTCGGCCTCTGCGGCCGACGCATTCACCCGCAACGCCAGCGGCAGCATCAGCGCACAGGCGACGCCATGGGCGGTGCCGCATTCGATGCCCAGGGCCGCGGCCACACCGTGGGCCATGCCGAGCCCGGAATTTGTGAGGGCAACTCCCGAAACGAAGGCCGCATGACTGAGCGCCGAGCGGGCGGCTGCGTCGCCCGGATCATGCAGCAGCCTGGGCAGGGCATGCACCGCTCTGGGCAGGGCCTCGAGCACCAGTGCCCTCGGCAGCGGCTTCTTGAACCGGCAGATGAACGACTCGACGAGTTGGGTGATGCAGTCGAGGCCGGCGGCCGCGGTCGTGGAGGGATCGCAACCGAGCGTCAGATCGGGGTCGATCAGCGCCGCCCGCGGCACCATCAGCGGACTGCGGAGGCTCTTCTTGAACCCGCGTTCGGGACATGAGATCACCGCATTGCGGGTCGCCTCGGCGCCGGTGCCTGCGGTCGTTGGCACTGCCACCAGCGGGATCGGGGCATGCCGGATCGGGAGCCCGCGGCCCACACCCTCCAGATGGTCGACGACGTGCTGCTCGAGATCGGCGGGCCTCTGCCGGCCGAGACCTCCCGGCGGCGGATTCGTCGCCAACGCCGCCACCGCCTTCGCCAGATCGATGGCCGAACCACCTCCGACGGCGACGATCACAGCAGCCGCTTGATCCTCGTCGGCCAGCCCGGCCAATCCGGCCGCGACCTGGGCCACTGTCGGCTCGCCTTCCGAGACAGCGACGATCCGGGAATCGATGCCGGCGGAGGCGAGCGACGATTCGATCGTTTCCCGGCTGGCTGAGGCCAGCAGACTGCGTCTGCCGCCGATGAGCCAGACCCGACGGCCGACCATCGCCACCAGTTCGGCGATCTCGACGAGCCTGCCGCTGCCGAACCGGACGATCGGCGGGAGCGCAAGTTCGTACGACTGTATTTCAACGCTCATCGGCGCACCTCGTTGACTCCGCTGGAACTCCCCCGCAGAGTAGCGTTTTCGAGGGAGTCTCGCGACGCACCGCATCGGTCCGTCGAGAGGCCTGGATTTCGCCGACTTCACCTGCCCGGAGGCGACGCCGAATCGATGAGCACCGCGATCGAGATGCCCCCCTGCCCCGGCCCCGTCCGTGGGTCGATACGGCCGCCCGGCTCGAAGAGCATCACCAACCGGGCGCTCGTCTGCGCCGCATTGGCCAATGGCCGCAGCCTGCTTTCCGGAGCACTCGACAGCCAGGACACCCGGGTGATGGTCGATGGCCTGCGGGCACTCGGCCTGTCGATCAACGCCGTATGGAGCGACGGACAGATCGAGGTGGAGGGATGCGGCGGACTGATTCCCGCAACCGCCGCCTCGATCGACTGCGCCGCGAGCGGCACCACGATCCGTTTTTTGTCAGCCGTCTGCGGTCTTGGCCACGGCACCTTCCGGCTCGACGGCACGGCGAGGATGCGACAGCGGCCGATCGGCGATCTGCTCGAGGCGATGCGGAGCCTCGGCGTCGATGCTCGAGCCGAACGCCCGGGTGACTGTCCGCCGGTGGCGATCCGATCCGATGGCCTGCGGGGCGGGGCCACCCGGGTGCGGGGGAGCACTTCCAGCCAGTTCGCCAGCGGTCTGGCGATGGTCGCGGCCTGCGCTGCGGAGGGGATGCGGATCGAGTTTGAGGGTCGGCTGGTGTCGCTTCCCTACCTCGAGATGACCCGCAGGGTGATGCAGTCGTTTGGCGGTGCCTGCGCGGCGGTCGACGATCGCACCTGGCAGATTCCCCCCTCCGGCTACAGGGCCACGGCTTACGCGATCGAGCCCGACGCCTCTGCAGCCAGTTATTTCGTCGCCGCCGCCGCGATCACCGGAGGCAGCGTCACCATCGAAGGACTCTCCCGGCAGAGCATGCAGGGCGACATCCACCTCTGCGATGCCCTCGAGCAGATGGGCTGCCAGGTCGAGTGGCGGGACGGATCGGATGGTGGGGCGGTGACGGTCAGCGGCCGTGCAGGCCTTGGCATCGACATCGACATGAACGCGATCAGCGACACGGTGCCGACGCTCGCCGTCGTCGCCCTGTTCGCCGAGGGACCGACGACCATTCGCAACGTGGCCCACATCCGTGACAAGGAGACGGACCGGATCGGCGACCTGGCCTGCGAACTCCGCAAACTGGGCGGCTCTGTCAGGGAAGCCGCCGATGGCATGACGATCACGCCCGCACCGCTCAGTGCGGCAACGCTTGCCACGTACGACGACCATCGCATGGCCATGAGCCTGTCGCTCGCCGGCCTGCGGCTGCCCGGCGTGCGAATTCTCGATCCCGCCTGTGTCGGCAAGACGTTTCCCGACTATTGGCAGCGATTGGCGGAACTGGCCCACCTCGACACCGGCGACTGGCCGCCGGAGCACCGGCCACGCTGAGTGGGACAGGCTTCTGCCCGTCATTGACAGGAACCACGACACAGCCCCCCCTGCCCAGAGGGAAGGGTCATCACCAGCGAGAGGAAGTTGCCCAGGACCATCGGGCTGGATGCGACATTTTCAGTGAGGCAACCGCCGGCCTACTCCTCACCCCGAGCCATGCGTTGAAGCATGGCTTCGGCCTTCTCGATCAGGTCCTCCACCAGACTGTCCTGGAGACAATTCTTCCGGCTGCCGGAAGAGTCGCTGGCGATGAATCCGCCACCGCAGTGCTGGCAATAGACCCGTCGGCCCAGAAGCAAGACCCGAATCCGCAGACCGCGGCCGCAGACAGGGCATCCCTGATGGAAGCAGACGTCGTTTTCGGTTGGATCGGACATGATCGCTGGATCCTGCGAGAAATCATTTCCTCGGGGCGGAAGACCATCTGGGACGTCTGCGAATCAGCTCCCCTGACGTCTCCCGGGCCGTGATTTTAGGACAGCGGGTGGCCGTTGCCAATCCACCATTTCATGAGATTCCCGCAAGATTCAAAAACCGCGGCGATACCCGGAGAGTTCTCAACCGTTAGACTGAAAGAGCGTTTGGGGGACTTGCTCCCGGACCGCGATTTCCTCTGCTGGCACAGTGGCAATGCAACGCCCTTGGCTTGCTGCCTTCATCATCATTTTTTGGTGTGTCACGACCAGCTGGCTCGTGGTGGAGAAGATTCTGCCCTCGCTGATGCCGGGTTCCCCGCCGGGGTACCAGGCTTTCTATGCGTCCAACAACAGGCTCGTTCCCGTCGCCTGGACGGTGCTCTGGAAAGACGAGCCTCTCGGTTGGGCCTCGAGCCGCTCGACCCGCTTCGAGGATGGCCGTGTGGCCGTCGACAGTCTGCTGCACTTCGACCGGCTGCCGATCGAGGAGATGCTGCCGATGTGGATCAAACCGCTTCTGAAGCGGGCCATCTCGAATGCGCCCCTGCCGGCATTCGAGGCCCGGGGATCGTTGTCGATCGACGATCGCGGCCAGCTCAACGCCTTTCGCTCGGCGGTCGACCTGCCGGGCACGGGCGAGAAGGTGGTGCTCACCGGAACTGTCGATGATGGACACGTTCACGTCGTCGTGCGGGCCCGAGACATGCGCTACGAAACCGACCGCTATCTCCCGTCGCACATCACGATCGGCGATGAACTGTCGCCGCAGGCCACGCTGCCCGGACTCTACGAGGGACGTCGCTGGACGGTCCCCATCTACAGCCCGCTGCGGGCCGGAGGGTCGGCCATCGAACTGCTCCACGCCTCGGTTTCGGGCGAGGAGACGATGTTCTGGGACGACCGTCTCGTCCGGGTGCACGTGGTCTCCTACCGCAGTGATCCGTCCGGTCATCACGATCCGCGGACGCGGCTCTGGGTCGACCGATCGGGCCGCGTGCTCAAGCAGGAGAGCGATTTGTTCGGCGCGAAACTGACCTTCCTGCGTCGCACCGACGCGGCGGCGGAATTGCTGGCCACGGGCCTCGATCGCGAGGCCGATCGATCCAATCCCGCCGCGGCTGCGGCCCCATCCGACGGGAAATGAGCGATGATCGAGTTTGACCATGTCACCCGCACCTACGGCCCGAAGACCGCGGTCGCAGATCTCACGCTGGCGATTCCGCGGGGTGAGTTGTTCGCAATGCTCGGGCCCAACGGCGCCGGCAAGACGACGACGATCAAGATGCTGGTCGGACTCCTGCGGCCCTCGCGTGGCAACGTCCGCGTCAGCGGCTACGACCTCGTGCGGGAGCCGCGCAACGCCCATCTCCACATCGGCTACGTGCCTGACGAGCCCTGCCTTTACGACAAGCTGACAGGACGGGAGTTTCTCTGGTTCATCGCCGACATGTTCGGCATGCCGCGGCATCTCGCCAGCGAGCGGATTGCCAGCGAAATCGAGCATTTCGAACTGGGTGAGTTCGCCGACGACCTCGCCGAAAGCTACTCCCTCGGCATGAAGCAGCGGCTGGTGTTCGCCTCCTCG
The DNA here is from genome assembly GCA_945897435.1 of Candidatus Kuenenia stuttgartensis. Lineage (GTDB taxonomy): Bacteria > Planctomycetota > Planctomycetia > Pirellulales > UBA1268 > RGVT01. Next base: position 10,066 of record CAMDFJ010000060.1, on the reverse strand, counting down.
CTGCTCCACGACCCGGACGTTCTTGTGCTCGACGAGCCGATGGTCGGTCTCGACCCACGCAGCGTGCGGATCGTGAAGGACCTGCTCAAGGCGCGAACCCGTGAGGGGATGACGGTGTTCATGTCGACCCACACCCTCGCCATGGCGGAGGAGATGGCCGACCGGGTCGGGATCATGGTTCGCGGACAGCTGCGATTCCTCGGTACGGTCGACGAACTCCGCGACCAGATGGCCCTGGAGACGACGAGCCTCGAGCAGCTCTACCTCGAACTGACCAGCCCGCGGGCGGCCGAACCCGGCCGGAGCGGCGCATGACCCCCCTTCCCCAATCCTGCCGCCTCCTGCCCCATGAGGCGGAATCCCGGATTTTCCTCCGGCTTCGCGGCAGGGTCGCCTGGGCGACTGTCCGGTCGATGCTTTCCGGTGCCCGGCTGCGGCTGAGCCTCGTGGTGCTCCTGAGCGCGATGTTCTGGGGATCCCTCTACGGGCTGTTCTTCGAGGCCTTCACCTTCCTCGACTCGCTCCATGCCGAGGTGATCTCACTGCTCTTCAACGCCTTCTTCTCTTCGTTGATGGTGATGCTCGTGTTTTCGACCGGGATCCTGCTCTACGGCGGGATGTACTGCTCACCGGAGGCGAAGCTCCTGCTCACACTCCCGATCCGCGAGGAGGCGGTGTTTTCCCACAAATTCCAGGAGGCGGTCTGGTTTTCGAGCTGGGGCTTCATTCTCCTCGGCAGCCCGATGCTCGTGGCCTATGGGGTGGTTCGCGATGCATCCTGGACCTACTTCGCACTGCTGCTGCCGTTCATGGTGTCGTTCGTGGTGATTCCGGCGACGCTGGGGGGCATTTTCTGCATGCTGATGGTGGCCTGGATGCCCCGGCTCCGTCTGCATGCCATGACCGTTGCCGGCACGGCGGTGGGGGCCGGGCTGATCTGGATGGTCTGGTCGTCCTTCTCGGTGTCCCGCGCCGACACCATGTCGGCGGCATGGTTCGAACAGACGTTTGCCCGGCTCTCGGTCACGGAGCAGAAACTCTTCCCCAGCTGGTGGCTGTCGAGCGGTCTGATCGAGGCCGCCCGCAAGGATGAAGGGGCCGCGGCGGGCTGGCCGGCGCTCGCCGAGGCACTGAAGTTTCTCGCACTTCTGATCGCCAACGGCATGCTGCTCCAGCTCGTCGCCGGCTGGCTCGCAGCCCGCTCGTACCGGCTGGGATACAGCCAGCTGACGGGAGAGGTGCCCGCCCGACGCCGGCGCAGGATCAGCTGGATCGATCAGGCGCTCGTGAACGCCGGAACCGCAGCCGGACGGCCGTTGCGGCTGTTGGTGGTGAAGGATCTGCGGCTCTTCCGCCGCGACATCTCACAATGGTCGCAGTTCGTCATCTTCTTCGGCCTGCTGGGGCTTTATTTTCTCAACGTCCGCTCGTTCAACTACAACAACACCTACGCCTCGATGATCGGCTTCCTCAACCTCGCGGTGGTCGGCCTGATCCTCTCCACCTTCACGACGAGGTTCGTGTTTCCGATGATCAGCCTCGAGGGGCGGAGGTTCTGGATCCTCGGGCTGCTCCCCGTTCACAGGGACCACATCGTCTGGTCGAAATTTCTCTTCTCTTTCGTGGGCGGCCTGCTCCCCTGCTGCGGACTCGTGCTGCTCAGCGACGTGATGCTCGGACTGTCTCAGCGTACGATGGTGATTCACGAGATCGCCTGCCTGATGCTCTGCCTCGGGCTCTCCGGCATCGCCGTCGGACTCGGGGCGCGGATGCCCGACCTCCGTGAGCCCTCCCCGTCGAAGATCGCCTCCGGGTTTGGCGGCACGCTGAGCCTGGTGATCAGTTCGCTGTTCATCATGGTGATCGTGGTGATCGCAGCCCTTCCAAACCACCTGTTTCTGATTTCCCATGCCTTCGGGCCGCCAGGCGGGCCGCAACGGGGGCTTCTGGCCTGGGCCGCCGGCCCGGGGGGAACGATCGCCAGCATGGCCCTTGTGGTGGCAATCGGGCTGGTGGCGACGTTTGTGCCGCTGTTTCTCGGGCTGCGATCGTTTCGGGAACTCGAGCCCTGACCCCTGGGGTTATGGGTCGAGCCCGAAAAAAACAGCTTTTTCCCGATCAGGAGCGTTAGCCGATGGCCTGGCCTGCGGTTTTCCTTCCATGAGAGCGCCATTCCAGTTTCCGTCCACCTCCGGCCGCCTGCCCGTGGGCGGCGGACAGCATGGGCTGCGGGTCGGGGCCGTGCAGTACCTCAACACCAAGCCCCTCGTGCATGGGCTGCAGACGGCGGGCCTCGATCTTGCCTACGATCTGCCGAGCCGGCTCGCCGATCGGCTCTCCCGGGGTGATCTCGACATCGCCCTGATCCCGTCGATCGAACTTTTTCGTGGCGATGGCTACGGCGTCGTCTCCGACGCCTGCATCGGCTGCCGGGGGGCCGTGATGAGCGTGAAACTGTTTTTCCGCACCGCCCCTGCCCGGGTTGTCAGGCTCGCGGTCGACGAGGGCTCGCGGACGAGCGCCACCCTGGCCCGGATCCTGCTTGCCGAACGTTTCGGCGTCTTTCCATCCATTGAAATCCTGCCGATCGAAGGCCGGGCCGAGGACACCGCGGCGGACGCAGTTCTGCTGATCGGAGATCGGGCCATCGGATCCCAGCGGGGCGGCTTCCAGCTGATCTGGGATCTCGGCGATGAATGGTGCCGCTGGACCGGTCTGCCCTTCGTGTTCGCGGTCTGGGCCGCGAGACAGGGCGTGCCTCCTGAATCGCTGCGGCGTGTCGAACCGCTGCTGCAGGCCGCCCGGGATGGCGGTCGGGCGAACCTCGCCGCGATTGCATCCGCCGAGGCCTCAGGACACGGCCTGACGGTGCCGCAATGTCTCAGCTACCTGCGCGACAACCTCCACTACCATCTCGGACCGGACGAGCGGCTGGCACTCTCCAGATTCTATGGTCACGCCGCCAAACTCGATCTCGCACCGACAGGGCTGGACGTGAAGGCGACGCTCGCCGCACGATAGTCCGAGAGGCGAGAGAACAACCCCCGAGAAAGCCATGATCAGAGCCGCAGCCCGACCGATTCAGGAGATTCTCGACGAGACCGCCTCCGGAGTCCGCCTCCAGTCGGGCGATGCGGTGCGGCTGCTCGAATCCCGCGACCTCGCCGCGATCGGCCGGGCCGCCCATGCCAGCACGCTCCGGCTCCATCCCGAGCCCTGGCGGACCTACAACATCGACCGCAACATCAACTACACGAACATCTGCACGGCGGTCTGCGATTTTTGTGCCTTCTATCGAGGGCCGAAACATCCCGAGGGGTACGTCCTCGATCGCGGGCTGCTGCTCACGAAGATCGAGGAAACCGTCGCGATCGGCGGCGACCAGATCCTGATGCAGGGTGGACTCCACCCAACGCTTCCGCTCGAGTGGTATGAAGAACTGCTGCGGGACATCAAGAACCGCTTCCCACAGGTCAATGTCCATGGGTTCTCCCCCCCGGAGATCCACCACCTGACCAAGGTCTCGAAGCGACCGCTCCGCGAGGTTTTGGAGCGGCTGGCCCGGGCGGGCCTCGGCTCGCTTCCTGGCGGTGGCGGAGAAATCCTCGTCGATCGGGTACGCACCGCGATGACCCGGGGCAAGGTGCTCACGGACGACTGGCTCGAAGTCCACCGTCAGTGGCATCTGCTCGGTGGAAAAAGCACGGCGACCATGATGTTTGGCCACATCGAGACACTGGCCGAGCGGATCGAACACCTGGACCGCCTCCGCGAGCTGCAGGACGAGACGGGTGGCTTCACGGCATTCATCTGCTGGTCGTTCCAGCCGGACAACACGGAGATGGACGACATTCCTCCGGCCGGTCCTTTCGAGTACCTCAAGACCCAGGCCGTGGCCCGCCTCTATCTCGACAATTTCCCCAACATCCAGTCGAGCTGGGTGACGCAGGGCCGCGAGATCGGCCAGCTCGCACTGCTCTTCGGCGCCAACGACATGGGCAGCCTGATGCTCGAGGAAAACGTCGTCAGCGCCGCCGGCACCGTCCACCATCTGACCCTGGAGCAGATGCGTTCGGCGATCTCCGAACTCGGCTGGATTCCGCGGCGCAGGAATGTGTTTTACGAACTTTTCGAGGATGGTGAGGATGCGATCCAGCCGCAGCGGCCAGAGTCAGCGGCGATGCTTCTGCCGATCGCCTCGACCTCGCCGTGAGAGCCGGCCAGGGAATACTTTCCAGGCAGGACGCAGAGCCCCTGACGCTGCGGGCCCGGCTGGTGCTGACGATGCACGGCCCGCCGCTCGACGGTGGCTGGGTGGCCCTGAAGCGGGGTCGGATCGTCGCCGTCGGCCGTCGTTCTCCCCCCGGCCGACCCCACGATCTTGGCGATGCCGTCATTCTCCCCGGCCTGGTCAACGCCCACACGCATCTGGAGTTTTCCGATCTCGACGAGCCGCTGGACGCTGACGGGGGGCTGCCGGGCTGGATTCGTCGCGTGGTGGCGGAGCGTCGCGGCCGCCCCACCGATCGCGGGGATGCCGTTCGACGAACGATCCTCGCCGGGTTGCAGGAATCGGCCAACTGCGGCGTGACTGCCATCGGCGACATCGCGACGGTTGTCTTCCCGGATGTTTATTCTCTGCCCGGACCGCGGACCCGGGTCTACCGCGAGGTGATCGGTCTGTCCGCCCCGGCTGCCGCGGCGAGTCTTTCCTCGGCCGGTCGCGACCTCGACCGACTCGCCTCCGCAGGTGTGCCTGTCGGGGTCTCGCCCCATGCGCCCTACTCAGTCGCCCGCCATCTCGGCCGCGAGATCCTCGCCCGCAGTCGCCGTCAGGGTTTGCCCGCGGCCATCCATCTCGGCGAAAGCGAATTCGAGGCCGACTTCCTTGCCAACGGCAGGGGACCGTTTCGGGATCTGTTCGAGGAACTCGGGGTCTGGCCGATTCCAGCGCCCCAACTGCTGCCTGCCGAGGAGTGGATCACGCGTCTGTCCCGCAGCCCCCGTGGGATCGTCGTCCACGGGACATTTCTGGGAACGACTGCCGCAGACCTTTCGCTGGCCCGACTGGCGCGGCACCGGGACCGGCTCTGCGTCGTCGTCTGCCCGCGGACGACACGGCTGCTCTCCGGCTCGATGCCGCCGGTCGCCCGCTACCGGGATGCGGGCGTTCGCGTGGCGATCGGCACCGACAGCCGGGCCTCGAACCCCGATCTCTCGGTGCTCTCCGAGTGCCGCGGGCTTGTCGCTGCGGGAGCCTGCAGTCCAAGGGAGGCTCTGCGGATGGCGACGGTCGACGCCGCATGGGCGATCGGATTCGAGCGTTGTTCGGGCATGCTGGCAGCGGGCCGCCCCGCCGACGTCGCCATTCTCCGGCCAGAAGCCGCGATCGGCGATCCATTCGTCACGGTTCTCGATCCGACGACGAGGGTCGCCGCCACGCTCCGCGGAGGCAGGCTGATTTCCGGCAGCATCGACTGAGATCGGCCACCGGAGCCGCCCGGCAGTCGCTTTCCGCTGGCCCTTTACAACCGGCAGTTTGCGATCCGGGTTTCGATGATCGCCGAGGCCCCGATCGCCTCCAGTCGTTCCATGACCCCGTGGGCCTCGCCCCGTCGCACCATGGCACGCACGGCACACCATTCGGGGTCTTCGAGAGCCATGACCGTCGGTGAATTGAAGCCCGGGGTGATCTGCTCCGCCTCGGAGAGCCGCCGCCGCGGGATGTTGTATTCGAGCAGCGACCAGCTCCGCGCGATCACGATGCCTTCGAGCCGACGGACGATCCGGTCGGCGGTGGCGGCGTCGGCGACATGCTGGTTTTGCACGAGCACCGTTTCGTAGCGGCCGATCTCGTCGAGCACGCGAAGCCGGTTGGCGGCGAGGGTGCTGCCGGTCTCGACGAGGTCGACGATCGCATCGGCGATCCCCAGCTGGATCATGATCTCGACGCTGCCGGAAAGTTCGACGAAGTGGGCCTCGACGCCGCGTTCGGCCAGCCATTCCCTCGTGATCCGCGGGAAACTCGTGGCGATTCTCTTGCCGGCCAGTTGGCTGGCGTCCAAGACCGGATCATCGATCGAGACGCAGAGTGCGAGCCGGCAGGATCCGATGCCGAGATCGAGCCTGTGCACGAGCGAGGCACCGCTCTCGGCCACGAGGTCGGCCCCCGTGATTCCGATGTCGATCGCCCCTTCCGCGGCCAGCACGGGGATGTCGTCTGTGCGCAGAAAGGTCACCTCGACCGGCATGTCCTTGCAGCGGGCGAACAGGCTTCGCTCCGAGCGGCGGAAGCTGATGCCGGCGTCGTTGAGCAGTTCGGCCGAGATCTCGGCGAGCCGCCCCTTGCTGGGGAGGCCGATCCGCAGAAGCCGCTCGTTTGATTGGTTCTTCGAGTTCACGGTGATTCTCCCTTGGACTGCCCGCCCCGCGAGGCCTTCTCGTCGAGGCCAGAGATGCCGAACCTTCGGGCCAGTTCGTCCTCGACGCCCGCCAGCGAGAGACCGCGGCAGGCGAGCAGGACGATCGTGTGGTAGAGGAGATCGGCGGCCTCGGAAATGACCCGCTCGTCGCTCTCTGCGGCGGCCGCGGCGACCAGTTCGCCCGCCTCCTCGATGACCTTGCCGCCGACCTTGGTCACGCCGCCCGCGAACAGCCGGCTGGTGTAGGATCGTTCGGAAGGCTCGTTTTTCCGCGCAGCCACGACCCCTTCGAGGCTTTCCAGGGTCTCTCCAAGGCGACGCATCCGATGACTCCCAACCGGGTACATGCAGACGGGGTGAACGAACCTGACGCCAGACGCCCGAACGTCCATGCCGCCCCCGTTTCCGGGCCCCCAACTCTAGCATGCCCTGCCACCGACGTCGGCCCTCGGGAATCGGTGGCCCGGCCCCGGCTCGGGGGAGACTGCTGGTTTCTGGCCGGACCGACCGCCGCCGGCAAGACCTCTCTGGCCCTGCGGCTGGCCGAACGGCTCGACGCCGAGGTGGTGAGCGTCGATTCGATGGCCGTCTACCGCGATCTCGACATCGGCACCGCGAAGCCATCACGGCAGGACCGCGACCGCGTGCCGCATCACCTCGTCGACATGGTGCCCGCGGCCGCCGGCTACAGCGTGGCCCGCTGGCTCGACGATGCTGCCGCAGCCGTCGAGGCGATCCGCTCGAGGGGCCGCCAGATCCTTTTTGTCGGCGGCACTCCGCTCTATCTGCGGGCGTTGCGGGACGGGCTCGCCCCGCTGCCGGCCGACGACCCGGAGTTTCGCCGAAGGATGCTCGACGAGGCGGAGCGGCGGGGAGCGGCAGCCCTCCACGAACGACTGGCGGCGATCGACCCGGCATCTGCAGCACGGCTCCACCCCAACGACCTCAAGCGGATCGTCCGGGCGCTCGAAGTGGCCCATTGCGGCGGCAGGACGCTCACCGAAGCCTTCGCCCCGGAGCCCGATCCGATCGTCGAATCGAGAATGATGATCCTCGACCTGCCACGCCGGATGCTCGCCGCCAGGATCAACAGCCGTGTCGAGCGGATGTTCGCCTGCGGTCTGATCGACGAGGTACGGCAGGCGGAGAGTCAGCCCGGGGGCATCGGCCCGACTGCCCGCCAGGCCGCCGGCTACGCCGAAACGCTCGACCTGCTCACCGGCCGGCTCAGTCTCCGTGAGGCGATCATCCGAACACAGCAGCGGACCCGGCAACTCGCCAAACGTCAGCTGACCTGGCTGCGAAGCTTCAGATCCGCCGTCTGGATCTCCTGCTAGCACCGGACGTGCTAGCACTTGATCTTGGGGTCGGACCGGAATCGCACCACAAAATCAGAAAAATCCTTGCCTTGCGTCGCAGGGCCGTTACTTTCGCCCCCGATGACCGGCATGGATGCCGGCACGACGCGTTTCAAGGAGGATCTTCATGGCTGCCAAGCCACTCATCGGCATCAACACCGACTACCGTGCCACCCGCAAGGAGCACGCCGCACTCTCGTTCGTCGCGGCCGGCTACTACGACGGCATCACAGCATCCGGCGGCATTCCGGTGATCCTGCCTCCGCTGGCCGACGAGGAAGACGTGATCCGGCTGCTCGATCTGCTCGATGGCGTTGTGCTGGTGGGAGGGGCCGATCTCGACCCACGTCGGGATGGCTACATGCCGCATCCGTCGGTGCGGCCGATGGATACGCGCCGCGAGGACTTCGACCGGATGCTGACCAGGCAGATCTGCGCCAGGCAGATGCCGGTGCTCGCCATCGGCAGCGGCATGCAGCTCCTCAACATCACCGAGGGGGGCACGCTGTTTCTCCACATCCCCGAGGATCTGCCCAAGGCGATTCCCCACAAGGATCCGCTCGATCAGGCCCATCGCCACGCGTTGCTCGTCGAACCCGGTTCGGTGATGGAACGGGTCTACGGCGATGGTGAGATCCGCGTCAACAGCATGCACCACATGGCGATCGATGATGTCGCCACCAGTTTCAGGGTCACCGCCCGGGCGCCGGACGGCGTGGTCGAGGCGATCGAGAGCGCGATCGAGGGATGGGTCGCGATCGGCACGCAGTTCCACCCCGAGGCCGAATCGGCTTCGGCTCTCGATGTCAAGATCTTCGAGGAGTTCGTGATGGGGATCACGGGCGTGGTCCCGGAGATGCGGCTGGTGGCCTGATCGGCCCCGGCCTCGACGGCGCGGATTCTCCGGGCGGTCATCGTCCGGTCATGGACCGGCCATCGTGATCATGTAGATCTCAACACGGGGCCCGTCGGTCGCACCATGCGGCCGGCGGGCCCTGGTCTTCTCCACGCTCAGTCCTAGGCCCCGGCAGGCGGCCTCGAAACCGACGGCCCGGGCCCGACAGGGGTCGGCGACCATTGCAGTGCCGTCGGGCCGCAGCGTGCGGGCGATCACTCCGGCAAGCGCCTCCGCATGATGGGCCTCGTAGAGCACGTCGGCGGCGATCACACGGTCGAACAGGCCGAGGTCGGCGGGGATGGTCCGCCAGTCGAGCACGCGGGTCTGGATCGCGTCCTGGCCAGCACGGCGCGCGTTGTATCGCACGCCCTCGAGCGCCGATTCCTCGTAGTCGGTCGCGGTCACGGCGAAGCCTGACGTCCCGGCGACGAGTGACGGAAGGCCGAGCCCGCAGCCGAGTTCGAGGAGCGTTTTGGCACTGCCGTCGAGCCCGGCAATCTCCTCGGCCAGCACGATGGCCGATTCCCAGACGTCTGCCCAGTAGGGAATCCGCTCATCGGCCTCGAAGGCGGCCAGATCGATCAGCGACTCCATGTCTGGAGGCCTCCAGATCGACAGTTCGCGGTCGCCGATCCGGATTCGACGTTCGACCGGTTCAAATCGCTCGAAGCCCATCGGTTCCGCCTCTTCCGGCTTCCAATCCGAACCGTCCACCCAACCGCTACAGTCTCCCGCGATTGAGCCATTCGGGGGCCGGCACGATACCATGTGGCACGATGATCCGGCCTCCGTTCCATCCCGATGCCCGGCCCGGTCGATACTCCGCGAGGAATCGCACCCCAGCCTGGCCACTGACACGCCGGCGGGCGGGCGAGGGAGGAACGACGTGCTCCTGCCGATCGACGACCAGGACTGCCTCTCGGCAGATCTCCCGGCCCTGCTGGCCGGCCGACACGGAGCGCCCGGACGGCTGCTGGGCCCGCGGGTGCTCGATCGCGACGGCGCAGGAAGGCCGCGGTCACACCATGTCAGGGCCTTTCTTCCGACTGCGCAGCGGGCCTGGCTGGTCGCGGCCGATTCGGCCGGCGGACGAATCAGCCAGCCGATGCGGCGGACCCATGCATCGGGCGTGTACGAGACGATCCTGCTCGCCGATCCATCGGCCGGCCCGGAGTCGCTTCCCCGCTATGCGATCCGCATCGATGACGGCTCCGGCGACCGTCACGACCTCCACGACCCTTATGCATTCGCGACCATGCTGACAGACTACGATCTCCACCTGCTCGGGGAGGGCCGTCATTGGAAGAGCTACCAGAAGCTCGGCGCCCAGCTCCGCTCGACCGACGGTGTCAATGGCGTCAACTTCGCGGTCTGGGCCCCGAACGCCG
>CAMDFJ010000059.1 GCA_945897435.1 Candidatus Kuenenia stuttgartensis | reverse complement strand
ATCCGCCTTCGGGCGACGTAGACGGGCAGTGCTGCGATGTGATCGAGATGGGTGTGGGTGATGAACCAGGTGCTCGTCGCCATGAAGTTCCAGGGCTGGCCACCGAGGTCGAAGCCCAGCTTCAGTTCGGGAATCCGCCAGTAGCTCTGCACGGCGGCCCGGGAGTAGCCCTCGATCGTGAGCCCCTTGTGGGTGAGCGTCCGCAGCGGGGCGTTGTCGATCATGCGGTCTCCAGGGCGGCCGGCGGCCGGTTCGCGGAAGGCTCCAGCCAGATCTCGTCGAAGAGCCGCTCCTGTCGGGTCGCGAGCCGGCCGCGGCGGACGAGTTCCAGCACGGCCAGAAAGATACCCACGAGCCGCGTGCGGGGCATATCGTCCTCGAAGAGTTCCGAGAACGCCACCCTGCCCCTCTCGCCGACGAGCCGCTCGACCCGTTCCGCATGCACCTCGATCGGCGTGTCGTCCTGGACGATCTGCCGCGGCTTCCGCTTCTCCCGCTTCCGCAGCACGCGGGACATCGCGCCGACGAGATCCCAGACCTGAACATCGCCGATCGTCACCTCGGCCGGAGCGGTCCTCCGGGAAGGCTCGTCGGAATGCGTCCGCGGAAACCGCAGTTCCCACTGCCGCGCCCGATCCTCGAGCAGCGTTGCGGCGTCGCGATACTGCTTGTATTCGAGCAGCCGGCGGACGAGATCCTCGCGGGCGGGCTCGACCGTCTCCTCGACCGCCTCCTCCGGCCGCGGCACCAGCGCCCGGGCCTTGATTTCGAGGAGCACGCTGGCCAGTTCGACGAACTCGCCGACCTGATCGATCGCCAGATCCTCGAGCACCTCGATGTGGGCGAGGAATTCGCCGGCGATCCGCGCGATCGGCACCTGCGTCACATCCACCTCGTGCTTCTTCACGAGGTAGAGCAGCAGATCCATCGGACCGGAAAAGACGTCGGTCGCGACCTTGAATTCCACGCGTTTCCTCAACCTGCCAAAACCGCTGCCAAAACCTCATTTGCCGCCCCTTCAGGCCGCGTGTCAATGGCGATTGGCTTTCGGGTACCATCGTTCCCATGAACCCCGTCGAGTGCAGCAAGCAGGAAACGCTCTGGGCCCCGTGGCGACTGGAGTACGTTCAGGGCCATGGCCCGGGCGGCGAGACCCCAGACACCGCACCGACTGCCTGGCGGGCCGGGGCAGACAGAGGCTGCTTCCTCTGCCGCGCTGCGGCTGCCGAGGCGGCCCAGGACAGGCTCCTCGGCGTGGTCGAACGGACAGGCTTGAGCGTCGTCCTGACGAACCGGTTCCCCTATTCAAACGGTCACCTGCTCGTGGCGCCGCTCGATCACAGGGCCCGACTCGACGAACTTTCTGAAGATGACCTGCTCGACCTGCAACGCTGCCTCGCCCGCTGGTGCGGCGTCATCGAGCACTCGATGCAGGCGCAGGGCTTCAACATCGGCCTCAACCTCGGTGCCGTGGCTGGCGCCGGGCTGCCTGGGCACCTCCATTGGCACATCGTGCCCCGTTGGCATGGGGACGTGAACTTCATGCCCACGACGGCCGGCGTCCGCGTGCTGCCGCAGTCGCTCGACAGCCTCTGGGAGCAGCTCACCGCCGCGACAAGGGGCCAGAAACCGTGACACCGCCAACCGACTGGCAGGCCAGAGAGTCGGCCCTCCTCGCGGACTGGGCAATGCACGCCGCCGAGACGGCGGGCCGCGTCCATCCCGAACCCCCCCACCCTTTCCGCAGCCCATACCAAAGAGATCGCGACCGGATCGTCCATTCGGCCGCCTTTCGTCGGCTGGCACACAAGACCCAGGTCTTCACCGGGTATCAGGGCGACTACCACCGCAGCCGGCTGACCCACACGCTTGAGGTGACGAGCATCGCCCGAACGCTGGCCCGGGCGCTCGCCCTCAACGAGGATCTCGTCGAGACGCTGGCACTGGGCCACGACATCGGCCATCCACCCCTCGGCCACGCGGGCGAGGACACGCTCAACGAACTTTTAGAGAACGACGGCGGCTTCAGCCACAACGCCCAGGCGCTGCGGATCATGGAACTGCTCGAGCGGCGTTATCCGCAGTTTCCCGGACTGAATCTCTCCCGCGAGGTGCTCGACGCTCAGGCCACGAGAAAGCGGGATGGGTCCGCCCCGCCACCGCTGCTCGAGACGCAGGTCGTCGATGCCGCCGACTCGATCGCCTACGACACCCACGACGCCGACGACGCCGTCGAACTGGGACTGGTGACGCTCGACGAACTGCTCTCGCTCCCGCTCGTTGCCGAGGCCGCAGGGCGGGCCGAAGAACGGTATGGACCGCTCCAGGGGGGTGAGCGCCGCAGGGCGGTGCTGCACGAACTGGTCGATTGGCAGGTCGCCGGACTGATCGCCAATACCCGCAGCGGGCTCGAACGGCTGGGGATCGACTCCGTCGCCGCCGTGCGGGAGGCCTGCCGCGGCGACGCCCAAGGGCCCCGTCGGATCGTGGTCCACGAGGCTCATGTCGCGGCGGGCAAGGCGGAACTCGAGTCGTTCCTCTTCAAGCGGGTCTATCGCAGCGAGCGGGTGATGAAGGTCCGCGTGGCCGTCCAGCGGAAGATGCGTGAACTGTTCGACTGGTACTGCGGCCACCCCGATGAACTGCCCCAGAGCTTCCGCAGCCGAGCCGTAGATCACGGGGTCCGCCGCAGCGTGGCCGACTACATCGCCGGAATGACGGACCGGTTTCTGGAGCAGGATTACGCCCGCCGACTCTGAGCCCCTTCAGGGAAAATCCCACCCTCCCGCCCACCGCACAGTTCTCGCATCAGGCGATCCGCCGCTGGTTGGTAGACTCTCCAGCATGGCACTGGTCATTCTGCGGGCGATCTTCGTGATGGTTTCGGTGGGGATCGCCGTCCTCATCTTCAATTCCGAGGCGTTGCGGGCATCGCCCGAATGGGTGCCGTGGGCGGTGCTGCTCGGTATGCTCGCCCTGCCGCTGACGGTGATCGGCATCGACTCGTCGCTGCGACGAAAAGATCTCACCGTGATCACGGCGGTCTACTTCGGCCTGCTGGTGGGGGTGTTCGTCACCTACATCGCGCTCCTCGCCCTGACGCCGGTCATGCCGACCGACCAGGCCAACCCGCTCACCACCTGGCTGCCGCCGATCCTGGGAATGATCCTCTGCTACGTCTGCACGAGCCTGCTGCTGCAGACCCGCGACGACTTCCGCTTCCTGATCCCGTATGTCGAATTCGCCCGCGACGTGAAGGGGCTGCGTCCGAACCTGCTCGACAGCAGCACCGTTATCGACGGCCGAATCGCCGATCTGGCCGAAACGGGGATTTTTCAGAGCCGGTTCGTGGTCCCGTCGTTCGTGGTCGACGAGCTCAAACTGGCCGCCGAATCGGCAGACAAGACGCGGCGGCTCCGCGGCCGCCGGGGGCTCGACGTGCTGGAGCGACTCCGCTCGAGCAAGACGATCGACATCGAGGTGCTGGCGCCGGCCGACGAGGTCGACGAGGAGGCAACCGACGAATCGAGGCTGGTGTCGATGGCGAGGAACCTCGGCGGGAGGCTCGTCACGAACGATCCGAACCTCGTGAAGATCGCCGCCGTCCGCTCGGTTCGGGCGGTGAACCTCAACGACCTGACGATCGCCCTGCGGCCGAACCACATCGCCGGCGACGAACTCTCCCTCCGGCTCGCGAAGCCGGGCGAGGAGCCTGGGCAGGCGGTCGGCTATCTCGATGACGGAACAATGGTCGTCGTCGAGGCTGCCCGCGATCAGATCGGCCGCACGGTGCGGGTGGTCGTCACGAGCACGCTTCAGACCAGCGCCGGACGGCTCGTGTTCGCCCGACAGGAATCACCGCGGCAGGGAAACGCCTGAGGAGTTTTTGCATGTCTCGAACCGGTTTCACACTCCAACTTCCGACCGCGATCTGGCTGGCGGCGATCGGATTCTTCCTGCTGCAGGCGCCCGCCAAACCGGATGACGACCAGAAATTCCAGGGAGAATATGCCGGAGAGGTGTCCTACAACGGAGAGTCGATTCAACTCGGTGTTCAGGTGGTCGCCCGCGGCGATGGCCGATTCGACGCGATCGCCTACCCTGGCGGTCTTCCTGGGGCTGGCTGGCTGCCACCCAACATGATCGTCGGCAGCGGAACCCGCGAGGGGACCGGTGCGGCTGCCGTCGTGAAACTCGAGGGCGTCGACTGGGGCGGAATCTCGCGATCGGCCGAGATCCGCGATGGCAAGGTGGCTCCCCTGGGTGACGACGGCAGACCGCTCGCCGCATTCGTCAAGACCGAGCGATCGAGCCCCACGCTCGGCGAGAAGCCCCCCGCCGGTGCAATCGTGATCTTCGACGGTGACGGACCGGTTGACGAGCAGGCCAGGCTCGTCCGTCCGAGGATCACGGAGGAAGGCCTCTTGATGGAGGGCGCCACCACGAAGGATGCATTCGGCGATGCCCGCCTGCACATCGAGTTTCAGGTTCCATACCTGCCAGGAAATGCGGATCAGGCCCGCGGCAACAGCGGCGTCTATCTCCAGGGTCGCTACGAGATCCAGGTGCTCGACAGCTTCGGCTCCCAGCCGAAGAGCAACGGCTGCGGCGGCATCTACCGGGTCGCCAAGCCGGACATCACCATGTCGTTCCCGCCGCTCGCCTGGCAGACCTACGACATCGACTTCAGGGCTCCACGATTTGACGCCGGCCGCAAGCTGGAACCAGCCCAGGTCACCGTGCTCCACAACGGCGTGATGATCCACGACCGGGTCAAACTTGAAGGCCCAACACCCGGCGGACTCGATGCCGAGGAACAGCCCACCGGCCGACTCCACCTCCAGGATCACGGAGATCCGGTCCGCTTTCGAAACATCTGGGTGCAGCCGAAGTCGTGACGCCTCCTGTCGCCCAGTCGGACGCCCACGCTGTGCCGGCCCGGGTCTGCACGGCCTGTCCGATGCTCTGCGACGACATGCTTGCGGATGCGGAGGTTCCGGCCAACGCCTGCGAATGGGGTCGGGAAGCCTTCAGGGCCGAATTGGCCGCTGCCGCAACCCCCGGCCCGGAGGCCTGGATCGACGGCATTCCCTCCGGCATTGCCGCCGCTGTCGACGGGGCTGTCGTCCGCCTCACCTCGGCCAGACGGGTCCTCGTCACCGGCCTGGCCGCCGCGACGATGGAGGCGATTGCCGTCACCTGCGACGTCGCTGAACTGCTGGCAGCGGCGGTCGACAGCGGCCATCCAGATGGCTCTCGGGCCACGGGACCGACAATCGCCCGCGCGGGTGAGATCACGGCATCATGGGACGAACTCCGAGACCGTGCCGATCTGGTGATCTTCTGGTTCTGCGACCCATCCCGCAGCCACCCCAGGTTTCTGGAGCGGCATCTGCCTCGTGGGCGTCCATTCCGGTCGATCTGGGTCGGTTCGGCTGACGTGGCCGCCCCGATCCCCGCATGCCATCGAATCACGGTCCCGCGGGAAGCGGCCACCGAAGCCGCTCGGGTGGTGCATGCGATGCTCGCTGGACACGGTCTTCGCGACGCTGATCCACTGATCGGAGCCTGCCGGGCGATCACGGCCGTCATCCGCAAGGCAACCTGTGTTGCCATTGTCACGGTGCTCGATGACCAGATCGGTATCGATGCCTGGAGCCTCGTCCATCTCGTCCGCACGATCGCCCACGAGAGGCCCGCGTTTCAGATTCCCCTCGGTGCCGGCATTGCGGCAGGCGGGCCGAATGCGGCAGGGGCGGCCGCCATCAGCAGCTGGCGGTATGGCGCCGCAGCGGCCATCGCCCGGGCAGATCGCGGTGGTGGCAGGTTCCGGCCAGCCGAATCGGACGCCCTGAGACTGATCGAGCGGGGCGAGGTCGACTGCCTGCTGGCCCTCGGCAGGCTGCCCGCACCGATGGAAGCCGCACTGGCTGCGGCGGGCATCGACTCGGTGCGCCTCATGACTGACGGCGCAGTCCCATTCCGGGCCGCCTCCGGGATTCAAATCGCCTGCAGTTCGCGACAATTCGGCGAACGGGGCACCATGCTCCGCGAGGATGGCCGCACGATCCTGCTCGACGCCGCCCCCGCAATCCCGATCAGCTCGGGCAGACCGGGAGCTGCCGCCCTGCTCCGAGTGCTCCGCGAGCGGATCGAGCAGCAGCTCTTGGCAGCGGCCGACGGAGAGACGTCGCCATGAGCGATTCACCCCGAAAGCAGCCCGGATCCGCAGCCCGGCTCGTCATTCGCGCTGGACTGATCCACGATCCGGCCAATCGGCCCGATCCTTTCGTGGGCGACATCTGGATCGAGAACGGCAGGATCGTTGAGCCGCCGGACACACCGGAGGATTTTGTCCGGGTCGAGGCGAGTGGACTCGTCGTGATGCCGGGGGGCGTCGACCTCCACAGCCACGTCGCCGGACCGAAGGTCAACGCCGGCCGCCGGATCGGGCCCCACCTGGCCCGGCGGCGGCCCGCGGCCGTGCCCACCATTCACGCCACCGGCGGGCTCTATGCCGCCCTCGGCTACACGACCGTGTTCGACGCGGCGATCGCCACCGGTGCCGCCGCGATCGCCCACATGGAACTCGACGAACTCCCGATCCTCGACAAGGGCATCTATCTCCTGGCGGCCGATGACGCGGCGGTGCTCGACGCACTCGCCCAAGGCGACGATGCCACGACCCAGCGGCTACTCCGCGCCGCAATCGCGGGCGGCCGGGGCTGGGCCGTCAAGGTGGCAAACCCCGGCGGAGCCTCGTTCTGGAAACATGGACGACGCGGCGACCATCACGACCTCGACACCCCGCTGCCCGACCATCCGATCACACCCCGTCTGATCCTCCAGCGGCTGGCCGCCAACGTGGCTGCGATCCAGCTGCCCCACCGGCTCCACGTCCACACGGCAAACCTCGGCCTGCCGGGGAACTGGCGGACGATGCTCGAGACGATGCGGGCCTTCGACGGGCTTCCCGCCCACCTCGCCCACGTCCAGTTTCACAGCTACAGCGGCGGCGACCTCGACGAGGACACATTCGGATCGGGTGTCGAACCGCTTGTCGAGTGGTTCAACGCCCATCCGTCACTGACGCTCGACGTGGGACAGATCCTGTTCGGTGAAACGGTGGCGATGACCGGCGACGCAGCCGCCGCGGAACATCTGGCCCATGCCACCGGCATGCCCTGGATGTCGCACGACCTGCATCTGGAGGGCGGCTGCGGCGTGCTGCCGATCGCCTACCGCCAGAAGAGCCTCGTCCATGCCTGGCAGTGGGCGATCGGTCTGGAGTGGTTTCTCACGGCCGACGATCCCTGGCGGGTCGTGCTCTCGACCGATCATCCAAACGGCGCCCACTTCACCGCCTACCCGGCACTGATGCGGCTGCTTGGCGACGAGCCTTTCAGGCGGGAGGCTCTGGCCAGGATTCATCCCGCGGTCCGCAGCCGCTCCCCGCTGGGGCGGATCGGCCGGGAGTACTCGCTCCAGGAACTCTGCATCATCACACGGGCGGCCCCCGCCCGGATTGCCGGCCTGCCGCAGAAAGGACATCTCGGGGTTGGTGCCGACGCCGACATCTGCCTCTATCGGCCCGACCCCGATCTGTCACGGATGTTCTCCCTGCCCGCGCGGGTGTTCAAGGCAGGGCTGCTCGTGGCCGAGGATGGTGAGCTGCGGGCAGTCCCCTCTGGATCGACGCTCAGTGCTGCGGTCACGGAGTCGTTCACAGCCGACGTTCGATGACATCGAGATGCCGTGCGACGGATGTCGCTGCTGAAAATTCCTCCGCGGCCCGGATCCGGGCGGCAGCGGCGTAGCGGGCGGCGAGGGCGTCATCCTCGAGAATGTTGAATGCCCGCCTTGGAAACTCGCTCTCCGGATCTGCCGTCACGATCCGGCCCGTGCTGTCGTCCACGATCAATTGGCGGGCGGCGTCGCTCTCCACGGCAACAGCAGGGATTCCATATGGCATCGCATCGAGGATCGCCCCCCCGTAGGCGACGTTGCCCGATTGCCAGACGAGCTGAACCTGCCGCAGCAGATCGGGCAGGCAGTCGCAGTCTGGCATCAGGTGGAGCCGTTCGGCCAGCTGCTGAACCCGTGCCCGCCGCAGCACCCGGGCGAGCAGCGGACCGCTGCCGACGAGGATGTGCTCGACTCCGCGCCTGACCACATCGAGCTGGTCGATGGCCCAGATCAGCCGCTCGAGCCGGGCCTCGGCAGTGAGCGGCGCCAGGCAGAGCGTCCACGGGCTGGCCGCCCGCAGTCCGAGGCGGACGGCGACGGCCTCGCGGGCGAGATGCTCCCCCTCGAAGGCCTCGATGCCAGGTGGAACAACGTCGATCCGTGATTCCCCCACGCCGGCTGCCCGACAGGCCGCCGCGACTCCAGACGAGACGGCGATCACCCGGTCGGCTCGCCGCAGCAGGCGGCGAATCAGCCCGGTTGGCCGGGGCGAAACCGCGAGCTGGCAGAGAAAGGCCCCGGCTCCAAGCAGCGGGCGGACCGCCAGCCCGAGCTGCCCACAGGACCGGCCCGAGGCATGCACAACCGTTGGCCGCAGTCGGCCGACGAGCCGAACCAGCCGGGCCGCCACGGCGACGTCGATGACCGGTCGGGAGCCGATCAGATGCACAGGGATGCCGCGAGCCGCGAGCCGAGTGGCGACAGAACCGCCGGCCGTGGTGATGGCGACCTGAACGTCCCAGCCGCGGCCGCGGAGGCCCGCGGCCAGCAATTCGACCTGTCGACCCGTTCCGACGGGATCGAGGCCACGAGCCACGAGCAGAATGCGATCGGATCGGGAATGCATCATGAAACGACTGCAACCTCGGCCAGGTCGCCGGCCGCGATCTCGCCCTTTTCGAGCACGGCGACGTAGGGGAGATGCCTCCAGCGGCCATCGAAGTCGAGGCCGTAGCCGACCACGAATTCGTCAGGGATCTCGAAGCCGACGAAGTCGGGTTTGAGAGCCACCTCAGCCCGCCCCTGTTTCCGCAGCAGCACCAGCGACCGGACGCGGGCCGCCCCCCGTTGCCGCAGTTCGCCCACCAGCGCCGCGAGCGTGCGGCCGGTGTCGAAGATGTCGTCGGCGACGAGCACGTCCTGGCCTGCCAGATCGGGCAGCAGGTCGAGCCGCATGTCGAGCCGGCCGGGCGTGGTGGCCGCGCCGCGGTAACTGCTGGCCACCACCATCTGGAGTCTCACAGGTCCGTCGAGCCGACGGATCAGATCGGCGACAAGAACGATGCTGCCCGTCAGCACGCCGACCACGGTCAATTGTCCGCCGGTCGAACCGGCCTGAACCTCTGCGGCCAGCCGGTCGATGCCGCTCGAGAGTTGTTCGGTCGTGAGGATTGTCCGCATGTCTGGTCTTCCTGAGGGCCCGTCCTGCCGATCGGGAAGTCTATCGACCCCGCGGCGGCCTGCGGAACGCCGCAACCGTCGGGCGACGACATCGGCTACAACGTGGAGATGCAGCCCCCGCCAGCGCCATCCAGTCGCTCCAACTGGTCGATGATCGAGGTCGCCGGCCAGACCTGCGAACTGTTCACGCCCCAGCAGCCAGCCAGCGGCCAGACGGTCGTCTTCCTCCATGATCTCGCCGGCCGGTCGCTGCGTGAGGAGCCGGCGCTCTGCGAGGCTGTCGCGGCGGCCGGTCTGCCTGTGATCGCTCCGCGGACCGGCCGGTCATGGTGGCTCGATGCCATCCAGCCGGCCTTCGACCCGCAGCGGTCGGCGGAGCGATTCGTGGTGGAGGCCGTGCGGACGGAGGCGATCGAAAGGTTTGGGGCCCGACCGACCGGCATCGCCCTGCTCGGAATCGGAATGGGGGGACAGGGAGCACTGCGAATCGCCTATCGACATCCTGCGATCTTTCCGATCGCGGCGGCGATCGGGCCTGCGATCGACTTCCACCTCGGCATGCGACATGCCGACCGTCGGGACGACGGCGAACTCTTCGACACGCTCTGGGAGCTGTATGGCGACGTCGAGCGGGCACGGCAGGAGACCGCGATCCTCCACGTCCATCCGCTCAACTGGCCGCGGCAGCAGTGGTTCGCCAGCGATCCCGCCGATCTCGATTGGCACGACGGCTGCGTGCGGCTTCACAGCAAGCTGGCCGCACTCGGGATTCCCCACGAATGGAACCTCGAGCCTCAGGGAGATGCCGCCCGCGAGACCCTCGCCACCCGGGTCGCCGCTGAGGCCGTCCGGTTCCTCGTCTCGGCCCTCGACAAGGAGTCTCGGCGGCTGGCATGAGCCGCGCCGACTCAGGTGCCGGGCAGGGGCCGACTGACGGGCTGTGCCGATGGCCCGCCGCCGAGACCGGGCATCTTGATGCCGCCGCCGCTGCCGAGCTGATCGAGGTCGAGGTACCGGGCGTCGTCGACGTCGACCCGGTTGAGCGCCCGCCAGTAGAGAATCTTGCCGGCCGAGGCGCTCGAGGTCGGGGCGCCGACCCGCATCTGCCGGAAAAGCTGGGCGTCGCTGCGGCCATCCCCTTCGAAGACCAGCAGATCCTTGGCCTCGCTCCAGCTCAGGCGTGCGCTTCGGGCGGTGAACGATTCGCCCTCGACGAGGACGTTGCCCCCGGCCATCAATTCGATCGACGTCCGTCGCTGCCCGGGCGCGGCCGCAGCCTGGCCGACCGCCAAGGCGTCGGAGGTGATCGAGACGGCGCGGGCCGGCAGGCCGCCGGGTGCGTGGGCATCGAGCGTTTCGCCCCAGCCCGCGACCGGCCCCCAGATCGCCTCGACACGCTGATGAAACTCCATCACGCGGCGGTTGATATTGCCCCGCAGGCCACGCTGGAAATCGACTCCCAGAAAGGTGAGCTCATCGGGCCGCGGCGGTGCCGCGACAGCGGACTGACCGGCAGGTCCTGGCCCGGCCATCCCGGCCGCGGCGGTCGGCATCGCCATCCCGGGTGGCTGCCCGAAGCGGGTGCTCGTCAGCCGTCCCGGCCCCGTGCCAGAGACCTCGCCAGTACCGCGGTCGATGACGAGATCCCGCACGTAGAGCTTGTCGACCGAACGGCCACCATCCGCGGCCGCCGATTCGCTCTCGATCCGAACGCCGCTGCCGCAGGCGATCTTCGCGACGTCGGTCCGCGGCCCCCCGCGGGGCATCCCTGCGGCTCCAAAGTCGATCGGCGCGGTGAAGACGACGTCCAGCGAGCCGGCCCGCAGCGTCGAGGCGTTGCTCGTCGTCACCACGCGATCGACGAACCGGGCCGTCAGACCGTCGAAATCCATCCGCCCCTGCCAGACCACATCGAGCGATCCGGGGGCTGCCGCCGCCGGCGTTGGCGTCGAGGCCGCTCCCATGCCGAGCGACTCCAGGCCGTTCATGCCGCCGGCCACGGGGAGCTTCAGTCGCCCGGCCCCGTCAACGGTCATCCGATTGCGGCCGCGGTCGAATTCGACGAGTGGCCCCTCGAGGTCGAGGCCCCGGCCGCGAACCTGGGCCGGCCGGCCGGAGACGATCGCCCGGGCGTCGAACCGTGTCGCGCGGGAGAGTTGCAGCTGGTCGCCGCGGATCTCGAGCGCCGGCTCCGGCCTCGAAGCCGCGGCCGGCGACGCTCCCAGAGCCATGCTTTTCGGTTCTTCGATCAGGTGCACCTGCCCTTCGAGTGAGATTTCCTCGAGTTGTCCGCCGGTGGGTGCCATCCCGACAAGACCGCGGACAAGTCCGCTCGTGGCCACGAGCTTTCCGGCCGTGGCCGGGGGCTTGGCGACGGCTGGCCCGGCAGGCCCGGCTTGCTGTGCCGCCGACCCGAGGGCGGTTGTCGGAGCCAGCGGCGACGCCGCCGCGGCCTCGGCCGGGATGTCGCCTGCGACCTCCTTGAACCAGAGTTCCATCCGGTCTGTGCGGGCCGTGAACTGCTCCATGTCGATCTCGACGGTACCCCTGGCGAGCATCCGCGACGGCCTGATCCCCTCGAGGCTCGGGCCCTGCCCCGATGGAGATGGTCGGGCCGGCGTCTGCTCCGGCCGAACCACATCCAGCCAGAGGTGGAGTTCCGTGGCCGAGAGCCTGCCCTGGGCATCGATCGTGACGGCGGTGTCGCCGGCCATCGAGGCCACATGTCCCGCGCCATCGGGACGCATCCGCAGCCACTTCTGCCACCGTGCCTGAACCGGCGCCGAACCGCGGGGGCGTGCCTTGAGCCAGCCGGGGCCGACGGCCATCAGGGCACCGGGATCTCCCGGAGGTCCCGGACAGTAGTCGATTGATCGGGCCTCCATCTCCGTGCCATCGACGACGAGCGACACCGGTTCGTCGCCGTCGAGCAGAATCCGCCGGGTCGCGATCTCGTATCCCAGTCTGGCGGCCCGTGCCTCGAGCTTGGATGCCGTGCTGCGGGCGACGACGGGGCCACCCTTGGCCTGGATTTCGACAGGCTTCAGACCGCCATCGCCCCCCTGTCCTCCCGTCCGGCCATCGCCCCGGGCGAGCGTGATCGCCAGCAGTTCGCAGGCGAGCTGATCGCTCGAGCCGCCAGCCCCCGCTCGAACGACGTCGACCCGGTCCTCGAAGGTGATCACGTTGGCGACGACGTTGAGACAGAGGCTTCCACGGCAGCTCACCAGCACCGGAGGATCCTCCGCAGGCTGACCGCCGGCCGCAGCCGCCGGCGATGCCGGGGTCGATGCCGTCTGGCCGGGGAGCAGGCCGCCACCGAGCCCATCGAGCCGCATCTTCACGTCGCGATCGAGCCGGAGAGAGTCGATGCCGCCGATATTCGGACCGCGGTCCCCCTGGCCGGCCGGTCCAGATCTGGGCAGCAGCCGGGCCACGAGTGCCCGGCCGCTTCCGGTCGAACGGCCGTAACGAAACTGCACCAGTTCACCGGTGCGAATCTCGAGTTCGTCGAGTTCGACGTCACGGGTCACGATCTCGATCTCGTCATCGGCTCCGGGATGGGTGGAGTTGGCCCGGATCGTCACCTGACCGCGCAGGCTGCCGCCCACCAGTTTCGCAAGCCGTCCCTGCCGCAGATCGAGCGGCTCGTCGAACTGCAGCACCGCGCCCTGCGGTGCCCGAAGCACCATCGTTCGGCCGGAGTCTTCGGTTCCCTCGCCGCGACTGCGGTCGGGCAGCAAGACGAGCGTGCAGGGCACGAGGTTCACCCGGCCATCTGGCAGCGAATGGTACTGCTTGAACAGCAGCCGCATCTGCCGGCTTTCGAGCATGATCGGGTCATCCCGCTCCCATGATCCATCTGGAAAAATGTCGCCCAGAGCGGCCAGCCGCTTGTCGGCCCGGGCCCGGATCGCAGCGGCCTGCTCGGGCGAGAGTTCCAGTGCGCTGGTCGAGACCTCGATCCGTGGCTCCACCCAGGGCACGACCGCCAGCCGGTAGAATCCGGCCGCGGCCAGCACGACGAGAAACACCCTCAGGGTGCGTCCGAGCCGATGTTCCATGACGAGGCCGCGGCTCCGGGAGGTTCACGGCCGGACGGCGGCGTAACGGCGGACAATCCCATCCCAACTGCCCCGCGCCCGCAGCATGCCTTCGACGACCTCGCGGACCGCACCCTGGCCGCCCGGATGCCGGGTCACGAGCCCGGCCGCCGCCACAAGTTCCGGGCAGGCATCGGCCACGGCCACCCCGACACCGCAGCGGATCACGACGGGGAGGTCGGGAAGATCATCGCCGACGAAGGCCGTCTGCTCCCAGGAGATGCCGGTTTCCGCCAGGATCTCCGCGACCGCCGCCAGCTTGTCATCGACACCCTGCCGGAGGAAGCCGATCCCCAGTTCGGCAGCCCGCAATTCGACCACATGGCTCGACCTGCCTGTGACGATGCCCGTGATGCCGCCCACCTGCTGCCAGAGCCGGATGCCGAGGCCGTCGCGGATGTCGAACGTCTTCTGCTCGACTCCGTCGTTGGTCCAGGTGACGCCGCCATCGGTGAGGACGCCGTCCACGTCGAGCAGCAGCAGACGCACTCGGGCGAGCCTGTCCTCGAGACTCTGACTTCCGGAGCGGGCGTCGGTGTGTGGTTCGATCTCACTCGTCATGGTGGAGCTCCGACGGTCAGGCGGCAGCGGTGGACGACGGCTGTCCGGCCTCGACCAGTTCCGACGGCACCATTCCCACGAGGTCGACGATGTCGAGCAGCCCGCAGACGCGTCCCTCAGCGTCGATCACGGGCAGTTCGCTCAGCCGGCGCGACTCGAGAATCGCGGCCACGTCACGGAGGCGTGTGCCGAGGGGAATGGTGGTCGGCGTGTGGGTCATCACCTGTCCGATTGGCTGGTCGAGGGCGGCGTCGTTGCGACGCTCAAACAGCCGGGCGAGATCGCTGTCGGTGAAGATGCCGGCCAAGGTATCGCCGTCGGCGATGATCATCACGGCGCCGGTGCGCCGGGCCGGCAACGGTCGTGAGAAAACCTCCCGGACGGTTTCGCCGGCAGACGCCGTGCGACACTGCCGAATGGGCCGCATCATGTCGTCCACCAGCATCAACTGCCGACCGAGGCTGCCTCCAGGATGCCGGGCAGCGAACTCCTCGTGGGTAAACCGCCGCATCCGGCTCGTCACCAGCGCCAGCGCATCGCCGAGCGCCAGCAGCAGTGACGTGCTCGTGCTTGGCGCGAGGCCGAGCCCACAGGCCTCGCGGACGCGGCCCGTCTCGACGACGACTTCTGCCGCCCGTCCCAGCCTGCTCCCGGCCGACGAGGTCAACGCCACGATCGGAACCCGGCGGGCGGCGATGTGGGGCAGAAGCCGGGTGATCTCCTCGGTCTCGCCCGACTGCGACAGGGCGAGCACCAGATCATCGCGACGCAGCGTGCCGAGATCGCCATGCATCGCCTCGGCGGGGTGAAGGTAGTGGCTCGGCGTGCCGGTCGAGGCGAGGGTCGCGGAGATCTTGCGGGCCACGAGCCCCGCCTTGCCGATCCCGGTCACCACGACGCTCCCGCTGCAGCCCTCGATCAGCCGCACCGCCCGACAGAAGCCGCGGTCGATCAGCTCCGCTGAGCGGAGGATCGCATCTCCCTCGGCGCGCAGGATCTCCCTGGCGTGCGCGAGCAGGTCGGCGTCCGTCGGTGCGGCGGAATGGGTGCGGTCGTCCATGTCGGGGCGGGACTATAGGCCGACTGGGCAACCGCCACAAGGCATGTTTCAGGCGGCGCGAGGCTACCTGGCGTAGCGCTTGGCCATTTCGGCGAGCGTGACAACAGGCACCTTGCCGGCGTTACCGGCCTGGCCAAACTGCACCATCCGCTCGGCACAGACCTTCTTCATCGCCTCCCGGGAGGGCTTGAGGAAGTCACGCGGGTCGAACTTCTCGGGCGCCTCGGCGAGCACCTTGCGGATCGCGCCGGTGATCGCCATCCGGCAGTCGGTGTCGACATTGATCTTCCGCACGCCGTGCTTGATTCCCTTCTGAATCTCCTCCACAGGCACGCCCCAGGTCTGCGGCATCCTGCCGCCAAACCTGTTGATGATGTCCTGGAGTTCCTGAGGCACGCTCGACGAGCCGTGCATCACGAGATGGCAGTTGGGGAGCCTGGCATGGATCTCCTCGATCCGCTTCATCGCCAGCACGTCGCCGTCTGGCTTGCGGGTAAACTTGTAGGCCCCGTGGCTCGTGCCGATCGCCACCGCCAGGGCATCGACGCCCGTGGCCGCCACGAATCGGGCCGCCTCGTCTGGATCGGTCAGCAGTTGGTCGTGGGACAGTTTTCCCGTGGCACCGTGGCCGTCCTCTGCCTCCCCCTCACCGCTCTCGAGCGACCCCAGGCAGCCGAGTTCGCCCTCGACCGACACACCCTGCCGGTGGGCGAGGTCGACGACCTCTTTCGTGACCTTCACGTTGTACTCGAAGTCGGCGGGGCTCTTGCCATCTTCCTTCAGCGATCCGTCCATCATCACGCTCGTGAAACCGTGATCGATGGCGCTCTGGCAGGTCGTCGGCGAGTTGCCATGGTCCTGGTGCATCGCAATCGGAATCTGCGGATAGAGTTCGGCCGCGGCAAGCATCAGGTGACGGAGATAGTTGTCCTGGCTGTAGCTCCGGGCGCCCCGCGAGGCCTGCACGATCACCGGGCTGTCGGTCTCCTTGGCCGCCTCCATGATCGACTGGATCTGCTCCATGTTGTTCACGTTGAAGGCGGCGAGGCCGTAGCCATGTTCGGCGGCGTGGTCGAGCAGGATCCGCATCGGGACGAGCGGCATGAGCGATTCTCCTCAAGGTTCGGGCGGGAAACGGGCGGGGCGGGCAAGTCGAGATGATACGGGGCGGCTGGCGGCCCGACAAACACCCCACCGATCAGTCGGCCCACGGCCGTGATAAACTCCTCTGAGATGGACCTGAAACCGACCACCGATCCGCTGTCGAGCTTTCTTTACGTCGCCGCAGGCTGGGTCTGCGTGGGACTGGCCGTGCTCGGCTCGATCCTGCCGTTGTTGCCGACGACGCCCTTCCTGCTGCTGGCGAGCTGGTGCTTCTATCGCGGTTCGCCGCGGATTCATGCCTGGCTGCACCGGTCGAAGTTGTTCGGGCCGACGCTCGACGACTGGCAGCACTACCACGGGATCCGCAAATCGATGAAGTACCGCACGATCGGAATGGTGGCTGCCGTGGTCACGATGAGCCTGCTGCTCAACAGCCTGCCGTGGTGGCTGCGGTATGTCGCCCTCGGACTCGTCGCGGTCGGCCTGTACGTGATCTGGACCGTTCCTACGCTGCCGGACGACGCCCCCCGGGCTCCGCGAACGATCCTCGAGTGAACGCCTCGCCGGATTCGAAACCGCCGACGGGTTGCCCTATGCGAGATCGGCATCCGGCTCGGGAAGCCACTGGGTGAGGATCGCGCCGACGAGGGCATAGGCCCCGGCAACGGCGGCGCCGGCCAGCGCGATCCGCACCGGGTCGGGGGGTGTGGCGGCTGAGAATGTGAGCGTCAGCCAGGCTGCGGCCGTGCCCAGCACCCGGCCACCGATGTTGGCGGCAAAGCTCTCACCGGTACCCCTGAGGTGCGTGGGAAACACGAGCGGGATGTAGTTGCCCCAGAAGCTGAACTGCGACACCGTGAACATTCCTGCCACGAAGATGCCCGCCTTGATCCAGGGGAGCGATTCGGCATGCGTCAGCTGGGTCGAGATCCACCAGAAGAGCGCGGGCACGATCAGGAGGGCCGGCCACTGGAAGATTCGCAGCAGGAGCCGCCGGCCCACGATCCGGAGGGCCGCAAACGCCAGCAGCACCCGCCCCACGAGGCCGCCGATCTCCTGCCAGATCGTGACGGTGGCGACTGCCTCGTCGGTCGCATTACCAGCGATCGCCTTGAGGCGGCCGGGTGGCGGGACCGGCCTGCCCGCCTTCTCCGCCGCGGCCACGGCCTCGTCCTGCGCCGCCTTGGCGGTGGCCAGGATCGCAGCATGCCCCTTGGGACCGCCGAGAATCTGCGGGAGTTGCTGGATCGCGCCAAAGGCGATCCCGTAACTGGCGGCGAAGACCAGCGTGGTCACGACGGTGGTCCGCACGAGGGCGGGGCTGAAGAGTTCGCGGATGCTCGGACGCCGGAGCGTGCCGGCCCGCTTCTTCTCGGCCCAGACCGGGCTCTCCGGCAGGAATGGCCGGATCAGGATCAGTGGCAGCGCCGGGATCACGCCCGAGATCAGCGTATACCTCCAGGCGTCGTGACCACCCTGGATCGCCGGCAGCGTATCG
>CAMDFJ010000058.1 GCA_945897435.1 Candidatus Kuenenia stuttgartensis | reverse complement strand
CAGCTCGTGGCTTGCGCAACGGCTGACGGCCGTGAGAAGTACCGCGTCGATCTCAAGGCCACGTTCGGCGGCACGAAGGGCGACTCGTGGGGCTACAGCGAGAGCGTGACGATCGACGGCAACCGCCTCGTCTGCACGCCGGGCGGCGAACAGGCGACGATGGTGGCGCTCGACAAGAAGACCGGCCGTCAGATCTGGAGCTGCCCGATGAAGGGCGACCGCGGCGCGGGCCACTCGTCGATCGTCATCGCCGAGGTCGGCGGTCGGAAGGTCTACATCCAGACGACCGCAGCGGGCGGCTTCGCCGTCGATGCCGAGACCGGAAAATTCCTCTGGGCCTACCCGATCGACAAGACCACGGCCGTCATTCCCACGCCGATCGTGAAGGACGACCTCGTGTTCCTGGTCGCCGGCTACAAGCGGGGCGGCGCCCTGGTACGGCAGGTGCCAGGTCCCGGCGGCAGCGTGACCATGAAGGAGGTGTATGGACTCAAACCGGAACTCGCCAACAAACACGGCGGTGTCGTGCTGGTGGGGGACCATCTCTACGGCTGCGCCGATGACCAGCCGATCATCGTCTGTGCCGAACTCGCGAGCGGAAAGATCGTCTGGAAGCAGCGTGGCAGCGGCAAGAACTCGGCGACCGTGGCCGCCGCCGACGGCCATGTCTACGTCCGCTACTCCGATGGCACGGTGTCGCTGGTGAAGGCCGACCCCGGAGCCTACAGCGAGGTCTCGAGCTTCAAGGTGCCGGGCAGCGGCGACAGGCCGAGCTGGGCCCACATGGTGATCCTCGACGGCAGGCTCTATCTGCGCGAGGGGGATTCAATTCTCTGCTACGACCTGTGTCAGGGACGGTAGCGGATCCGAACCCGCGGCCGCGGAGCCATTCGAGAACCCGGTTCGGCCAGTCGCCGACCAGACCGCCGGCAGGCCGCTGCTTCATGCCGAACCCGTGGCCGCCAGCCTCGAAGATGTGCAGTTCCGCGGGCCGGTTGGCCGCGAGCAGGGCTTCAAAAAGCCTGGCCGCGGCCTGCGGCGGCGACGTCTTGTCGTCGACCGACTGCAGGATGAATGTCGGCGGCATCTGCCCGTCGAGCAGGATGTCGTCGCGGACCTTGTCGCCGGCGGCGACCTTCCAGGGATAGATGAGCACGACCGCGTCGGGGCGGCAGACGACGCCAGCCGCCGCTCCGGGAAACCGTGGCGGATTGGCGGCGGCGACGAGCGCCGTCTGGCCACCGGCGGAGAAACCCAGCAGCACGATCTTGGCTGGATCGACCGCGAAGGAGGCCGCCCGCCGACGCACCTCCGCGACGGCCTTCTGGGCGTCCATCATCGGGCCGGCGTTTGGAATCTCGAGCTTTCCAGTCGGCACCCTGTAGAGCAGGAGAAAGGCCACATAGCCGCGTTCGTTGAACCAGCGGCAGACCTCGGTTCCCTCGTGCTCGTCGGCAAGGATGTTGAAGCCGCCTCCGGGCACGACGATCACCGCTGGCCGCTGTTTCTCCGGGTCGGTCCGGGGGATGTCATAGACGACCAGCCGCGGGTTCGAGACGTTCGAACGCCGCGATATGCCATCCTTCCCCTTCTCCACCTTCTCGGCCGGATCGGCCGGCAGCCGTGGCTCAGGCACGCCCTCGGGCCAGAGCAGGATCTCCTCGGCGGAAACCTGCACGGCAATCAGGCAGAAAGCCAGGAGCAGCAGAGGGAGCGGCATGGATGGCTATTCCAGGATCAGAGTTCGACGATCAGACTAGTCTTCGCACTCGTCGACGCTCTTGTAGAGCAGGCCGCCGAGAATGCCGCCGATGATCGGCGCCACCCAGAACAGCCAGAGCTGCTCGACGGCCCAGCCGCCGGTGAAGAAGGCCGTGGCGGTGCTCCGGGCCGGATTCACCGAGGTGTTCGTGACCGGGATGCTGATCAGGTGGATCAGCGTCAGGCAGAGGCCGATCGCGATCGGGGCGATGATGGCGCTCGCCCGGGCATCGGTGGCTCCGTGGATCACGAACAGGAACATCGCCGTCAGCACGACCTCGATGATGAAGCAGCTGGCAAGTGCGTATCCGCCCGGCGAGTGGGTGCCGTACCCGTTCGAGGCGAAGCCGGCACCGATGTCGAAGGTCGGCAGCCCACGGGCGACGAGATAGAGCACGCCGGCTCCGGCGATGCCGCCGAGGCACTGGGCCACGACGTAGCCGAGCACATCCTGCATCGGAAAGCGGCCGCTGGCCGCGAGTCCGGCCGTGACTGCCGGGTTGAAGTGGCCGCCGGAGATGTGGCCGACGGCGGCTGCCATCGTCAGAACCGTGAGGCCGAAGGCCAGCGAGACGCCGACGAAGCCGATGCCGAGGTCGGGGAAAGCGGCGGCGAGCACGGCACTACCGCAGCCACCGAGCACGAGCCAGAACGTTCCAATCGCCTCGGCCAGAAGTTTCCCCATCATCGTCGGATCTCCTCGAATGTCCATGCAGAGTCCGCCGCCGATCGGCCGACCGGCCGACACATTACCAGACTCCAAGCAGCGTGGCAGCGCGGGTTCCAAACACGATCAGCCCGATGGCCACGGCGGTCGCGGAGGCCACGAGGACTCCGGCGCTTGCCATGTCGAGGGCGTCGCGGATTCGCGGGTGGCGGCCGACCGGAATCGCCCTGGCGAGCGATTCGATCGCCGTGTTGAAGATTTCGGCGGCGAGCACGATCCCGATGGCAGCCGCGAGCAGGCACCACTCGAGCGGCCCGACCCGCAGGACGGCCGCGACAGCCACGACAGCCGCCGCCACCCAGATGTGAACCAGAAAACTCGACTGGCTGCGGATCGCCCGGGAGAGTCCGCGGAATGCGTCGGCAAACTTGCCCCGCCAGGATCGCCGCCGAAGCTGCATGGATCAGCCTACCTTGACGTAGGGATCGCCCTTCTTCCAGTTGCAGGGGCAGAGTTCGTCACTCTGCAGGGCGTCGAGAACCCGGAGCACCTCGGCGACGTTCCGGCCGACCCGGCCCTGATTGACGTCGACCCACTGGATCACGCCATTCGGATCGACGATGAAGGTCGCCCGCAGGCAGTAGCCCTCGCTCTTTTCGAGGATGCCCAGCTCGGGCGCCAGCAATTGGGCGGCGATCAGCGGATAGCCGAGATCCTTGAGATCCGGATGGGACCTCCGCCACATCATGTGGGACCACTCGTTGTCGGTGCTGCCCCCCACGACGCTCGTGTCGCGGTCGGAGAACGCCTTGAGCTGTTTGTTGAACTCCGCCAACTCCGTCGGACAGACGAAGGTGAAGTCCTTTGGATAGAAGAAGTACACGACCCACCTGCCGGCGTAGTCGGCATTCGTGAGTGGCTTGATGGCATCCTTTTCGGTGCCGACACAGGCCTGGACGTTGAACGCAGGAAACGAGTCGCCGACGGTGAGCATGATGCACTTCTCCGGAGAAGAAACTCTTTGGCGACGAGTCTACGGGGGCCGCGCGGCCCGTTCAACACGAACCCGCCGGCCAGAGCCGCATGCCCCGCCCGCATGAGTGGATGCGATATTCTTTCATCATGTCACCCGCCGACCAGTTCCCCGCCAACAAGTTCCAAGATCAGTTCCCAGATCAGCCGCTGCGGCATCACGACCCCCTTGCCGTCCGCACCGTGTTTGTGGCACCCCGCCGGGCCGAGCGGCCGATCGAGACCGGTATCGATGCGACGGCCGCGGGCGGACTGCTCCGCGAATGCCCGTTCTGCCGGGGTCACGAGTCGCTCACGCCACCTGCCGTCCTGCAGATGCCAGACACGGCCGATCCAGACTGGCATGCGCGGATCATCCCCAACCGCTACCCCGTCGTCGAAGAGACAGCACCCAGGCCATCCGCGGCCGGGCCTGCAGACGCCCATGCCAGTCCGGCCCACGGCGTGCACGATGTCGTCATCGAGTCGGCGACACACGAACGATCGATCCTGGCCGTCGAACCGGCCCGGTGGCGGGATGTCTGGGAGCTCTGCCGCCGGAGGCTGGCGATGCTCGCCGATCGCAGCGACCTCGCCTGGGGGACGGTGTTCAAAAACTCCGGCCCCGATGCCGGCGCCTCGCTCGAACATCTTCACAGTCAGCTCGTGGCACTCGACTTCGTTCCGCCCGTGATGACCGCTGAACTCGCCGCCGCCGCGGTGACGCCCGATTCCTTCAGCGGGCTCATCGCGGCCGCCGAACGGGAGGGCCGGATCGTGGCCGAGGCGGACGACCTCGTGGCGGTCGTGCCGCACGCGATCCGCCAGCCGTTCGAAACCTGGATCCTGCCGCGGTCGGCCGAGCCCTGGTTCCATGCCACGTCGCCGACGAGGGTCGCCGCCCTCGCCGCGCTCTCGCGGGACGTGATCGCCCGGCTCGACCGGCTGGCCCCGGCCGTCAACTACAACTGGTGGCTCCATCAGGCCCCATTCCCGGCCCATGGCAGGCCACCCTCGGACTGGCACTGGCATCTCGAGATTCTCCCCCGGCTCTCGAGCTTTGCCGGCTTCGAACTGGCGACCGGCTGCCACATCAGCGTCGCCACGCCGCAGGCATCGGCCAGGCGGCTGCGGGACGGCTGACTTTTCCGGCAGACGCCAGCTCTGGCCGACGATCGCGCCCGTCCGCTTTCACCAACCGGCGTGGACGGCACGACCGTCCGCTGAACCGGCGCTTTCGACAGGAAAAGGCCGGGCCGCCGTTTGGCGCGGCCTGCATCACCTCCGACAATCGAATGCTCCTCCTCCCGTCTCCGGGGCCACGCATGACCGCCGCCGTCCGCTTCGTCTTCGTCCTCCACGATCACCAGCCGGTCGGCAACTTCGACTCGGTGATCGAACAGGCCTACCACGACAGCTACCTGCCGCTGCTCGATCTGCTCGAACGCCATCCGGGGATCCGGATCGGACTCCACACGAGCGGGCCGCTGGCAGAATGGCTCGACCGCCATCACCCCGACTACATCGAGCGGGTCGCCCGGCTCGTCGGTGAACGGCAGATCGAGATCGTCGGCGGGGCGTTCCAGGAGCCGGTGCTGGCGATGTTGCCCGCCCGGGATCGGATCGGGCAGATCAAGAGCTTCACCCACTGGCTCGAGCGTCGCTTCCGCACGACGGTCTCCGGGATGTGGGTCGCCGAGCGGGTCTGGGATCCGGGCATGGCCGCAGACCTCGCCGCCGCCGGCATCCAGTGGACGATCCTCGACGACAGCCACTTCAAGGCGGCCGGCCTCTGCGACGACCAGCTCGACCGAATCTGGCTCACGGAGGGGGATGGGGCGACGCTGACCGTGTTTCCGGTGAGTGAGCGGCTGCGGTACGTGATTCCGTTCGCCGCGCCCGAGGCGACGATCGACCATCTGCGGTTCCTCGCCTCGCGGCGGCATGGGGCGGTTGCGATCTTCGGTGACGACGGCGAAAAGTTCGGCGTCTGGCCCGACACGCACCGGACCTGTTTCGAGGAGGGCTGGCTGGAGCGGTTCTTCGGGCTGCTCGAGGCCAACGCCGACTGGATCGAGATGAGCCTGCCCTCGGAGGTGGTCCGCGACACGCCTCCGGCCGGAACGATCTGGCTGCCGGAATGCAGTTATCGCGAGATGACCGAGTGGGTGCTGCCGCCCGAGAAGCAACTGGCCTGCGTGCGGGCCCGCCTGGCTGCCGCCAACGATCCGGCCCTCGCCGAGATTGCCAGCTTCATCCGCGGCGGCAGCTGGCGGAACTTCCGCATGCGGTATCCCGAGGCCAATGAGATGTACTCGCGGATGCTTGCCGTGAGCGACCGACTGGAGCGGATCAGGCAGGCAGGGCCCATCGATCCGGGCGGACTCGACGAGGCGACCCAGTCGCTCTACCGCGGCCAGTGCAACTGCGCCTATTGGCACGGCGCCTTCGGAGGCATCTAT
This sequence comes from Candidatus Kuenenia stuttgartensis, assembly GCA_945897435.1. GTDB lineage: Bacteria > Planctomycetota > Planctomycetia > Pirellulales > UBA1268 > RGVT01. Next base: position 11,860 of record CAMDFJ010000058.1, on the reverse strand, counting down.
CTGCCCCACCTGCGAAATGCGATCTATCGGGAACTGATCACCGCCGATTCCGCAGCCGACCGGGCAGAGGGCCGCGCTGGCAGCTGGATCGAGGCCACGACCGGCGACTTCGACTTCGACGGCCGCACCGATGTTCGGCTCTCCAACGAGTCGCTCGATGTCTGGCTGGCGCCAGGCCGCGGCGGCATGCTCTATGAACTCGACCTGCGGGACCAGCGGCACAACCTGCTCGCCACGCTCGATCGTCGCCCCGAGGCCTACCACGAGCAGGTGCTGGCCGGACCGGGGCTGGCCCGGAGCGTTGTCGACGCCTCGCAGCTGGCGAAGTTCAAGCAGGAGGGTCTCGAGCGGATGGTCCGCTACGACAGTTCGCGGCGCAAGAGTCTCGTCGACCACTTCTGGGATCTCGACGTCTCCCCTGCTGCGATCGCCGATTGCACGGCGCTCGAACGAGGCGACTTCGCGGCCGGGGCCTTCGAGGCGAGCATCCGCCGCAATCCCGGCCGCATCCAGGCCCTGCTCTCCCGCAGCGGCAACTGCTGGGGTATTCCCTTCACGCTCTCCAAGGCGGTGACACTGGCTGCCGGTAGCCGGACACTCGAAATCGCCTACAAGCTCGAGGGGCTGCCTGCCGACTTCCGCCAGCACCTGGCCGTGGAGTTCAACTTCGCCGGGCTGCCCGCGGGAGCCGGCGGCAGGTTCTTCTATGACGAATCGCGGCGCAACCTCGGCGATCTCGGCAGCCGGCTCGAGCTCCGGGATGCGAGGGTTCTCGGCCTCGTCGACGACTGGCTCGACATCGACGCCCGGCTCTCGTTCGGCCCGGCATCCAACGGCGGCCCGACCGATCTCTGGACGTTTCCAATCCAGTCGGTGAGCCAGTCGGAAGGCGGATTCGAACTGGTGCACCAGTCGGTGGTGGTGATGCCCCACTGGATCGTGACCCCAGACGCCGACGGCACCTGGAAGACCATGATGCGGCTCGATCTGGGCCGCTTCTCGCGGCCGCTGGCTGAGACCGTGACCAGCTTCAGCGTCACCGGCTTCGGGTCGGCGTGAGGTGTTCGAGGACCGCGACGGGGATCGGGGAGAGCATCGCGGCGAGGTCCTCACGACTGTCCCGGGCGATCCGTCTCGCGGAGGCCGGATCGTCGGCCTGAACGCCAGAGCCGGCGACAGCAGGTGGGATCGTTTCCGAGAGCACGACCGCCGTGATCGTGAGCCCGCGGGCACGGGCCGCCTCGACGGTCGCCAGTGTCCGACCGATCGCGCCGAGGCGGGCGGCATCGACGATCACAAGCGGCAGGCCGAGATCTCGGGCGAGGTCGACGTTGAGCGAGCTTTCGCTGAGCGGTGAGAACAGTCCACCCGCTCCTTCGACGATCACGACGTCTGACGCCTCCCGCCAGGGAATCATGCCGTCTCGCAGCAGCCTGTCGTCGACCACGCGGCCCTCGGCCCGGGCGCTTCTTGGCGGCGAGATCGCAGCTGCGAACGACTGCGGGCAGACTGCGGCCAGAGAGAGCGGCCGGCCGGCCGCCTGCCAGAGACGGTCGGCGTCGCCGTCGACCGCCAATCCGCCGCTGGCCACCGGCTTGTAGACGCCCACCCGGCAACCGGAGGCCACCAGCCCCCGGACGATCGCCGAGGCCACCATTGTCTTGCCGACATCGGTATCGGTACCGGTCACGAACAGGCCGCCGCTCGCGGTCGCCGAGTCGAGAAATGCCTTCGAATTCAGGATCGAATCGAGCATGGAGTTGCCCCCCTCCGGTTTCAGTCATACACTTCATGCATGAATTGAGACTGAATCTCAATTCTTCGATCGATCTCTCGGCTGGATGCTTGGTTGCATCGCAGAAACTGCGAGGAACATTGTGCCAGACAACGGCTTGGCGACTTTGAATCTACCCACACTCGAGCAGATTCGTGTCGGATGCACGGCCTGCGTCTCGGATGTCCGAGGTGAGGATTCCGCCACCCTGCGACTGCTGGAGATGGGCCTGACGCCGGGGGCGAGCGTCAAGGTGGTGGCCGCGGCACCGCTCGGTGATCCGCTGGAACTGGAACTCCGCGGCTACAGGCTCTCGATTCGCCGGAGTGACGCGGCCCGCGTGGCCGTCGCCCGTTGAGCGCCCCGGCGCCGCCTTCCCGCTGGAACTCCATGACACATCCTTCCGGTGGTCAGGCTGATCGGGGGCTCGGAGCTGGTCTCGATCCTGAGCGGACGATCACCGTCGCCCTGCTCGGCAATCCAAACACCGGCAAGAGCACGCTCTTCTCGGCGCTCGCCGGAATCCCCACACGGATCGGCAACTATCCGGGCGTGACCGTCGAGGAGAAGGTCGGGCGGTTCTCCCACAAGGGCCGGTCGATCGATCTGGTCGACCTGCCCGGAACCTACAGCCTGCGTGCCCAGAGCCCCGACGAGCAGGTTGTGATCGACGTTCTGCAGGGTCGAATCGAGGGTGTGGCACAGCCGGATTGCATCCTGGTCGTGACCGATGCCACGAATCTCGAACGCAACCTGTTTCTCGCCAGTCAGGCGATCGATCTCGGCAGGCCTTTGGTCATTGCCCTGACGCTCTCCGATCTGGCGGAACAGAAGGGGATTTCGATCGACATTGCCGAACTCTCCCGCCGGCTCGGCTGCCCCGTCGTGCCCGTGGTGGCACCGAACCGCAGCGGGCTTGGAGCCCTCGGCGACCGGATTCTGGAATCTGTTTCGGTCGCCCCGCCACCGGCCGCGGACCTCGGACCGTATCTGGCGACGATCGGCGGCAACCGCACCGCGCCGGCACGGGAGGCAATCGCCCGCTACGCATGGATCGAGCGGCTGCTCGACGGCGTCGTGTCGCGGACGCCCACGGTGGCGGTCAGGCTCGGTGACCGCATCGATGCCCTGCTCACCCATCGCATCTGGGGCACGCTCGTCTTCGCGGCCACGATGCTCGCCATGTTCACCTCGATCTTCTGGCTGGCGGCGCCGCTGATGGACCTGATCTCGACAGGAATGGACGGGATCGGGGCCTGGGCCGAATCGGTCCTGCCGGAGGGGGCGATCCGTTCGCTCCTCGTCGATGGCGTGATCGCCGGGGTCGGGGGCGTGGTCGTGTTCGTGCCGCAGATCGCGATGCTGTTCCTGTTCATCGCGCTGCTCGAGGGCTGCGGCTACCTTTCTCGGGCGGCCTTCTTGATGGATCGACTGCTCTGCGGCGTCGGCCTGTCGGGAAAGTCGTTCATCCCGCTGCTCTCGAGCTTCGCCTGCGCCATCCCCGGAATCATGGCTGCCCGGACGATCGAGAATCCCCGCGACAGGCTGCTCACGATCCTGGTGGCGCCGCTGATGAGCTGCTCGGCTCGGCTGCCGGTCTACCTCTTGCTCTGTGGCGCCTTCGTGCCGAACCTTCCGGTCGGAATCCCCTGGCTGCGGCTGCCTGCGGTGGTGCTGACGGCGATGTACGCCCTCGGCGTGGTCGTGGCTGCGATCACGGCATTCGTGCTCTCGCGGACGATCTTTCGCGGCCCGTCGCAGCCGTTCGTGATGGAACTCCCCGGCTGGCGCTGGCCCCGCTGGGACGTGGTCCTGGAACGCAGCCGCGAGGCGGCCTGGTCGTTTCTCAAGAACGCCGGCACGCTGATCGTGGCGATGAGCATCGTGATCTGGGCACTCGGCACCTATCCGAAGTTCGCACCGGCAGCGGATCGGCAGGTGCCGGAGGCCGAGGCCCGGGGCGAGGCTCTGCGGCAGAGCTTCCTCGGCATGGCGGGCCGGGCGATCGAACCCGTCGTGCGGCCGCTGGGCTGGGACTGGCGGATCGGCTGTGCGGTGATCGCCAGCTTTCCCGCCCGAGAGGTCGTGCTCGGCACTCTGGGCGTGATCTACAATCTTGGCGACGTCGACCCAGGAGCGGAGGAAGGGGCATCGGAGCTCGCCCGCCGGCTCAAGGCGGCAACCTGGGACGGCTCCGACCGCAAGGTCTTCACCCTCCCAGTCGCCCTCTCGATCATGGTGTTCTTCGCGCTCTGTGCCCAGTGTGCAAGCACGCTGGTGGTGATCGGCAAGGAGACCGGCAGCCGACTCTGGCCCGTCGTCTCGTTCACCTTCATGACCCTGCTCGCCTGGATCGCCGCCTTCGCCACCTACCAGATCGGCAGCCAGCTCGGCTGGTGACCCCGGGAATTCGGAACCCCGAGATGCAGGACACCATCGCCATCGCCATCGCGGTTGCCGCCGGAATCTGGCTCATCCGGACGCTCGCCGGGCAGCTGCTGGCCCCTGGCTGCGGCCCGCCTCCGGCAGGTCCTGCCGGGAGCGACGGTTTCGTGCCGCTCGAAGCCCTCTCGCGGCCAAAAAAGAAAAATTAGGCACCCGGCCGTTTCCGACCCTTTCGCCGATCGGCGGCGTATATTTCGAAGGTGGGCCGATCCGTCCTGCCACGAGGACGGTGTCAGAAGACCTCGGACAGGGAGCGGGAACGATGCGGAGCAGGACCGCCCTCCGGGGCAGATCCAGGGATCTCAGGGGCGAGCAACTCGAGCCCCGGCTGGCCATGGCCGTGGTCGTGGGGACCCCGATGGCCGACCTCACGGTCGGCCCCGCGGAGGTGGCCCGGACGATCAGTCTCTCCGACGCCTTCGATCAGACCGAGATCTCGGGGACCGTCGTCCAGTTCACCACGAACTCCGCGGCTCCCAACGGACGGTTTTTCGTCGAGCTTTTCGACGCCTCCGGTCCGGTCCGTACGACCCCGCTGACGGCCGCCAACTTTCTGCGGTACGTCGACGCCGGTTTGTATGCGAACACGATCCTGCACCGCACCGTGCCGGGTTTCATCACCCAGGGCGGCGGCTTCTCCCAGCCCTCGGCCGCCGGAGGCGGGCCGACGGCCATTCCGGCCTACGCTGCTGTCGCCAACGAATTCGGCAACCACAACCTCCGCGGCACGATCGCGATGGCGAAACTCGGCGGCAACCCCGACAGTGCCACAAACCAGTGGTTCGTCAATCTTGCCGACAACACCGCCCACCTTGATTTCCAGAACGGTGGCTTCACGGCCTTCGGCAGAGTGCTCGGGGCCGGGATGACAGTCGTCGATTCGCTGGCGGCGATCCCGACCTTCGACGTGGCCGATCTGTATGCCAATGGGGCCCTGACCGATCTGCCGCTGCGCCGCGATCCGTCTGCCCCTCCGGCATCCGTGTCCGAGGTGTCGCCGAACCAGTTCGCGACGATCAGTTCGATCAGTCGGGCAGGCGAACTCGTCTATTCGGTCACATCGAGCGATCCCGCCCTGATGACGGCGGCGGTCGAGAACGGCACGTCGGTCCGGGTCGCGTTTGCCGCCGGCCGCTCGGGCACGGCCAGACTCACCGTCCGTGCCACCTCGGTCTTCGACCCGACCGACTTCGTCGAGGACGTGATCGAGGTCCGTCGCGATCCCGCCCCGCCGGCTGAGATCCCGCCTCCGGCCACCCCTGGCCTGCAGGGCCGCTTCGTGTCGGGCCGGACCGACGGCACGCCGATCACCCGATTCGCCCGGCCGGTGCTGACAGGGCTCGCCGAACGCGGTGACCTCGTGACGGTGCGTGCCCAACGCGGTGCCAACGCAGCGCAGATCCTGGGCACCGTTCGGGCCGCCGCGGACGGCCGCTGGCAGCTGGCAACCCCGCGAGACAGGGCGTTCGCCGACGGCGGCTGGACGCTGACGGCAACCCGGACGAACACGGCCGGCGTTGTCAGCCAGTCGTCAGCGCCGCTGCTGTTCAAGGTCGACCTCGGGACAACCACGCCCACGGGCCTGCGGCTGGCGGCGGAGAGCGATCTCGGGGTGTCGTCATCAGACGGTGTCACCAGTGACACGCTGCCGTCGTTCAGCGGCGTCGCGGAGCCTGGAGCGAAGGTCCGATTGATCTCAGGCGGCCGCTCGATCGGGACCGCGACCGCCGACGCCTCGACCGGTCAGTTTCAAATCCAGTCCGATCGGCCTCTGGCCCCAGGAGCGAGGTTTGTCAGCGCCGTTGCCACCGATCTGGCCGGCAACATGAGCGGCCCCTCGCGGCAGATCCAGATCGTCATCGAGGCGGGCATCACCCGGCCATCTCGTCCGCTGCTGATCGATCCCCTGCCGAGTTCCCAGTTTGGCAGCCCGGTCAAGACAGCCTCTTCGACGCCGATCCTCGGTGGATTTGCGAAGCCCCGAAGCGAGGTCCGGATCTTCGTCGCGTCGGCCAGTCAGGCAGCGGTTGAACTCGGCGTGGTGACGGCCGACGCTCGGGGCGCCTGGAGGTTCACAGTTCCCGCATCTGGCAGTCTTTCCAACGGCCTCCACGGGATCTATGCCCAGGCCATCGCACGATCGGGGGCGACGAGCACGCTCTCCGCTCCGCTCATTTTCAGGGTCGGGGCCGCGAACGCACCTGCATGACCTCCGCTGAGCCCTCTGGCAGCGAATATCTGACGAGACGCCCTGCCGAAAGACCACAAAAAAACCGGGGCGTCCCAACGGACGCCCCGGTCTGTTTTTGCTGAGACGCCGGTGGCAATCTCAATACATGTCGTAGTCGCCGCCATGGCCCGCGGCGGCCTTGGCCTTCTGTTCCTTCGGCTTCTCGGCGATCAGGGCGTCGCTCGTGAGCAGGAGCGTCGAGACGCTGGTCGCATTCTGCAGGGCCGTCCGGGTGACCTTGGTGGGGTCGATCACGCCGGCCTTGACCAGATCCTCGTACTCGTTCGTGGCGGCGTTGTAGCCGAAGTTGCCGCTGCCGGCGAGAACCTTCTCGCAGACGATCGAGCCATCCTGTCCGGCGTTCGAGGAGATCATCGTCACCGGGGCCCGGGCCGCGCGGATCACGATGTTGAACCCGACCGCCTCATCGTCCGAAAGCCCCTTCGGCTTGACCTGCGAACTGGCCCGCAGCAGGGCGACACCGCCACCCGGCAGGATCCCCTCCTCGACGGCCGCCCGGGTCGCGTGCAACGCATCCTCGACGCGGGCCTTCTTCTCCTTCATCTCGCTCTCGGTCGCGGCGCCGACATTGATCTTGGCCACGCCGCCGGCGAGTTTCGCCAGCCGCTCCTCCAGCTTCTCGCGATCGTAGTCGCTGGTGGCGGCCTCGATCTCCCGGCGGATCTGCTCGATCCGGGCCTTGATCTGGGCCGTCTTGCCGGCACCCTCGATGATCGTCGTATTGTCCTTGTCGACGATCACCTTCTTCGCCCGGCCGAGTTCGGCCAGGCCGAGGTTCTCGAGCTTCATGCCGAGGTTCTCGAAGATTCCGGTGGCACCGGTCAGGATCGCGATGTCCTCGAGCATCGACTTGCGGCGATCGCCGTAGCCCGGAGCCTTGACGGCGCAGACCTGGAACGTGCCGCGGAGTCGATTGATGACCAGCGTGGCCAGGGCCTCGCCGTCGACCTCCTCACTGACGATCAGGAGGGGCTTTCCGGCGTTCACGACCGCCTCGAGCATCGGAACGATGTCCTTCACGCTCGAGATCTTCTTCTCGTAGACGAGGATGTAGCAGTCCTCGAGCACGCACTGCATCTGGGTGGGATTGGTGACGAAGTAGGGAGAGAGGTAGCCGCGGTCGAACTGCATCCCCTCGACGAACTCGATCTCCGTCTTGAGGCTCTTCCCCTCGTCGACCGTGATCACGCCGTCCTTGCCGACCTTGTCCATGGCCTCGGCGAGCAGTTCGCCGATTTCCATGTCGTTGTTGGCGGCGATGGCGGCGACCTGGGCCATCTCCTTCTTGCCCTTCACCGGAATCGACATCTCCTTGAGACGGGCGGTGATCTCCTCGACGGCCTTTTCGATGCCGGCCTTCATCTGGACCGGATTGCAGCCCGAGACGACGGCCCGCAGACCCTCATTGAAGACTGCCTCGGCAAGCACGGTGGCGGTGGTGGTGCCGTCGCCGGCCACGTCGCTCGTCTTGCTGGCGACCTCACGAACCATCCGGGCGCCCATGTTCTCGTAGACATCCTCGAGGTCGATCTCCTTGGCGACCGTGACACCGTCCTTGGTGACCGTGGGCGAGCCAAAGCTCTTCTGGAGGATCACGTTGCGGCCCTTGGGGCCGAGGGTCACCTTCACAGCCCGGGCGAGCTTGGCGACACCGCGACGCATCGCTTCCCGCGCTTCCTGGTCGAATACCATCATCTTGGCCATGGATCGAATCTCCTCTGGAGGGTTGTCTGCTCTGGATTCTGGACGAATGGATCTTGTGTCGGGACGTCAAGGCCGGCTGATCAGCCGAGGATCGCGAGGATGTCGTCCTCACGCATCAGCAGCAGTTCGCTGTCGCCGACCTTGAACGGCTCGCCTGCATAGCTCGTAAACACCACCCGGTCACCGGGCTTCACCTGGAGCGGATGACGCTGGCCCTTCTCGGAGAGCCGACCCTCGCCGACGCTCACCACGACACCGCGGGCCGGCTTATCCTTGGCCGAATCGGGCAGCAGGATGCCGCCCGCCGTCTTCTGCTCGCCCTCTTCGCGTTCGACGACCACCCGGTCGCCCAAGGGGATCAGACTCGATTTCCGCTTTGCGGACTTGGTCGCACTCGCTGACATCTCGAAGACCTCTGACAGTTTTGAAAGGGAAGGGTTGAAGGGAATCCGGCTGGAGGGCTGCCGCCTGCGGCTACCATCAGACCAGCGGCCGGCAGACAAGCAACTGGCGCGCCGGAAGACCGGCATTCACTTCAATTTCGTGAATTTCAACGCGAAAATCCCCGTGAACAGCCACCTCATAGGTATTCTGACGGCCCCGTCCTGCGCTGCCAGTTTGGCAGTGTCCGGTTCGTGCTGGGCCGTGCTGGGCATAGATCGGGGCTCTCTCGGTCCCAGGGTTCAAAGCCCCCGGGAGTTCGCCACAGTCTGCCGCCCGCCTCGGCTGCATCGAGACGGTCGGATGGCAAACGGCGTTGCAAACGGCTAGGCTCATGCTTTTGGCCGGCGCACGGTCTTGAGGCGCGCGGCTGGCAGGCTCGGAGAGAGTTGCATGGCAGCCCATCGAAGAATCGACGTCGCGAAGGTCGGGGAAGTCACGGTCGTGAAGTTCCTCGACAAGAAAATTCTGGACGAGGCGAGCATCCAGGAACTCGGCGCCGAGCTTTTCGGACTCGTCGAGCAGGACAACCGCCGCAGCATCCTGCTCAACTTCGCCAATGTCGAATTTCTTTCCAGTGCCGCCCTGGGAAAATTGATCACGCTCGACCGCAAGGTGAAGGCCGCCAAGGGTCGGCTCAAACTCTCCAACATCCGGCCGGAGATCTTCGAGGTCTTTCAGATCACGAAGCTCAACAAGGTGTTTGACATCCGCGCTGACGACGCCGAGGCGATCTCCGCCTTCGCCTGACGGCCTGAAACTTGTCCGGTGAATACGGGCCGTCATCATGCAACATCACCCGCCATCCGATCGACACGCCCATAGCGATACAACTGCTGGCATGAATTCCGGGTCCTGGCAGCGTGAGGTCGATCTTCCGAGCGAACGGGGGGCGAGCCGACTGATCACCGAGGATCTGCTCGAGCACCTCGGGGTCCACGGCTGGCCCCCGTCCGACATCTTCAGCATTCATCTCGCCGCCGAAGAGGCGATCGTCAACGCCATCATCCATGGCAACAAACTCGACCCTGCCAAGAAGGTTCATGTCTCCTGCATGGTTTCCCCCGAACTTGCCCGCGTCGAGGTGACAGACGAGGGTCCCGGATTCGACCCGGCCAGCGTTCCAGACTGCCGGCTCGACGACCGGCTCGAGGCCCCCAACGGACGCGGCGTGATGCTGATGCGGTCGTTCATGACCCGCATCGAATACAACGCCAAGGGGAACGGTGTCCTGCTCGAAAAGAGGCGGTCGCCACCAGCGGATTAACCGGATCTCCCCCGGTGCGTATCGATTTCAGATCTGCGATACGTTATTTTGAACGGGCATTTCTGAACCCATTCCCCGATAGCTCAACGGTAGAGCGGCCGGCTGTTAACCGGTAGGTTGTAGGTTCGAATCCTACTCGGGGAGCTTTGGCCTCTTTCGCGGCAGGTCAGTCCAGAGTCGCCCCGATTTTCACCGTCACCTGCCAGTGGGCAATCTTGCCGTCCTCGATATGCCCTCTGGTTTCCAACACTTCGAGCCAACGAAGTTTCTTTTCGTCGACTGCCGCCCTCGCCACGGCGTTCTTCACGGCGTCTTCAATGCTGGTGTGAGATGACCCAACCAGTTCGATCATTTTGTAGGTGTGTTCGCTCATGGAGACTCCTTTGTTGCAATTGATACAGGTGGCTCACGCAATCGTATCCTAAGGGCGGCTGCGATGCCGTCCGGTTTTGGGAGCCGCACAAGTCCTGCGTGCGCACGCCGAGACCAGTCATCATCTCCCGAACGGATCGCGACGAACATCCTCGCGAATCGACTGGAGCGACTGGTTCGCGGCGGAATGGCCGAGCGATCCGAGCCGTCCGACGCCGCCGGCCGCAACGGCTACAGGCTTACCGAGAAGGGCCGCTCGCTGCTGCCAGTGCTCCGGAGCATCGCCGAATGGGGCCTGGCGCATATCCCGGGAACCGAGGCCAGAATGAGGCCCAGCCTGTAATCAGCCTGCAACTGGGATCAGCGGTCGAGAAAGGACGTCACCCGTTCCTCGGTACCGCAGGCCGATCCCAGTTCAACCGTGGTCTCATCCTCTCCACCTGTGGCCTGTTCGGCCTGCGGCTCCCCGTAGAGATCCACCATCCCAGCCACTGCCGCCAGATACTCGTTGAAGTGCGCGTCCATGCTTCGGTCCTCCTGAGGTTGAAGAACTGTACGCATCGCGAATTCAGAAGTTCAATCCGTCCCACGTCCCCCAGCCTGCCCCGACTCGTCATCCCTGTGCCTCTTGATGGAGTCGAGGCTCCAAGGTCCGGCACCGTTGGCGATGAGAAATACCATCGTGCCCATCAGCGAGAGGTTTTTCATGAACTGGATCATCTCCGACTGCTGCTTCTCGGCCGGTGCCTTCCAGAAATCGTGGAAGTAGTAGGTGGCCGCGGCGAGGAAGATGAGCAGCAGCAGGGCGCCGATCCGGGCCTTGTAGCCGAGCACGATCGACAGGCCGCCAAGCAGCAGAAACGCGATCGCACCGGCGAGCAGAATTTTGGGCTGAGGCACCCCCTCTGCGGCCATGTACTGGGCAACGGCATCGAATTTTGGAACCTTGTTGCCCACCGCGCTCATGATGAAAATCGTCGCGATCAATAGCCGGCCGAGGACGGAGAGAAGGCCCTGAATCACGTGCATCGGAGATTCCTTTGAATGGTCGGGGTTCCGCCCCTCCAGGGGACGTATACTGAAACTCTAACGAGTCGGGTCAATTTTCCTCGAATCCACCGGGCGGCCTCGTGTCGCAGGTGACCTCTTCCATGCACATTCTCTGGTTTCTGCTCATCGGACTCGCGGCCGGCTGGCTCGCCGGACAGATCATGACCGGCGGTAGTTTCGGGCTCCTCGGCGACCTCGTCGTCGGCGTGACCGGGGCCCTGCTCGGCGGCTTCCTCTTCGATCTGCTCGGGCTCGCGGCCAGCGGCATGATCGGACGGCTGATCCGTGCCACCGCGGGCGCCGTCACGCTCATCGTGCTGATCCGCATCTTCGCCCGCCTCGGGTAGGCGACTCGTCGACGCTCCCGTTCGGCCCGCTGCCGGGCTGCATGGCACCTGCCCGGCGTTTCGGCGACACTTGTCACATGTCCGCGGAACTTTCCCACACCTCGCTCAGGCGACGGCTGATCCTGCCGGTGGTGGGGCTCCTGATCGCGGCCGTGATTGCCAACGTCGGATTCGCGGCCTGGCTCGCAACCCGCCGATCGGCGATCGCC